>JAUNER010000019.1 GCA_030525455.1 Akkermansia sp. | reverse complement strand
TAGGCCAAGAAGCAATTTGGTTAGCAGACTGAGAAACGGGAACAACCGGAGTGTAGGGAATAGTTGACATAAAATACAAAGGGGTACGCTAATATATACTTTCCTATGAAAAAAAATTGAAATGTCAAGCTATTTTTGAAATTGAAAGTCACAAAATTCAATACACTAGGATTTTACAATAATTCGCTTTATATGAACTTTGCAAACAATTTTTGCAAGCATAAAAGCAATTATCTTCCTAAATCCTATGGTAAATTTAACCCATCTGAGGAAATCTTTCTCTATCTGCCTCTGAGATAGGGCGAAGCACGCGACAAGGATTACCCACAGCAACCACATTTGGGGGGATGTCTTTCGTCACAACACTGCCTGCACCAATGACGGAGTTTTCGCCAATATGTACCCCCGGGCAGATTGTCGAGCCGCCACCAATCCACACACCATTATCAATGCGAATTTCCTGAGCATATTCGAGCCCTTTTTTACGCAATTCCGGGCTTACCGGATGCGTAGCTGTGTAAATTCCCACATTCGGCCCTATCAATACATCATCCCCAATCACCACTGGGGCACAATCAAGCACCACTAAATTAAAATTAGCATAAAATCGTTGCCCCACAAACATGTACGAGCCATAATCGCAACGAAAAGGCGGTTCAATGTAAATACCTTGCTCCGCCCTGCCCAAGAGTTCTTGTAGAATTTGCGTACGCCCTGTCAAATCATCAGGAGCAGACGCATTATACTCTGCCAGCAATCGTCGTGCACGCAAACGAGCCTCTACCAAGGTAGCATCTGAAGCATCGTAAAGCTCACCGGCGAGCATTTTATTTAATTGAATAGATGACATATCAATGACACTTATTGCGAAATGGGAAAAGGCTCCTTATCTTTATTTTTAAACTGAGGGTCTGTATCGGCATCCCCAAACTTCTTTGGTTCAGCAACAGAAATGAACTTATCATCCTCTATTTGCTGAAGCTCCTGAATAGTCCATGGCGTATCCATCACAGCCACGCAAGTTCCTTTCTTTGCAATTTCAAAAATGTTTTTTACCGTCTTTTCGTGCATTCGAATACATCCATGCGAAGCAGGATACCCCGGCAAATACCCCTGATGCAAGCCCACCCTGCCATTTATCCGCATAAAATACGGCATCTCCGTAGGTGAAAAGTGCTCTCCGGCAGTAGCTTTATCTCGCCTTAAATCACCTGATCTGGTACGACCATCAGACGATGTAAATGTACCATAAAAAGATTTATGCTTCCGTTGCTTGGTCGTTATACGGAAATACCCCGCCGGGGTAGCCTTTGAACTCTTCCCCGAACTAATAGGACCAAAGCCCACACGTTGCTCACCGCGATAAACATACACCATTTGTTTTGGTTTATCGACGACTATAAGTAACCTCCCCGGTAGCATCGCATCATCCTGCCAGCCGAATAAATAATAAGGGATAACAGAAGCATCATCAAAGTACCCCGTCCTCTGCTCAACAGGCGGAGGTACAAAAACAACTTCTTCACACTCCCGGCTACAAGAAAAAAGCACCGACATACACCCACAAAAGATGTATGCAGGGAGCTTCCAAAACTTTTCTTCTGCTCTCATAGCTACCGATAATTACAATATGCGTATCAATGTAAAATCACCCCTACGCGTCCTCAAGAGTACGCGGACGAAGCAAATAAACTCTATCGCGTCTACGAATAAGCTCCGGAACCGGTATACAAATAACACTCCCCTTAGAAGCATGCTCCGTAGCCTGCATCCCCTGCTCTGTTTCTACCTGCATCGTGGTTACTTCTACACGTACAGACCCTGTCGTTGGTCCGGCTACAATAATTGTTTGTCCCACGGCTAAACCGCCTGCTTCAAGGGTGATTTCTGCAATGTTAGATTTTTTGAAAAAGTTCGTCACTTTACCAATATGCACACGCATCATGGTAGCACGACTATGAGCCGAGCCACTCCATTCCCCCCACTTAACACCAAGGTAATAGCCCCCCTGCCAGAATCCTCGATTATAAACAGAACTTAGGCGTTCCAACCAAGTGTCTACTTTCTCAGCAGAAAACGTCTTTTCTTCACAAGCCGTAGCTGCTTCTCGATAAACGGATGTAATCGTACGCACATAATCCGAAGAACGCCCACGCCCCTCCAGCTTTAATACAGAAACCCCGGCATCCAATATCTGGTCAAGCACCTGAATGGTACATAAATCCTTTGGCGACATGACGTATTTATTATCAATCACCATTTCGTTACCTGTCTCATCATCTGTCACACGATAGGCACGACGACAATTCTGGAAACAAGCTCCGCGATTAGCAGATGAATTATATGCTGCCAAACTCATATAACACTTACCGGAAACCGCCACACACAGTGCCCCGTGAGCAAAAATTTCTACCCGCAAAAGCTGACCGGAGGGGCCACGCACATCGTCTTTCTTAATCCCTTCAATAATATGGCGAACTTGAGAAAGACTCAACTCTCTGGCTAATACCACCACATCGGCATACTGTGCGTAGAACTTCACCGAAGCCATGTTGCACACATTTGCCTGCACAGACATATGTACTTCTAAGCCAATAGAATGAGCGTATGTAATTACAGCCAAATCAGAAGCAATCACGGCATCTATCCCGGCACTGAGGGCAGAGTCACACAGGCGACGGACTTCCGCTAATTCCTCATCATAAACAATGATATTTAGGGTCAAATAAGCTTTGGCATTTGACTCATGACAACGAGATACAATTTCCGGCAAATCATCTTCTGTAAAATTCACCGTGGCACGAGAACGCATATTTAACTTCCCAACACCAAAGTAAACAGAATCTGCCCCCCCTTGCAAGGCGGCAGCTAATGATTCAAATGACCCGGCCGGAGCCATAATTTCTACCTGAGACATAAGCAATTTTTTTGTTAGATAAGTTTTATAAACCTAGTTCTTCTGCAATAAAAATCACGATGATTCGCCCTTGCGGGTAACACCTGGAAATAGACATTTGTACGTTGCAGAGTTTTTCCGGTGAATTGCAATTCACGCAAACTCCGGTAGTCGCACATGGCGTTTGAAATCCATGAAGTTTTGCATTCTGCGGAGCAATACTCCGCATTCGCTCCATCGCTGCTTCTTTTGACGAAACAATTTTATTTTTACCAACTATCAAAATCACCTGCTTCGGTCCAAAAGCAATGGGGGCAACTCTATTACCCACCATATCGAGCCAATGCAAGGAACCATCCGCACTCACGGCATTCACCCCGGAGAGGAAAAGCTCCGCTGTCATGCCACGTCGTCGAATCTCCCATTTCTCCTCACGGCTCATGTGAGCTTGGAAACCGTCTATCAACTCAACATCTTTACGGTTTCTTAGCTCATCTAAGATACCTATTTCCTTCAAAGTCAAAGACCCGCCAAATGACACAGTTCCAGGATTTATCTCATCCATTAACAATCGGAAAAGAGCCAAAGCATCTGCCCCCGTAGGCACTTCATAACAACGGAAGCCTTTGCTAGTCAATTTCTCAATGCAATGAGATAATGCTGATTCTGCCTTCATAACAAACTACCCCATCTTTGCCCTTAGCTGAGCAAAGATGGGGCTAAATTTTATTCTTCAGAAGTAGGAGCATCGTCGGATGTTTCTACTGTTACTTCAGCAGATTCATCAGCTACATCCCCCTCTTCTTCATCGTCCGGGATGACGATAGAAATGTCTTGAATGCTCTCGCCATCCTTCAGAGTCATAAGTTTCACCCCTTGGGTGGCACGACCGGTTTCGCGAATGGTATCGACTTTAATACGAACGGATTGCCCGGCTGTAGTCATTAGCATCAGTTCATCCTCGTCAGATACGACAGTAGCAGATACAACCTTACCTGTCTTATCTGTGCAGTTCATGGTCTTAATACCTGTACCACCACGGCCCTGTACTCGATATTCGTCAAAGACGGTGCGCTTACCAAGACCGTTTTCTGAAGCAACGAGCAAAGTCTTTTCCGGGTCTACAATAGCAAGAGCCACTACATAGTCACCACTACGAGGACGAATGCCACGAACACCAATGGTATTTCTACCCTGTACACGAAGTTCGCTTTCGGCAAAGCGGATGCTCATACCATCATGAGTCACAAGCACAATTTCATCCTCACCGGTAGTAAGCTCAGCATTTACCAAACTATTGCCCTCCTCTAGGTTAATAGCAATAATACCGGCCTTACGATAATTGGCGAAATCATTGAGGCTTGTCTTTTTAACTGTGCCATCCTTGGTAGCAAAGACCACATTACCACTCCCCTCGCCAAAGGTAATGTCATTCCCCTTATCATCTACGCGGCGTTCCAATCGCAGAATGGCGGCAATGGCTTCATCCGGCTGTAAATCGAGCAAGTTTTTAATATTTCTCCCCTGGGCAGAACGAGCAGCTTCATCAATTTCATACACACGGTCTACATAAACACGACCTGTATTGGTAAAGAACATGATGTAGTCATGGTTCTGAGCAGCAAATAAGTGCTCGATGAAGTCAGCTTCCGTATCTTTCTTCGCCTCTTTAGTCATGGCGGCTCGTATGCCCTTACCACCACGCCCCTGTACTCGATATTCCGTTGAGTTAGTTCGCTTAATGTAACCACAGTGAGAAATGGTAACAATCATGGTGTCATTCGGAATCAAATCCTCAATGGCCATATCCCCGGCGTAGGGTACTAAGCGAGTCACACGCGGTGTGGCATATTTTTCTTTAATGGCGATGAGCTCATCTTTCACGATGCCAAGTACTCGGCTTTCGTTTGCCAAAATGTCCATGTAATCCTTGATGCGAATAAGTAACTCTGCATAGTCCCCGGAAATCTTATCGTTTTCCAGAGCAGTTAATTGATAGAGTCGTAAATCAAGAATGGCATTTACCTGACGCTCAGTAAAGATGTATCTCTCACCCTGTACAGAGGGTTGTGAGCGAATCAAAATACCCAGACTTTCTGCAGTTCCTGTGCTAAATGTATAGGCCTGTAATCGCTCACGAGCCTCGTCACGGTTCTTGGAATCACGAATAATTTGGATAAAGTCATCCATGTGCCCTAAAGCCAATAAGAAGGCTTCTAATCTCTCGGCATCCTTTTCAGCATCAGCTAATAAATAACGCGTACGACGAACGACAACTTCGCGTCGATGCTCAATGTAATAATTGATAGCATCGAGCATAGCAAGCGTCTTCGGACGATTATCATGAATGGCCAACATATTGACAGAGAAAGATGTTTCCATCGCTGTCAGTTTATAAAGCTGGTTCATGACCACCTGAGGACGAGCATCGCGCTTTAATTCAATTTCGATACAGGTCTTTTCGTCGGAAAGGTCTCGAATACCGGAAATATCCGTGAGGATTTTTTCCTTATACAATTCTGCAATACGTTCTTGTAACGCAGAACGATTAACACCATAGGGTACTTCTCGAATGATAAGCAGGTCTTTGCCGGATTCTGTTTGTTCAATATCAATTTTCCCACGAATGCGAACAGAACCACGACCAGTTCTAAAATAACTATCGATACCGGAAAAACCAAGCACATCACCACCTGTCGGGAAGTCAGGTCCTTTGATGTAACGCTTCAGCTCCTCAACAGTAATCAGAGGATTATCAATTGTAGCACAAATACCATCCACAACTTCACCAAGGTTATGCGGTGGCATATTTGTAGCCATACCCACAGCAATACCCGTACCACCATTCACTAATAAGTTCGGGAATGCTGAGGGGAATACTGTCGGCTCTGTATGCTCGTTGTCATAGGTGGGCACAAAGTCTACTGTGTCTTTATCCAAATCAGCCATCAAGGCCACCCCCATACCGGAAAGCTTTGCTTCCGTATATCGAGCAGCAGCAGGTGGGTCACCATCCGGTGTACCAAAGTTACCCTGCCCAATAACCAAAATGTCTCGCATAGACCAATCTTGGGCCATATTGACGAGAGTACCATAAATGGCAGCATCACCGTGTGGGTGATAGTTACCCATCGTGTCACCCACAATCTTTGAACACTTACGAGTTTTACCACCGGGAGAAAGGTTAAGTTCCTTCATCGCATACAGGATGCGACGCTGTGACGGCTTTAAGCCATCTCGCACATCAGGTAAAGCACGAGAGATAATCACAGACATGGAGTAGTCCAGGAATGATGTGGAAAGCTCGGTTGCCACATCCACAGGTTTGATTCTATTGTTTTCCATGGTTTAGAAAAATTTTAGGTTGGCTGATTAGATGTCGAGGTTACGTACATTCAGAGCGTGGTCTACAATGTAATTTTTACGAGGTTCTACGACATCACCCATGAGGATGGTAAACATCTCATCCGCACGCACGGCATTATCATCATTAAGTATCACTCGAAGCAATTCTCGACGCTCTGGATCCATGGTGGTCTTGAACAAGTCCTTAGCATCCATTTCACCGAGACCTTTGAATCGTGTAATTTCAACGCCTCGCTTACCGATAGTGACAACTGATTCCAAAATATCCATGACTGAGTAAAGCGGTGTGGTGCGTTCTTTTTCACCGTCACCCTCTACTAATTCAAAGAGCGGTGCATCCTTTGAAATAAGCATTGTACCGGGAATACCCAGTTCTTCCAATCGGCCTAATAAACGAGCTATGGCCTTTGCTTCATGTAATTCGTGAGTAATTGCTCGGCGACTGGGACCTTCTCTTTCCGGCAACGGATTTGCGAGCAATTCTTCTTCTGTCGGCTGACCAAAGATGAATAAGTCTCTATTCTCATCAGAGAATGTGGTGAGTGCTTCAATGTTATGGAAATAACAAATTTCTTCCTCATTACCACAGCGTACTTTTACAAGATATTCCGGGAAGTCCCCATGCTCCGCTTTATGCTCAAGTAGAGCCTCTAAACTCCCCCCCTGTGTCTGTACAGAGTCTGTGTAACGCTGTAAATTAACCAAAGTATCGAGAATTGAGGAAAGTTCTTCAGCATTAAACGAGCGTGTTGCATCGGCATATCGCAATGTTACATCATTTACAGCCAATTCTATTAGCTTACGGTTCAGAGCCACTTCATCCTGCACGTATTCTTCTCTCTTCTTTCGGGTAATGCGGTAAAGTGGTGCCTGGGCAATGTATAAATACCCGGCACGAACAAGCTGGGGCATGTGACGGCAGAAGAAGGTCAGCAACAATGTTCTGATGTGAGCACCGTCAACGTCGGCGTCGGTCATGATAATCACTTTGTGATAACGTACTCTCTCAAGCTTAAATGAGCCTTCGTCGTCTCCATCACCGATACCGGCACCAATGGCGGTTATCATGTTCTGAATTTCCTTACTCCCAAGTGCTTTGTCCAAACGAGCTTTTTCTACGTTTAACACTTTACCACGGAGTGGTAAAATAGCCTGCGTGCGACGGTCTCGTCCCAACTTTGCAGAACCACCTGCAGAGTCACCTTCCACAATGAACAATTCGCATTTAGCAGGGTCTCTATCTGAACAGTCGGCCAATTTCCCCGGTAGACCACCAATTGAGAGAGCACTCTTACGCACCGTTTCACGGGCCTTTCTAGCCGCTTCACGAGCACGTGCGGCAGTAATGCTCTTTTCAATAATCTTTTTGGCCATAGCAGGGTTCTCTTCAAAGTAGGTCTTCATTTCTTCATAGACCACATTCCCTACTACACCTTCGATTTCTGTATTAACCAACTTATCTTTGGTCTGTGATGAGAAGCGAGGGTTAGGCATCTTTACAGAAATAACCGCCACAAGCCCTTCTCGCACGTCCTCACCACTTAATGAGGGGTCTTTATCTTTCAGTAAGCCATTGCCTTTTGCATAACCATTAATCACGCGTGTCAATGCACCACGGAACCCGGATAAGTGAGTACCACCATCACCATTGTAAATGGAGTTAGCAAAACAGAGAATGTTTGTTTCATACGTGCTATTGTACTGAAATACGACGTCTACTAGCACATCGTCTTCCATCTTCTTCCCATCGTATTCCACTTCTACTTTTCTTACCCCGGAAATAGAAATGGGATTTTCGTTAATTACATCCTTGTTTGTGCCTAACTGGCGAACAAACTCCACAATCCCTTCCTTATAGTAAAATGTCTCGCGTCGACCACCATTTTCTCGCTCATCGATAAGCTCAATAATCAACCCCGGGTTCAGGAAGGCTAACTCTCTGAGTCGAGTCGTGAGTCTATCAAACTTGAATTCTGTCGTGTCTGTGAAAATTGTCGCATCCGGGAAAAAGGTAATCGTTGTCCCTGTCACGTCTGCCGGACACGTTCCCACTTCCTTAAGAGGCTCGGTGGTCTTCCCTCTCTCAAACTTGATTTGATATCGCTTCCCATCGCGGCGAACCTCTGCCTTGAACCAATCAGATAAAGCATTCACACACTTCGCACCCACACCGTGCAACCCACCGGAATACTTATAGGCCCCCTGACCAAACTTACCACCTGCGTGCAAATTCGTAAGCACCAATTCAACGGCAGGAATCCCAAACTTCGGGTGAATGTCTACCGGTATGCCTCGGCCATTATCCACAATAGAAATAGAGCCATCCATGTGAATGACTATATCAATTTTTGAACAATACCCGGCTAAATGCTCGTCTATGGAGTTATCCAATACCTCAAATACGCAGTGATGCAAACCTCTCTCATCCGGGTCACCAATATACATCCCCGGACGCTTTCTAACCGCTTCCAACCCCTCTAATTTATCAATCTGTGCCGCACCATATTCTTGCGGTGCTGTCGTTGTTACTACCTGGTCATTTACCTCATTGGTTTCGTCTGACATAACGCGCAAAATACTACACTTTTCTTAATTTATTGCAAGCCTAATTATTAAAAACGTGCGCACGCGCGCGTGTGTAGCCCCACCAAATTCCCCCTATTATGCCCCAAAATACCCTCTATTGCTCGTTTTTACTCAAAAATCGGCAATTCTACCCTAAAAGAAATTACTTCGTTATATACCCTTACAATTTCATTAGGACCACATCACTTTAGTACTTGTTTAAGTAGATTGATTATCTAAAATATCACCAATTAACTTTCGTTATATGAAAAACTGGGAAAATTACGAACAGGAATGCCTCCACTATCTACGTAAAAACTTTGGCAATATTGCAAAATTTGAATTATTGGGTGGTAGCCGCTCTTCAACATCCGATATATTAGTTACATATCCTACACATAATTTTTTTATCGAAGTAAAAAGCGATATATCACAATGTGGGCAATTTGTGTTGTTGCCAAATTTTGAAAAAAATCAATTTGATTATAGTCAAAAAAATAAATCGCCAATAAATCTTCCCATTAAAGAAATAATATCTTTCATGAATTCTAATTTCGCTCATTTTTCAAACCCGGGTACTGCCGGGATAAAGATTAATATACCTAACGGAGAAAAATTATTTTCTCAGTTTATTAAGCAGCATTACCGAAGGAAAAATGTATATTTCTTCATTAGCGGACAGTTCCAATTATTTCCACTAGATAAAATCGAGCAATTTTTTTCCATTTCAGCTGTTTATCGTCAGAAAAAAAGTGGTTCCCGTGAAACACGTGAATCATTCCTAAATGATGTAATGTTTGCAATACAGAAACACATCGATTTAAATCAAATAGAACTTGGCATAATCAATAAAAGAGTCTTTATTTCCTCTGAATTAGAAATCAATAAGCTCCGCTTTAGCTCACCTTACAACAATTATATACTCTCACACAAAAAAAACAGTCTCTACGAAGTCCGAACATTGTCCAAAACTAATAATGCTAATGTTATATTTAGCATTTCGCTCAACCAAAATGCAAAAGGTCTCTCCAAATCAGAATTTCTAAACCTCATCTCTCTAATTCCATTAAATCCTTAACATTAATATATTTAACAACAGCATATTTATATGTCCTAGTTCTAATCTCTCCTACTTCAATACCCCATTCCTGTTCTACATTAACCCCGCCTATAAAGAAATTCATAACTCTTTTACATTTGTCTTTCTCATACTCCTCATCAATATCAATTCCCAACACCCTCTCTACTCTTTTCACACGAGACACCAAATCGCTTACTACTTTCCTTGATAAAGACATCGTATGCAACCCGCACCTAAAATCCATCTCATTCATACTTAGAAGATTCTTCTAAAAACACTAATTGTTCAGTTTTGCCATCTTTCATCAATTCGGAACTATATAAACATTTCTGTTCTTTGCGAGAATCTTTACTACATCCTCCTATATACAAACCTATTTTTTGTCCAATATACTGCAACACATCAATTACAACTGAATTACCAAATTGCTTATAAGCTTGATTTCTATTTGAAGATAATTGATACGAATCAGGATACCCCATTATTCTTGCACATTCTCTTGGATGTAATCTACGAAATTTCCCATTTATCAAATACCCACCGGTTTTGGCAAATGCACCACCCCCATATGCTGATAATGTGACGGCTATCCCCTTAGTACTATATATTCGCTCTCCTTGCCCTCCTTTATTTACTATACCTAACCTTATTGTCTTATTACTATAAATCTCATCTTTTACAGTAGACAATTTAACGTCATTCCGATGAACGTACAAATCCTCTACCATCCGTTCTTCGTTTAACAAAAAATCCTCTACATGCTTTTGAAGCCTAAATGGAGCCGGAAACCGAAAATTATTAATTTGCAGGTCTTTTCTAAAACAAACCATATATATTCTTTCTCTCTTTTGAGGAACTCCATAATCAACAGCGTTTAAAACTTTCTGATAAAAAGTATACCCTAAATCCTCCATTGTATTTTTCACCACTGCTAGTGTATTCCCATTATCATGCATGGCAAAATTTTTTACATTCTCCATAAATACAACTTTAGGCTTCTTTTCTCTCACTATTCTAGCCACATCAAAAAATAATGTACCTCGACTATCTTCAAACCCTCTTTGCTTGCCACTTATTGAAAAGGCTTGGCACGGAAAGCCTGCACATAATATATCATGATTGGGAATAGTCTTCTCATCTACCTTTGTTATATCCCCTTCCGGTGTTTCTCCAAAATTTTTTTCATATACCTTTTGTGCATATTTGTCCCATTCATTTGAATATACGCATCGTGCCCCCAATGATTCTAGTGCAATTCGAAATCCTCCTAATCCTGCAAATAAATCAATAAAAGTATGTCCATCCAACAATTTTTCTTCTATATTAATCATATTTATCCTCTTTTTTAGAAAAATGTAGCGCTCTGCGCTACATTTGTAAAGTCCACATTTTCCCAAATTGATTCATTCTATTTACAAACAAAAAAGGTCACTCGTCGAGAGTGACCTTGATAAGCAAATAATCGAAAAAATCCGTTTATTGCTGTCCTCCGGCTTGGCGGAGCATTTCCTGCAATTGTTCCGGAGAGATATTCATTTCGCCGCCCTGAGGAGCTTCTGGGCCTTCAGCAATACCTTCAAGCTCGATATCGAAAACAAGAGCAGAGTTTACAGGGATGGCCGGAGTAGGAGAGTTTTCACCATAGGCAAGTTCAGCCGGGATGTAAACAATCCACTGAGCACCGATAGGCATAGTCTTCAAAGCTTCAGCAAAGCCGGGAATCACCTGAAGCGGGAATTCTACAGACTGACCATTGGAGCTATCAAACTGCGTACCGTCGGTAAGAGTACCTGTATACTTAAGCTTAAAGACGGGGTTTTTGAACTTAGCTTCGTCAAATTTTTCAGAACCACCAGCCTTAACGACCTTGTACTGCAAACCGGACTTAGTAGTGGTGATGCCTTCCTTCTTACCATTTTCTTCCATAAACTTCTTAGAAGCTTCTAGGTTTTTGGCAGAAAGAGTAGCCAATCTCTCGTCCATTACCTTTTGGAAAGCGGCAAGAGTAGCCTGCATTTCTTCTTGGTCAACAGCCGGTTTAGCACCAGCCATACCATCCTTTACAGCCTGCATAAAGGCTTCCTGATCGAAGTCGTCTGCAGAAATGGTAGGATATGAACCAATTTGGCGACCCGTTTGGTAGCCAAAGAAATAACCTAAGTTCTTTTTGATTTGTTCAGGTGTCACTGTAATATTTGGTTGTGTGTTTGTGTCAGAGGCCGTAGAGGCCTGATCTTGAGCACCGGCAATACCTACCAACATGGCAGATGCGGCGATCATGGCGATAGAGGTATGAATCTTCATCATAAAATTAACTTATTTATCGGGGGGACTCTTTTTTAACCTATTCTGTTCATAGAACAAACAGGAGTCGTGTCATCCTCTCATTATGCCTCAGCTTTATAAAGAAATTACAAAGATTCCAGCACCTTTGTAATCATTGCCGGGTATAATTTATGCTCCTCTACCTGAATTCGGGCATGCAATGATGCCGCCGTATCATTCGGTAGCACCGGTACTCTTGCTTGTCCAAGAATAGGTCCTGTATCCATCCCGGCATCAACGTAGTGAACCGTGCAACCGCTTTCCGTAGCTCCTGCATTCACAGCTTGCTCCCAAGCATGCAAGCCGGGGAAATTTGGCAATAATGACGGATGAATATTGATAATGCGATTCGGGAATTCATTTAGTAAAGGAGCTTTAACCAATCGCATAAACCCGGCAAGACAAACTAAATCAACATCGTATTCTTTCAATCTGGCAGCCACAGCGGCTTGAGATTCATCCGGGAATTTTGTCTTAAACCCGCCACAATCTATCACCTCAGCAGGCACGCCCCAAGACCGAGCTCGTTCTAAAATAAAAGCGTCCGGTATATCAGACAAAACAACGACAATTTCCGCATTCAAGGTTCCTGCCTGAATGGCATCGTAAATCGACTGACAATTGGAACCGGAACCGGACCCGAGTATTCCTAATCTAGGTACTTTAGACATCGCTGAAAATGAAACCATAATTTTTGAGATGTGGCAAGTCTACGGCTTGACAATTCGCTATCTCTGTCTACCAATAGAGACATGCGAGACACCCGATTTCAAGCTCTAGCCAAACAACTGACAAGCTACTCAACTGAATTACAGGCAGGTCAACGTGTTTTACTTGAACTGACAGATATTCCGGAAGAAATGAGCATCGCCCTTATTCGGGAAGTTCGCCACCTAGGAGCCATCCCATTTGTCCATATCAACCAATCTCGCGTTACCAGAGAAATGCTCATGGGTGCAACCCCAGAACAATATGAGCTCATCGGCCAAATGCGGCTGGAGGAAATCAAAAAAATGGATGCTTTCATTGAAATCAGAGGAGGCGATAATGCATTTGAACTATCCTCTGTCCCGGCAAAACCAATGAGCATCGCCATGAAAGCACTGCATCCGTTTGCTCAACATCGAATCCGCCAAACTCGCTGGTGCGGTCTTCGCTGGCCCTCTGCCGGTATGGCTCAACAAGCTTCAATGAGTACAGAAGAATTTGAGGATTTTTACTTCAAAACCTGTCTCATGGATTATTCTCTTTTACGTCCGGCACTTCAGCGATTGGCAAAAATAATGGACGCCGCTGATAAAGTCCACATCACAGGACCGGGAACCGACATCCAATTTTCTATCAAAGGCTTCAACGCAATGCCCTGTGCAGGGGAATGCAACCTACCGGATGGCGAAGTCTTTACAGCCCCGGTTATTGATAGTGCTAATGGTGTTATTTCCTTTAATACCCCCACCCTCTTCCAAGGCATTCCGTTCGACAACATCCGTCTCACACTTAAAGATGGTCTTATCGTCAATGCAGAAGCAGACTTCAATACTGCTCAGTTAAATACCATACTAGACACAGACCCCGGAGCACGTCGCTTAGGAGAATTTGCCTTTGGTGTAAACCCCGGCATTCTCACCCCTATGAGAAACATCCTATTCGATGAAAAAATCGCAGGCTCATTCCACCTCACTCCGGGGCAAGCTTATCATGTAGCAGATAATGGCAACTCTTCTCGCATTCACTGGGATATGGTCTGCATTCAGCGTGCAGATTACGGAGGGGGCGAAATTTATCTGGATAACAAACTCATTCGCAAAGATGGATTATTCATCGACCCTGAATTAGCAATTCTCAACCCGGTCATCTCATGAGCAAACTACTCTCTTTTTTTCAACGGCCATTTAAACAACTTTTTATTTGGTTTTTCTGTACCTGTGCCATCTGTGGAGTGAGCCTATTCTCCTATATGTACTGGGAAGGCACATCTCTTACTCTTAAAAAACACGAATCACCTACTGCGTGTTTACCTAACTTCTCAGGCTTAAAAATCCTCATCGTTACAGACATTCATTCTCAAATAAAAATGCTAGACGATATGGTAGCTCTAGCAGAACAAACCAAACCGGACCTCGTTTTTTTTCTGGGTGATTTATTTACGGACTTCAATAGAATTTCTCATACAGGCAAATACATCACAGCACTCAAACGGCTCTCTGCTCTAGCCCCGGCTTATGCTTGCTTGGGTAACCATGATATGAGTCAATTAAGCTCCGTAGCACGTGTATTAAAAGAAGCCCGATTTACTCTACTTAGAAATGAAGCCACATTTATCACCCTCCCTAGATTTAATGATGCTAAGATAAAAATTATTGGTGTAGGTGATTTACGCGAAGGCGACTGCTTCCCGCAACAATGCATGACTCCACTCGCAGAAGCAGAGCCGGATTCCCCTCCGGTCATCGTCCTTAGCCACAATCCTATGGCTCGCAATATTTTATCTTCTTATCAATGGAACTTTATGGTATCAGGGCACACTCATGGCGGTCAAATTTGCATCCCTTTGCTAAACAAAGCCATCTTTTTAGAAGCGGGCGAAACTATGGATTCCGGATTTTTTAATCATACGGAAAACAGAACAATCTTTGTCTCTCCGGGGGTTGGTTATGTAGGTCCCGGTCGCTTTAATTGTCCCCCGGAAGTAAGCCTGATTACGATTCGCTAAATTTTTCTCTCTCATCATGCTGATAGACATACTAGCCACCGGTCCCCATAGTGCTCCACCATTTTTTACATTATTAACGATAGTGTTTATGGGCATTATCGCCATAGCACTTATTCTTTCTCACTTCCGCCAATCATTAATGGCCGGATACTTTATTTGTGGGGTTATTCTGGCCAACTGTGGGGTTTTAGAACACATCCCCCATGCACAAGCAAGTATTAAAGCCCTATCAGAAGTCGGCATTATCCTACTTATGTTTACTCTAGGTCTTGAGTTCTCCATTGACGAACTCAAACACATGAGAAAAACCGCCATAATTGGCGGAGGCACTCAAATGCTCATTTGTACCATTAGCTTTGCTTTGGGCTTACACTATGTTGCTCATGTTGACCTTAGCCATTCCCTCGTCATCGGTGCTATCGTAGGATTATCTTCAACAGCAGTCGCCCTCAAATCATTCCAAGAATTTGGTCTCAACGGCACATCCGGGGCCAATATGGCCGTTGGCATTGCTATTTTTCAAGATATTGCCGCCATTATGCTCGTAGCCATAATGCCGCAGATTTTTTCGGAATCATCATCATCCTCTGACACCCTCTGTAATATAAGCCTAGCTATCCTACGTGGCATTATCTTTTTATCACTAGCTTGGGTCATTGGTCGTTATATTTTACCACGCATCATGATGGCTGTGGCTCGTACAAAGAGCAGAGAACTCTTCACACTCATGGTATTTGCCATTTGCTCCGGCATTGCCATGCTAGCCAGCTTACTAGGTTTAAGCATTGAACTTGGAGCATTTACAGCGGGCTTATTCGTTAGTGGCTCCTATTACAGTCATCGCGTATTAAGTGAAGTTCTACCATTTAAAGATTTTTTCCTTACCATATTTTTTGTTTCGGCCGGACTTCTTATAGATATAGACAACCTCTGGACACACTTAAACCAAGTCATCATCATTACCCTCTCTGTCTTAAGCATTAAATTCATTGCCTGTCTTATTGCCGCTAGATTCCTAAAAATCCCCGGTCGCATGGGGATTATGGCCTCTACGGCTCTTACCAATGTGGGGGAATTTTCTCTTGTTCTCATTCCATTCATGCAGGAGATTTCACCGGTTCATTCCATCATTATCAACAATCTTTATGCCATAGCAGCGGTTTCAATGGGGTTAACCCCACTACTTATGAAAGTAGCTATAAAATTTGCCCCTCTTCTCATCAAATTACCCGGATTACGCACTAAACGAGACAAAGCAAGTACCGAAACACTTGCCAAACAAATTAGCGAACTCAAAGACCACGCCATTATCTGTGGCTATGGTCCGGTTGGTAAACGCCTTCACACATCCCTCAGTAGCTATGGTGTCCCTTGTGTCATTATTGATTTAAATGCAGATACTATCAAATCTCTGTTAAACAAAGGCCACATTGCATTTTTAGGTGATATTCAACACCAGATCACTATGGAACTTGCCGGACTAGCTCAGGCAAAAATTATTGCCTTTACCTTCCCAGACCCGGCTCCAGCTTTAGCCTCCGTGAATCATATTCGCTCAGTAAACCCGCATATTACCATCATTTCTCGGGCAAAATTTAGCTCAGAATTAGAATCCATGCATCGGGCTGGCATCAAACACGTTATTCACGATGAAACAGAAACCGGCAATGCCGCCATTCGCATGGCAAAACCTTGTTTCGATATCTTAGAAACAGCTCCTTCTGCCGAAAACGAATCTTAAATTACAAGTTTATACTATCCCCTGCACGCAAAACCTCTATCTTTATCCGGGGGCATACTGCCTTTAAATACTCCACTGCTCTCTCTCCTGTGCAATGCATCAAGTATAATCGCTTTATCCCGAAGTGATTCATGGTTTCTGCCGTTAAGTGCAATCTTTCCTCAGAAGCATGAACTAAGTGTAATCCGCCAATAATTGTATGAATGGGACTCAGCGAGGCATTTTCTTGGCAATGATTCAACGTATTCACAATGCCGGCATGGCAACACCCTTGTATAAGCACCCCGGTTTCTATCACCAAAGCTTGCTCATCTAGTACATCATCTCGTGTTTCACAAGTCGATTCACAATAAAAGTCACCGCCGGCATCTTCACCGGATACCCGAGAGATTGGCCCAGTTAACCACATCCCCTTTGAAACTTCCATCCATTGATTCACATAAACTTGATTGCACTTTATCAAAGCTTCTTTGCTTGATAATGGCATGGAAATTTCGCGAATTCTCCCATCTGCGTGGCGGCTCCAATGGGGCTGAGTACACCGAGATGATAAATAAACTCGATTTGGTGGCAACTTTGCCAATGCCCCAGTATGATCATAATGCCCATGTGATAATATCACATAATCAAATGACGATGGCAAAATCTGTAAAGCTTCTAAATTGGGTAGCAATGCCTGACCTGCCCCTGTATCAAACAAAACCCGCGTATCTCCATACTCTACCCCTAATGCCAATCCATGCTCGGCCACCAATGGCGGTCGAGCATCATTATTGACAAAGATGGAAACCTTTAAATTCATTTATTCTCGGCATCTATCCGCAGATGCTCTACGTAAACGATCCATAATGGCTCGCCCTAATCCGGCTTCCGGCACAGGCTCTGCTACGATAACGTCTATCGCTTCGTTTTCGTCCATTTGTCTCATAACGGCAAATAATCGTACTGCCGCTTCTGCTAAACGCCCATTCCCCGGACTAAGTGCCACCATTTCTGCCCAATCCCCTTCCGTTGCCAATTCTGAATCACCTTCGTAGGATAACAACCCATAACGCACACCTTCCTTGGGATGAAATTCTACACCCTCTTCCAGCAGAATCATCGGTTTCCTCGGTGCATAATGACTCGTTAATTGCCCAGGTGCCGTAGCCGGGGTTTCTGTGCCGGGTTTTTCTACCTGTGTTTTTTTACGAATCACTTTTACCAAATTACGGAACTGCTCACGCGTCACGGGGCCTTCTCTGAGAATTTCTATCGCAGGTTTCCCTTTTTCATCAAGCATAGGACGCACAATCGTACTCTCTATCCCTTCAGAACAAGCCCCTGCATCTAGAATCATTTCTATATTACCACCCAATTCTTTTTCTACAGCAGAGGCAGAAGTCGGGCTAATGTGACCAAATAAATTTGCACTTGGAGCCGCTATTGGTCGCCCCAGAGCTTTTGCTACTCCTCTCATGGTCGGATGTGCACTCACTCGCACCGCTACTGTGCTTAATCCACTACTCACTATATCCGGTATACAATCTGCCTTTGGTAAAACCATCGTAAACGGACCCGGCCAGAATTTACTTGCCAATGTATGTACCGTATCTTTTAAAGCATCCGGTATTACCGTATATTTCCCCAGTTCTTTACCATGATGAATATGAATAATTAACGGGTCAAACGCAGGTCTTTTCTTTACCTCAAAAACCTTTGCCACAGCTTCAGCATTCAAGGCATCTGCCCCTAGTCCATAAACTGTTTCCGTAGGCATCCCCACTAATGCTCCATTTGCCAGAGCCTCTGCGGCTCGTATATAAAGCTTGCGGTTATCAGATAACGGATCTACCTCTAGCATTTGCGTTTGCATTCCCTATCATTGCCTTATATCTCGTCATTGGTCAAGTAATACCAGCTTTACATCCTCGCTTTTCTTATCATATTGCCTTATTTGCACCAAATTAGTTCATTTTTCAAACTATTGCCAATTCATAATATAAACATTGACTAAGAAATCAATAATAGGTACTGTTCTCAACGAAGCAAGATATGAGACATATCTTGCAACTTATAGAAACACTCAGCGTATCTATTCCCGTGAAAGGATTCATTAAATTACTCATCATTGCAGCCATCATTGCCGGCATTTGGTTTTTATGGACGGCATTCTCAGAAAAACCTACACAAATTTCTTACGACTCAACCCCACTTATCCGGAAAAACATGGACATTACCATTGATGCCACCGGGGTAACAGAACCCTATGAATTGGTGGATGTGGGGGCTCAGGTAAGTGGGCAAATCACACGCTTTGGTACAGATGTAAATGGTCGAACAGTTGATTATTCCAGCCAAGTGAAAGCCGGTCAACTCCTCGCAGAAATTGATAAACTCCCCGTAGAACTAGACATCCAACGAGCAGAAGCCGCTAAAGCACAAGCCGAAGCCGCCATTGCTCGAGCAAAAGCTACTATCCAACAAAATAAAGCTAAACATCATCAGGCTCAACTTAATCGTCAGCGAGCCGAAAAACTCGGTCCGGGTGATGCTTTATCCAAATCCAGCTACGACCAATACATAGCAGATGAAGAAGCAGCTAGAGCTAACGTGCAAGCCTCTGAAGCTTCACTTCTTGAAGCAGAAGCTTCTCTCAAACAAGCAGAAGCTACACTCAAACGCGAATTAAGGAACCTTGACTACACCACCATTAAATCTCCGGTAGACGGTGTCATCGTAAAACGCTTGGTAAACTTAGGTCAAACCGTCGTTTCTAGCATGAGTGCTTCAAGTTTATTCTACATTGCCACAGATTTATCTCAGCTAAAAATCTGGGCGGCTGTAAATGAAGCAGACATCGCTAGCATTGAAAGAGGTCAAAAAGTTCAATTCACCGTAGATGCACACCCCGGTAAACACTTTACCGGAACCGTAGACAGAATTCGTCTGGATGCCACCATGACCTCAAACGTGGTGACATACATTGTAGAGATTAATGTACCTAATCCGGAGAAGCTTCTCATCCCTTACCTAACAGCTAATGTCCAATTTATCGTCAAAAACGTCGAAAATTCATTCATTGTAAACAATTCTATTCTACGATTTTCTCCAAATCCTAGCTTCTTATCACCAGAAATTCTGACTCGCCGGGAAGAACTGGAGGAAAAAGTAAATGATAAGACAGATGGATTAAGAAAAGGCATCGTTTGGGAACAAACTGCCGAAAACACCCTCGTCCCTCACCTCGTTGTCAGAAAAGACACAGATGGAATGAATACCCACATCGAAGGCGATACTCTGAAAGAAAACATGAAACTTATCTCTAAGATGACCATT
Organism: Akkermansia sp.; assembly: GCA_030525455.1. Classification (GTDB taxonomy): domain Bacteria; phylum Verrucomicrobiota; class Verrucomicrobiia; order Verrucomicrobiales; family Akkermansiaceae; genus Akkermansia. Next base: position 31,821 of record JAUNER010000019.1, on the reverse strand, counting down.
CTCTCAGATGATTTACAGCCAGAGGCAGATGTAGCCGATACAGGTGGTAGCAACCCATTTGCTCCTAAAATGCCAAAACGACGCCAACCCAGCACAGGGAATGCCCCTGCTAAATCGCCTGCTTCAGGTGGTGGCACACCTCCCCCACCCCATCCATAATTCGGCTTGTCCATTAAGTATTCTTACCTTTTCCTATCGTGATTAAACTACGCGACATCAGAAAAGTCTATCACTTGGGTGAAATTGACCTCGAAGTGCTTAAAGGCATTACCCTCGATATTAAAAAAGGGGAGTTTGTCTCACTTACCGGGGCATCCGGCTCAGGGAAGTCAACCCTCATGAATATTCTTGGTTGTTTAGATAGACCTAGCTCCGGTCACTACTACATCGATGATGTCGATGTGGCCACATTTAGTCCATCCGAACAAGCCGTCCTTAGGAATAAACGCATTGGGTTCGTCTTTCAAAACTTCAACCTCCTTTCTAGAACATCTGCATTAGAAAATGTCATCATGCCTGCGGTGTATGCACACCCGGCTAGGTCTACAAAGGAAATAAAAAAACATGCTTCTGATTTATTAGACCTCGTTGGACTAAGTGATAGAAAAGACCACACCCCTGCTCAGCTTTCCGGTGGGCAACAACAACGTGTAGCCATCGCTCGCTCTCTAATAAACAACCCTAGCATTCTACTTGCGGACGAACCAACCGGCAACTTAGACTCAACAACTTCTCGCGAGGTTCTTCACATGTTTAAGGATTTAAACCGCAACCAGGGCATTACCGTTATTCTCGTCACTCACGACCCTAAAATTGCCGCTTTTACGGATAGAGCCATCAACATGGCAGACGGGCTCATTTGTGAGGGGATTTCAGATATGCTTAGCAAAGAAAATATATGAAATTTCTCCCACTCCTAAAAACCTGTATCAAAGCCTTAGTACGTAATCCCATGCGTGCTTCTCTAACAATTTTGGGGATTATTATCGGGATTGCGGCAGTAATTGCAATGGTTGAAATCGGGCGAGGCTCTACTGAACAAATTCGTAGTACTCTAGCTTCGATGGGGGCAGACACCTTAAACATTCGCCCCGGTGCTGTTTCTAAAACCGGCATTAATACCGGTGCCGGTGGTCGTGCCACCCTCACCTATGCAGATAGCCTAGCTCTCATGAGTGACTGCAATATGGTTATTCGCTCATCTCCGGTAATTCGGGCCAATGGTCAGGTTATCTATGGCAATAAAAACTGGAAACCGGAAACCGTTGTTGGTGGGTCTGTAGAATACCTCCAAATAAAAAACTGGTCTGAAATGGAAACCGGTCAACCCTTCACCGAAGAGGATGTTGACTACGCTCGCCGCGTTTGCGTTATTGGTCAAACCGTGGCATCAGAACTTTTCGGTGATTTTGAATCTGCTCTCGGTAAAGATATCCGTATTAAAAATGTCATGTTTAAGGTCATTGGCGTGCTGAAACGCAAAGGAGCCAACATGATGGGCCAAGACCAGGATGACTGCATTATCATACCTTGGACAAGTGTGAGATTTCGACTTCAAGGCTTAGGTGGTGCAGACACCGCCAGTTCCGGGAAAACCAAATACACATTTAATCGAGCAGACAAATACCCCTCATCTGCTATTGATTACTATACCGAAACAACAGACCAAGAATACACCTCTGCTCCACACCCCCGCAGATTTAATAACATTGATTCCATCATGGCTCAAATCACCATACCGGAACGCTCATCTGAGGCCATTGATGAAATCACCGCTGTCATTCGCGAAAAACACAAACTCCGTGATGGTCAATTAGACGACTTCCGTGTTTGGGACATGGCTGAAATGTCTAGAGCTATGAGTAGCACTTCTGAAATCATGACAAGCCTCCTTACCATCGTGGCTATGATTTCTCTGGTCGTTGGTGGGGTCGGCATCATGAATATCATGCTTGTTTCTGTTACAGAACGAACCAAAGAAATTGGTTTACGCATGGCTGTCGGGGCTCGCCCATGTGATATCATGAGTCAATTCTTGCTAGAAGCCGTTTTACTTTGCCTTGTTGGTGGTATTTTAGGTATAGGTACCGGCAAATTAGTTTCCTACATCGTTAGCACCACGATGAAGTGGTCTGTTTCATCCGCACCGGAAGCCATGATTCTTGCCGTTGCCGTTTCGGCCATTATTGGACTTGGATTTGGTTGGTATCCTGCTTGGAAAGCCTCCCGCATGGATCCTATTGATGCACTCCGTCACGAATAATTTTCACCGCTATATTAATTCTCAGTATGTTAAAATACACCCCATTCATTTTAGCTTTCACCCTTTGCTCGTGCATGGTCGGTCCTGACTATGCCCCCCCTAGCGTAGAGTTACCTGCATCTTGGAAAGCTAAAACTCCCCCAAAACAAAATGAAGCCGAACTAGCTAATTGGTGGAAAATTTTTGGCGACCCTCAGTTAAATAAACTTGTCGATAAGGCTCTTCAAAACAATCCGGATTTGATTATTGCTTTTACTCGCATCCGCGAAGCTCGTGAACGAGTCAATATCTCTGAAGCAAATTTACTCCCCTCAGCAGACATCAGAACCGGCTGGGGGCTTTCTCCTACTCAGGGATTCAGAAGTTCTAGCATTCAGAACTTTTCTTGGAATGGGAACATTTCCTGGGAGCTTGATTTATTCGGTGGTAATCGCCGTAGTATAGAAGCGGCAGAAGCCTCGTACTTATCTACTGTGGCATCTGCGTGTGCCGTACGCACCTCATTACTAGCAGACTTGGCAACGGCATATTTTTCATGGATAACGGCAAAGGAACAGCTCCGCATTGCAGAAGAGCAACTTCTCGTTCAGAAAGACACGCTCACTATTGCAGAGAAACGCTATGATGCAGAACTTAGTTCCAAACTGGACGTTCAACAAGCTATCTCAACTGTTTCTTCCACAGAGAGTAAAATCCCGGCACTCAAAGCACAGGTCCAAAACACAGAAAATCAACTTGCAGTCTTACTTGGTACTTACCATGCAAATATCAATCTGTCCATGCCATCAAAGACTGTTTACGAGAAAACACCCACCATCCCTACGGGCTTACCCTCAGATTTATTACGCAGACGCCCAGACATCATCAGTGCAGAAAAGAAACTCCACCAAGCTGTGGCCAACATTGGTGTAGCTGTATCTGATTTATACCCAAAATTTAGTCTTACCGGGGCTGTTTCGGGTAAGAATAAGGACTTCGGCGAGCTTTTCCGCGAGAATAACAGTGTGTGGTCTCTCGGGGGTAACTTAATACAACCTCTCTTCCAGGGCGGTGCGTTACGTGCTAATGTCCGTGCCCAAGAGGCCGCAGCAGAAGCAGAAGCAGAATCGTACAGAAAGGCTCTCATTTCTGCTGTTTCTGAAGTAGAATCCGCTCTTATTGATTACGGCAATTATACCTCTCAAATGCAGTATTTGCATAAAACAAACAATGCTAATAAAGAAGCGTTCCTTCTTTCCAAAAAACTATATATTAATGGGGAAACGGAATTCCTAAATGTTATTGCAGCACAGCGCTCTTGGCTTTCTTCTGAAGAAGCCCTAGTAACCATGCGTCAAAACATACGCAAGTCCGTTGTTCAACTGGCCAGAGCTTTAGGTGGGGGGTGGTAAATCCCCCTCCACTCACGTTCCCCCCAAAAAAAGAATTTTACATGGCTTGACCGTCCATAATGGTAATGATTCGGTCGCCTCGTTGTGCTATATGCTCATCATGAGTAACGATAACGAGCGTTTTCTTTTTCGGGCCTTCATCTGCTAATTCAAACAATAAATCCAACACTTCTGTACCATTCTTTCTGTCCAGATTTCCTGTTGGTTCATCGGCAAAGATAATAGGTGCATTATTTGCCAAAGCACGAGCAATGGCCACTCTCTGTTGTTCACCACCGCTCAGCTCACTTGGCAAATGATGTAAGCGATGCCCTAGCCCCACTTTATCCAGCAATCGCTTCACATCTTCCATGTGGGCTTTCTTCCCAATTGCTGAGGCTAAACAAGCATTTTCCAGAGCTGTAAGCTCAGGCATGAGCAAATAGTTCTGAAAAATGAATCCCATGTGCTGATTTCTAAACTCTGCTCTCTTGGTGGCAGAGAGTGCATATAGTTCTGTTCCGGCTATATGCACTGTTCCAGCCTGCGGTGTTTCTAAACCTGCCAAAGTATACATCAATGTCGTTTTCCCTGCTCCACTGGGACCACATAAAAAAACTTTTTCGCCCTCAGCAATATGCAGATTTACTCCGTGAAGAATCTCAATTGACTTCTTCCCTATAGTGTAACTTCGATGTAAATTTGTGGCAGTTATCACGAGTTTAATGGGGCTAATTAATTAAAGTTCTATGTTATCTATAAGACGAACATCACCAAAGTAAACAGCCGTGGCTAACAAAGCAGGGTCTGCATTTTCCTCAATAGGTTGCATCGTTTCTGCGTTGACAATTTCCAAATAATCAATCTCTGTGCCTGCCACCTTATTTATCATCGCAGATGCATTTGCCTTTACTTCTGCTACCGGCACACCGGCACGAAACTCATTTTTTGCTTGGAGCAATGCTTGTCTCAATACAGTTGCTTCTTCTTTTTGCGTTGCCGTTAATCGAGCATTTCTTGAGGAATAAGCTAATCCATTTTCGTGACGTACTATCTCTGCACCATGAATTCGTACCGGGATGTCTAAGTCTCTCACGAGTCTACGAATAATGGCTAATTGCTGGTAATCTTTTTTCCCAAAGATGGCATCCGTAGGCTGCACGATGTTGAATAACTTTGCCAATACTGTACACACCCCGGCAAAATGCCCCGGGCGACTTGCACCGCATAATGTGGTCGATAAATATGTTTCTTCTACAGAAATGCTTCGCACACCAGTGTACATTTCTTCCGGTGTGGGGGTAAATACATAATCCACCCCAGCTCGTTGGCAAATCTCCAAGTCTTGTTCCGGTGTTCGTGGATATGTTTGTAAATCCCCTGCGTTATTAAATTGAATCGGGTTTACAAACAAGCTTGATACCACTACCCCATCCTTACCGGCCATTTGACGTGCTTGCTCCAACAAGCTTTGATGCCCTGCATGAAGGGCCCCCATCGTCGGCACTAAGACTATCATTTGGTTTGCGGCATGATGCTTCTTCAATACATCTCTAAGCTCAACTTTGGTTTCACAAGTTTGCATACACATAAAGTGCCTTATAATGACAAAAGTTCAATACTGAAATGCGGATTGCATGGTTGACGAGTGATTTTTACTGTGTAAACTGTCATTGTTAAAGATACATAAGAACCATGAACTTCTTCAAATCAGCATTATGCCTATCCGCAGCGGTAGCTTTCTCTGCTACAGCTAACGCCGACCTCAAAGTTGCAACTATCGATGGTCTTAAGCTTTTTAATGATTATTACAAAACTCATGAATTAAAAGCAGAACTTGAGGTTAAGCAAAAAAATATCATTGAAACGGACAACATTCGTTCCGAATCCATTAAGGAACGAGTCAATGAATATAATGCTTTAACCAAGCAGCTCGCCGAACCTGTTCTTAGCGACAAAGATCGTAAGGATATTGCTCAAAAAGTTGAAATTAAAAAACAAGAACTTATTGCTCTGGAACAACAACGCAGAGGGCATCGTGAACGTCAAGTAAAGGCTCTTCAAGAACAAACAAACCTTCGTCGCATTGAAATTATCAAGGAAATCACTCGTGTAACTGAAGAAGAAGCTAAAAAAGGTAGCTACGACATCGTTATCGATAAAAGTGCTCGCACACTTGATAGCCGTCCTATCGTTCCTTACACCAAGCCTAGCTTCGATATCACTCCTACCGTCCTTAAGGAACTTAACAAAAATGCACCAAAGGATTTCGATCCAAATAAGAAAGATGGTGCTACTCCTAAACTGAACAAGTAATCATTTTACCCCCCCCGTCCGGGAGGAAGAATCATAATTTCTATGAAACTTGCACTCGATGCCATCGCCTCCCTCACCGGAGGGAATCTAATTTTCGGCGACCCCTCAAAGCAAATTTTTGGGGTTGCCGCACTTTCTGATGCCACATCTGAAGATGCTTCGTTTTTAGGGAACGAAAAGTACTTTTCTGATTTCCTAAACACATCTGCCGGGCTTGTCCTCGTTCCCCCGGGCTTACCCAAAGTTCCGGAAGGTGTTGCTCTTATTGAAGTAGCTAACCCGTCCATGGCATTTAACGAACTTGTTAAGTTCTTCTTATCATCATCTGCCGCATTCACACCAGGCATTCATCCTACGGCAGTCATTGACCCAACGGCTACACTCAATGCAGACAAAGTTCGCATCGGGGCACATACTTGTATCGGGGCGCATGCCGTCATTGGTGATGGCTGCGATATTGGTAATGGTTGCGACATCGGTGATGGTGTCATTATGGGCGAAAATTGCAAACTTCATGCCAATGTCGTCATTCGCGAACGTTGTAAACTAGGGAATCGAGTCGTTATTCAACCAGGGGCTGTCATTGGCTCAGACGGCTTTGGGTTCCTGCTAAACGAACAAGGCAAATACGTTGGCATCGACCAAGTAGGCATTGTTGAATTAGGTGATGATGTTGACGTTGGTGCTAATACCACAATTGACCGAGCACGCTTCGGGCGTACCATCATCGGTGAAGACACCAAAATCGACAACCTTGTCCAAATTGGTCACAATGTGGTCATTGGCAAGCACTGTGTGATTGTTTCTCAATCCGGCATCGCCGGTAGCACAAAGGTTGGCGATTATGTCACTATCGCTGCTCAATCCGGCATTGCCGGTCACTTAAAGATTGGAGATAAAGCTGTACTTGCCGCAAAAACCGGAGTTAATACCGATTTGGAAGGCGGAGCTACTTACTGGGGCACTCCTGTGGCTCCATTTAAGGAAGCTTGTAAACAATACGCCGCTATTCGCAAATTGCCGGAGCTTATTAAAGAACTTAACGCCATTAAGCGAATGTTCAAAGATTCTGAGCAGTAGTTTTTCCTATTCATTCTAATTTGGAGCTATCCCTTATTCATTTCTGTTGGGGATAGCTCTTTTTTTCTATGAACACTCATCCCGTCCTTGCTCGCTTTTTGGGTATTTTACCAGACTGTGATGAACCAGTATCTTACGGTACCCGTCTACGTTTAACTTCTCTGGCGTTAGTATTTTGGCTTATTGGTTCTCTCGTTGCCGGTACTTCTTTCTATCAGCCTATTTATGTTGGTCAGGCACTACCCCTGTGGATAGCACTTTGCTATTTAAGTCCGAGCTTTATTATTCCTATATTTCTTTATTATTGCTTAAAAACGGCTGAACAATGGCGAGCTTTTATGCTCTGCTTGTATTTATCTCTGCCTATTTATTTAGGGGCTTTTTTGCTCATTCCACCGACCTTTTCTCTAGGTGATTTGCCCACGCTCCCGGCATATTCTCATTTAGTATTTGCAAATACTTCCTCAAACTCTACTTCTGTGATAGAGGTCACTCTGCCCATTGCTCCATTACTATGGATTCTACTCATCCACATCCACGTGTCATCAAATTTCCCTAAATCATGGGTAAAACTCATCACACTGGCTTATTGGGGGGCACTCACTCTCATTCCTATAAACACCGGTCTTATTTCCTACTTAGATATTCTTTTCCCCCCCTGCCTTCTGGGACTCATTATTTATTTTCTGTGCAGAAATTCAGAAAAAACTTCCTAAGCACATCTATAAAAAAAACCTCTGAAAGAGAAAACAATTACTCTTTCAGAGGCTCGGTTACAAGCTAACTAACCCGTATTATTTAGGGAATACGTTTAACTCTGCGGCAGAAGTACCACTACCATCCAGGGCATGAGTCCCGGTGAAGCGGAAGTATCTGGCAGCTTGTCCGTTATTCTTAAGCTTCACATTAAGCTCAATCGGATTAGCTCTTAAATTAGAGAATTCCCCTTCAGCGGCTTTGGTCCATTGCTTACCATCAGCACTGATTTCAAAGACATATCTATCTGTCATGCCTTTGGTTTGACCATCCTGTCGTGGTATGTATGAGAAGCTATCAAGCTGATGAGCTTTCCCCATATCTATGGTAATGGTCTGATTCCCTTCAGCTGGGGCAAGCCATGCCGTACGAGGATTATCGTCTATGGCAGCTTGTCCTTTACCATTACTTGTACTAATGACCTTCCAGCCTTTCTTACAAATACCTAGTTTGGTTTGTGTCACCGGCCCCAATTTGTTCCCCTTGAGTAAAGCGGCGGCTTTTACCATGCCAGCTCCTTCATATTTGGCATTTGCCGTATATTTCGGCGAATTGGGATTAGGATTAGAACCATCTGTTGTGTACACAATAGGCGTATCCTTTGGCAGAATAACCAGTTGATCGCCTACACGAGAAATTGTAGGACGAATAGCCCCGGCCGGTTGTTTTAAGAGCGAAAACTCAGAAATACAGGGAGTCGCCTGGCTACCTGTAATTCTCAAACGTAATTTTTGTGCAGTTACCGGAGCCGGAAGCACTCTCATTACTTGGTTGCCTATGGTCTTACCTCCATTATCAATGCAAACCCACTTGCCTTTTATCATGGCATCTACATTGAATGAATCGACTCGCTGACCTAAACGAATTTGCTCACGTATGCGAATCACGTCAAATGTTGCCGGCTTGGGCAAGGTAATGATGGCCGTGGGTGTTAAATTATCATCTTCTACTGCCCAATAGGTATCTATCTTACCATCCGTCATATTAGATGCGGCAAATTTCTTATCTTTACCACGCACCTGACTGCCGGAAACTTTGGCCCCTCGGGCAAAATCCTTGGCATAGAGTTCGTCTCTTAGTTTCTTAAACTCCATAAGAGAGGCAACATCTGCCGGGTCAAGCTTACCATTCTTATCTGCTGCTACGTTAAGAATTAAATTTGCACCTCGCCCGACAGAATCAAACCAAACCTGCATGAGAGTTTCCGGGGACTTAACTCGCCCGGCCTGACCTTGATGCCAGAACCATCCTGCGTGGTTAATCGTTGTATCACCTTCTGCAGGCACCCAACGCTCACCACCTCGCTTACCTGTACCGGCATTACCACCTTCTTTCGCTACTGTTGACCAGTGCGGATAGTTGACATGCCCTTTTTCAGAACCACCCCAACGAGCATCTCCATGGTGCCCGGCACCCCAAATAATGCAGTTGGGTTGGATACCTCGAATCATTTTTACAATATGCTCAAAATTATAGTACGTGTCGGCCTTACCGATATTTCGGCGTTCGCGAGCTCCACCATAATAACCGTCACCACCATTAGCCCCATCAAACCAAATTTCAAAAACCGGGCCGTAATTGCTCAATAATTCTCGAATTTGACCATAATACGCATCTAAATATCCGGGTCGACCATACTCTGCATGGTTTCTATCCCAAGGCGAGAGATAAGTACCAAACTTAATACCATGCTTCTTACAGGCATCTGCAAATTCTTTTACCACGTCACCTTTACCACCTTTCCACGGTGTTTTGGTGATATTATGCTCAGTGGTTTTTGTTGGCCATGCACAAAAGCCGTCATGGTGTTTTGCGGTATAAATCATCCCCTTCATACCGCCTTTTTTGAATGTTTCAACTATTTCTGAAGCATTAAAGCTTTTCGGGTCAAACATCTTCGGATCTTCATCACCATATCCCCATTCTCGACCGGTATAGGTATTCAAACCAAAGTGAATAAAGGCATAAAATTCCATTCTTTGCCATTCCACCTGCTGTGGGGTTGGGATTGCCCCGTATGGTTTCGGTGCTTCTGCCGCTGGTGCAGAAATAACAGTTGTACCGGCTAGGGCTCCAAGTAAAAACTTTGTGATGCTGTTCATTGTTATTAGTGATTTAGTTTACTCTACAATAAATCCAAGTCTATTCTTTCACAATTGCACCTCTGCTGTCAAGATTTCATCTCTATGGCAAACTGTTAATTCAACAATCTGAAAAAATCCTTTGTTATGGGCGTATTTATCCTTGAATAACACACTATTTTTTCACTACACTACCTGCGTTCATTTTAACCATGTCATTTATCCATTATTTACTGATAGCTTTTATGCTACTCATGGGTGCCTCCTTTGAATGCGAAGGCAGGACGATTTATATGGCTAAAAGAGATGGTAAGTTTGCCCTAGTTCCTCTCTGTGATGGCTTTGACTATCCCGTTGGCAAACCTGATGGCAAAGGCTACTATCGCTCACGAGGACTTCGTCTTAAACGCCCTCGCCACATGGGTGAGGATTGGAATGGTGTCGGCGGTGGCAACTCAGATGACGGTGACCCTGTATATTCTGTCGGGCATGGTGTTGTTACCTATGCCGCTGATGCTCGCGGTGCTTGGGGGAAAGTCGTTATTGTCCGCCATGCGTTCCGCGAACCCAAAACCGGCAAGGTTCTCTGTTGCCAAACTCTTTATTCCCATCTACGTGACATCAATGTAAAATTGGGGCAACTCGTCCTCCGTGGCACTCAAGTAGGCACTATCGGTACAAATAGAGGAATGTATCCGGCTCACCTTCACATCGAGCTTCACTATAATCCGGATGTAAATTGCGGTCATCAGGGCATCCCAAAAACGGCTCGCAACTACGGAGATTTGACGAAATTTATCAAACGATTCCGTAAACTCAAATTAGAAAAACGCATGGTGCGTGTTCCTATTGGCGGCTTCTTGCCCTATAAAGGTACAGAGGGCTTATAGTGATTTCTTTACCCACACCGTTCTTCTTTCATCTTTTCATTGAGAGTCATGGAAAAAATCTGTCTTTTCGGCGGCACTTTTGACCCCATCCATGTTGGTCACGTTCGCATGGCCAAAGCCGCCAAACAAGCATGTAATTTAGATAAAGTGCTATTTCTCCCCTGTGCGGCTTCCCCTCATAAGTCCCTAGGTCCGCATTCTTCCGATGCCCAACGATGTGAAATGATTCGTCTAGCCTTAGCTGAACATTCCGATTGGGCTGAATTAAACCTCACCGATTTGGAACTTCCGCCTCCCTCATGGTCATGGCGGCTCGCTGAATATTTTCATAGCCGGCTCCCCCATGCTGAGCTTTATTGGCTCATGGGTACAGACCAATGGGATGCTCTGGAACGCTGGAGCCGCTGGGAATATTTGGCCGATATGGTTTGCTTCATCGTTTATCACAGAAACTCCCCCCCCTCCCCTCGCCCAAATGTTCGCTCTGTCTTTATTCCGGGTAATGAGCCTGCTTCCTCTACAGAAATTCGCCAAGCTCTAAAAAACAAAGCTCCCTCTATCCCTTATCTACACCCACAGGTCGCCGATTACATAAAAAAACACCGCTTGTATTTATAACCCCCTTTCCCCATTCTCTCTAGCCTTTCTCCGCCTCATTCTCCTTACACAAAAAATGAGTCGCATTCGAAAGAGTGCGGCTCTTTTTTTGGGGGAACTTATTCAGATTGTTCGGATAAATCATCTATTGCTGCAAACAAGCTCACGCCCATTCGCTTGCGATTAGAGGACAAAATACACCACTTACGCTTCACCGCTAATCTCCCTAGAGTCCAAAGCACTAGCCACCACAGTCGGGACTTCGACACGCTCACCTGCAGTTCGCTCAGTGAGTACAGGTAGCAAATCCGTTATTGCGAAAAATCTCACGCACTTGAGAAACGAGGGCAAAATCAGGGGCTTCGGTATCTTTTAAGGTATAAGGAATTCCTAATTCCTCCCACTTAAAGCAGCCCATCTGATGAAATGGTAGCACATCCACACGGCTCACATTACCCAAAGAAGCCGCATAGCGTGCAAGTTCTGTAATATCCGGCAAACTATCCGTTACGCCCGGCACGAGCACATAACGCAACCACATAGGCTTCCCTAATGCCGCTAATCGCTGAGCAAAATCCAAAGTCGGTTTTAATTCTGCTTGAGTAAGTTCCTTATAGGCACGAGGATTCCAATGCTTGATATCAAGAAGCACCAAATCAGTTAAAGCCAACATTTCATCATCAGCATTTATCCCCAAATGCCCGGAAGTATCCAGAGCCGTATGCAAGCCCATAGCCTTGCACCCATTAAGAATGGCTTTTGTAAATTTAGGCTGAAAAAGCGGGTCACCCCCGGAAATAGTCACCCCCCCCTTTGCCGTGATGAGGAAATCCCGATAACGTGCAATTTCTGCCAACACATCCCCCACGGTACGCTCAGAACCACGGCGCACAAACGAGGCATCCGGATTGTGGCAGTAGCGACATCTAAGGCTACAGCCGGAAAGGAAAAGAACAAAGCGAATGCCGGGACCATCCACTGTACCACAGGATTCCACAGAATGCACAAGTCCGGATATAGCCTCGGCATTCTGTGAAAAATCTGTGGTCATTATGATAAATGATTAGCGAGTATGGAATGTACGATTAAGCACTTCGAGCTGTTGCTCGCGAGTAAGCTTAATGAAGTTCACTGCATAACCGGAAACTCGAATAGTAAGCTGTGGGTATTTTTCCGGATGTTCCATGGCATCCATCAATGTCTCACGTTCCAATACGTTAACGTTGATGTGATGACCGGTTGCTACAAAGTAGGCATCCAGCAGAGAAACAAGCTTCTGGCGACGCTCTGCATCTTCCTTACCAAGTGCTGAAGGAACAATAGAGAAAGTATAGGAAATACCATCCAGAGAATCATCGTAAGAAAGCTTAGCCACAGAGAGCATAGAAGCTACGGCACCATTCTTATCACGTCCATGCATGGGGTTGGCCCCCGGAGCAAATGGTTCACCGGCACGGCGACCATCAGGTGTATTACCGGTCTTTTTACCATAAACAACGTTTGATGTAATGGTCAAAATTGACTGAGTTGGCAAAGAATCGCGATAGGTGTGCAACTTACGAAGCTTGTTCATAAAGTTTGTCACTAAGCTGCAAGCGATTTCATCCACGCGTGGGTCATTATTACCATAGCAGGGGAAGTCACCCTCTGTCTTGAAGTCAACAATAAGCCCGTCTTCATTGCGAATAGCCGTTACCTTACCATACTTGATAGCAGATAAAGAGTCTGCTGCTACAGACAGCCCGGCGATACCGGTTGCCATTGTACGCAGAATTTCCGGATCATGCAGAGCCATTTCGATGCGTTCATAGCAATACTTGTCGTGCATGTAATGGATGATATTGAGTGCATCAATGTAGGTCTTGGCAAGCCAGTCCTGCATCTTGTCGTAAAGTTCCATCACTTTATCATACTCAAGCACATCCTCTGTATAACGCGGAGAAACCGGTGCTACCTGCTTACCCTTCATTTCATCCACACCGCCATTAAGGGCATAGAGCAAGCACTTAGCCAAGTTTGCACGAGCCCCGAAGAACTGCATTTGCTTACCAATTCTCATGGCAGATACACAGCAGGCAATGCCGTAGTCATCACCCCAATGAGGACGCATCAAATCGTCACTTTCATACTGTACGGAAGAGGTTTCAATAGAAACCTTGGCACAGAATTCCTTGAAAGCCTCCGGCAAGTCTTTTGACCAAAGTACAGTGAGGTTCGGTTCCGGAGCAGGCCCTAAATTGTACAAAGTCTGCAACATGCGGAATGAACTCTTCGTCACCAATGTACGACCATCCTCACCCATACCGCCGATAGATTCCGTTACCCATGTCGGGTCACCGGAGAAAAGATTATTGTAGTCAGGTGTGCGGATGAAGCGAACAATGCGGAGTTTCATCACAAATTGGTCGATGATTTCCTGCACTTCTTCTTCTGTAATCACGCCCTGTTCTAAATCACGATGGAAGTAAATATCGAAGAAAGTAGAAACACGCCCCAGAGACATGGCCGCACCATTCTGCTCCTTCACAGCGGCTAAGTAGCCTAAGTAAGTCCACTGTACGGCTTCACGACCATTGGCGGCCGGGCGACGCAAGTCACAGCCGTATGATTCACCCATCTGTGCAAGTTCTTCTAATGCACGGATTTGCTCGCTCATTTCTTCACGCAAACGAATCAGGGAATCTGTTAACGGAGAATTTTCACGTGCCTTGAGGTCTTTCTTGCGTTCTTCTACCAACTTGTCTGTACCATACAGGGCTACACGACGATAGTCACCTATGATGCGACCACGACCGTAGGCGTCCGGCAAACCGGTGATGATACCGGCAGAGCGAGCGGCTCGAATGTCGGATGTATAGGCATCAAACACCCCCTCGTTATGGGTCTTGCGAATCTTTTTGAAAATGTCTGAAGTCTTTTCGCACATCTTGTAGCCGTAAGCTTCAAGTGCCTGCTGTGCCATGCGTAATCCACCAAATGGCATCAAGGCTCTCTTCAGAGGTGCGTCTGTTTGTAAGCCTACTACTACTTCTAAATCTTTGTTGATGTACCCCGGACCATGGGAAACAATGGAAGAAACTACTTCCTCATCTGCATCCAGTACACCGCCTTTGTCAATTTCTGCCTTGAGTAAAACTTTTAACTCATCCCAGAGTTGCTGGGTGCGTGCAGATACTCCACTGAGGAATGCTCCATCACCACTATAGGGTGTGTAGTTCTGCTGTATGAAATCACGGACGTTGATTGTTTCTGTCCATGTGCCGGCTTTGAAGCCTTGCCATTCTTTCGCTAGTTCTGTAGCGACTCCGGTATGTTGCTCGGTGGTACTCATATTTGTGTCGTGTGTGGTGGATTTCTTTTTTGCAGATTCGTTTGTTGCCTACACGCTCCGCGTCTCTATTGTACACTAATTTTCTTATTCAACAAGCCCCAATTCCTATACTGCCGTACTTAGTCTCTATAACTGCCTACTAAACGCCTTTATTTATAAGAAATAACAATAATTAGAATAATTATTGTTATTTTTTCTTACTACAAGCACCTTCCTCTTAAAGACGCCTTTTACAGGCACAATTCTCCCCCAAAAAGGGATTTTCTCCTAAAATAACTAGAAGAAATCACTAGCCAGCCGCCTTATTAGGAAGTAAGTCTGGCAAAGCGTTTATTCGAATGAGGGAAATCTGTACTCATACAAAACGCAAAAAGAGCCCCGACCGCACAAGCAATAGGCACAGAATACCAAGAAAACACAGGAGCAGGCAAATAAACCATCGACACGGGCATATTCCAAAAAACGAAAGCCAGTAAGACAAACCCAACAGAAAGCCATTGATAAACCGACAAACCGGCCGGGCGACAAGTTTGGGGTTCTCCACGATAGGCCTCTTCCACAAATCGGGACAAACCGGCCAACATAAAATATAAGCCGATAAGCAACTCGGCAGGAACGCTCACATACCACAAACGAACAAGAACCAAGCCTGCAATCAAATTCAACCCGATAGAATAAACGGGAGTAGCATGCAAGGGCACACCGGCCCACTCAGTTAATTTACATACTCTAGATGCTGGGTGAACATGAACAATCCCCAACTGACCGGGAGCCACAGGATGTCCATGACAACACCCCTGCACCAGACAGCGAAAACGCCCAATTAACTGAATCCACGGCGAAGCAACAGCTATGGCAGCAAATAATACCCAAACATCAAAGCCTTGGTCAACAGAACAAAAAACCGACCACCCCCAAGCAAGCAAAATCCCCAAAATACCACCAAAAATAGCCCCATAATAACCAAAAGGTCTAAGCAAACGAGGAGACCCCTCAATCAACTGAGCCCATAGCCCGGCCCCTATCAATGAACACAAAGCTACAATCACCGCAGGAATAGCATACCCAAACCCTGCCAAATAAATAATCAGAATATAACCAATAGCGGCTGATAAAAAAACGTAAATAGAATGATTGATAATACGCCATGGCCCAATCTGCCAACTACACCATGAGTTTGCCAGCCACTCAGCACCCCGCATACAGCCACGAACGATATACCCTCTGCTAAGAACAAGTGCAAAAATAAGAAGCTCTGCACAAATGATATTCACAGACAAAGAGTCTAGAGCTACGAGGTTTTTCAAAGCATAGGCACCAAAACAAGCCATCATAAATGCCACAATGCGATTATTGTGCTTCCATTCCAAGCTCACTAAAGCTAATGCAAAATAAATCCCTACCGGCAACATAGCAATTATCGATGATTCATTGGCGAGCAGTAACAGCGACTCCCCCTCTACCACACATATCTGCCCCGGCAAATCTATGGCAGGAATAAGCAACCATGCAAATAATGAACAAGCAAAAAACCAATACCCCCATACGCAAAGGCATCGGCAATCGCGTAAGGATTTACAAAAAATACACATCAATACACACAATGTCGGCAACAACATAAAAACAGAAGACCACCAATCATTTAACGACACAAACGAGACTCCACACAAATGACCAAGTATACCTTGGTTTAACACTATCAGGTAAACAACTAATAGCCCAAAGATAAGCACCAAGAACAAACTCTTCAGACGAATCAGTATAGAAGCTCGTTCCGATGAATCAGGGGGCAAACTAAAGAATGTACGTGGTGCAGACTGCCCGAATCGGCGAATGAGGTCTTGACGCTCATACCCCCATACAATTGCAACACAGCCCAAAATAGCCAGCGGTGCTACCACATACAATCCGGCGGCAGAACCTAGTGCTACTGCTCCCCCAATCACAGATAAACAAAATCCCCAATAAATAGGGTGTGGCATGACCCTATAACATCCGGAACTTACAAAATTCGGCGGTGGGAATCCATTCATCGGCAAACCGCCGCCTTTCATTTTAAGCCCCAGCATCGCTCCAAGCATCAGTATCAAGCCCACTCCAATAAGCAAGCATCCGCACCATGGGGAATAAATCGGTTCTAATTGCGTATATGCTTGCCATACATAAGCCGCATTCCACAGTAAACATGGCACTATTACGCAAAAGACAAAGGCATAAAATATTTTGCCCATCTGCATTTTTTTTAGCATATTCATCTGAATCGGAGGGATTAAAATTTTACTATTTCATGAATTGAATACCCGTGGTCTTTTTTTTCGCAAGTTGCAAAAAATGTTTTTGATAACCACTTCGTCTCTTCTAAATGCAAAATTGACTGAGGCAAAAGCATTTTTGCGGCTTTCGGCAAATACCGCAAGGCTGTTTTTGATATGTCTCCATGCCGAAGCACCTGAGATTCCTCAAATACCATACCAAAATGATTACCTGTCATCATTTCTCCTGTCTCTGCGACATCCAAATCCTTAAAACTTCTCTCCACATTGTTGCCTTGTATAAATAAGGATAAACAGCGTCCTTTAGACCACCTTATCCAGACACAGGTTTCTCCATCCACTCCATGAAATCGCCCCCATACTAACTGCTTCATAGGCAAATTCCAGGGTTCTAATCGCATCGTTAGGCATTCCACATAGCCTTCTCCTTCATAACATTGGTTATTTAGGATAATTCGGCCTTTTGCTCTTGGCATCAAACATTCCCAAATAATGTCTTTCCCCGGTTCTGCTTCATACAGGCATTGTGTCTCGGCAGGCGGCATCATCGCTTCCCATTCTCCTCGCACCCTTAAACAACCACAGTGCCAATGACAATAGCTCCCGTCTAGTGTCGGCATCACCCCTCGCGTAAATGTCTGAAAGCTTTTTACCTCTTTCCCCTGCTCAGCACACAATACAGAGGCATGGCGAATGGTCAGCACTCCCAACCTTAGCTCTGAAGCATAGCACAGCACTACATCACCCTGCGGTGTCACTAGGTCCATGTAGTACTTTTTCAATAAAAAATCCATCGCCTATATGAACTAATTAAGCACTTCTTGTAATGCAGAAAGTATCTCTGTAGCAGAAATTTGACGATTACATGGCTCGTCTCTGTCACATTCCTTCAAGTAACAAGGCGAACAACACTGATGCTTATACAACGAACGGTTAAACTGACCAAGCGGTCTATACATATCCGGCAATCTCGTGCTATATACACAAACACTTGGCACACCCCTAAAAGAACACAAGGCCGGCAAATAACCATCTACCGCTACTAGGGCTTTCGCATGGTCAATCACAGGTATCAGCTGGGCATAATCCCCCACAAATGCTTCTACCCCCCATTGTGTAGCTAATTCCTTAGCTCGTTCTCTATTGGACTCCGTTGCGACGAGTATTACCTTTGCAGACAATGCAGACAACACTTCTTTCCATTGCTCATCCCCCCATTCATTGGCTCGTCCAAACTCTGAAAACGGACTAAACAACACCGGGGAATCAGACGATACTCCATCTTTCTTTGCCGGATAGAATTCCGGTTTTAGCATATCTATGCTAATTGCTTTTGCCAGCCGTTGCACAGACTGAATCCAATGACCGGGAGCCCCGTCTTTTAACTCAGAAACGTGCCCTTTAAATCGGTATTTCTTCACCCCCGGATGTGATGAAAATCCATTAAATATCATTGGTCCATGTGGCACAAAACATTTAACAATGGCTTCATCATTATCAAAAAATATAACTCTATCCAATGGGCCATCGGCATAGAATTTCTCCTCTTCCAATGCCAAGGCCAACTCCTGAGGGTTATTCGGTAATACGTAGCTGACTTCCGGCATTGATTGCCATACTCCTCTCTGCTCAGAGGCACATACCACAGATACCTGCATATCGGGTCTATATGCTCGTAATGCTCGAACAAATGGTGCTACGCACAAGGCTTTATCTAATTCCTTGGGCATAGAAAGCACCACGCGATGCGGTTTTAGCTCAAGCTGTGACAACAAATGCTTGCATTTATCATCCACCTCAGGGAATTTGGCAACTGACTTCCAGCGATGATGCATCCAGAATTCATCTAAGACTGACTTGTTTATAAGCTCTTCCAACGCCTGATTTACTATCAAGGTGTCCCCTAACAATGTCCCGTCTGATTGTGAAAAATCTATTTGATTCCCCATATCGGATATCCACTGCCCCGACCCATTCGACCGCACAGCTACCGCCACCATGTCTGCCCCGGCTCGCCGACGAAGTAAGGCAGGCAATGGCGTCGTCCCTGTCACTTTCCCATAAAATGGCACATAGACCCCCTCCCAAGTAAATTGGTCACTTAACACCCCCAAATTAGCCGCCTCTTTCAGGAACTTCATAGGACTGCGAATACCACCTTCTTTAGAAAACATCTGTGTACCTCGCTCAGTTCGACGCTTATACACATATTCTTCTAAAAGAGGATTATCAAATTGCCGATACATAGAACCATATCGCTCAATTTCAGGATAAAATATGCGAATGCGTGCCAGAGCTTCCCAGTTCCCCATATGTGCCACAGCACAGACCATGCCTCTGCCTTGTCGCACCGCAGACACAAATGCATCTCGCCCCACAATCTCTACACAGCTTTTAAGCTCATCATCCGTTAATGTCGCAGTTTTTGCCGAACACAAAAAACTACTTATCGTTCGCTTAAAGTTCTCTAAACTCATCTGCCGTAGTTCCTCACCCTGCAACTTTGAATCTACGACTATACGCAAATTGCGCTCCACAATTCGACGTCGCTCCGGCAACACCCGCCAAGCCACAGCTCCTACGCCTCTGCCAAATCTATCTAGGGTCTTCATCCCTATGAGCTTCAGCATCCCCTCCATCAGTAAAAAGCCTTTCATCCCCAATCGATGCCCAAAGGTCGGCTTTTTCTTTTCGCTGTTTTTGTCTGGTTGACTCGTCATTTTATTTATCTCTTTGATACCTTACCTTATTCTTTTTCTTTTCTCAATCTTATTATGCGACTCATGGCTTTCTTTACTCAATTTTTACATTCTTTGTTTCTTTCTCCCTCTTATATTCTTTCCCCTTTTTTCTCCTCTTACCAATCTTACCCTTACCCCCACCCAACTTAAAAACATAACCCACTTATCTCCATAGCCCCAAACAAAAATTCATTTCTTGACATTATCTAGACTTGCCAAACACATTTCTGCCCTGCTAGTATTTCCACACGTTATGCGTCCATAGCTCAGTTGGATAGAGCAACTGCCTTCTAAGCAGTGGGTCACTGGTTCGAATCCAGTTGGACGTGCCATCTTTCAATTACTAAAGGCTTTGAGAAATCAAAGCCTTTTTTTATTTCCCCCACATCCTGCACCGCCTCCCCACGCTCACCGGTATCACCCTTCCCCCTCACAGTCACCTCCACCACACCACTAGGCACACTTGGCAGCACCACATCCACCACAGGCTTATCAGCACTCTGGCCACTAGCCACAGTGCTATCCTTAACACACACACGCCCACGCAAAAGAGCCACATCATCCCCGGCATCATTCACCCCGACCACGTCGTAAACATACCGCCCCTCACTCATCCCATTCCACATCAACTCCGCCACATTCCCTCCCACAGGAACCATACGAATAGCCACTTTCTCCACCCATGGACCACTCACCCCACACTTAAACTGCCACCCACTCACATCTACCGGACCATGCTCATCATTAAAACACACACGCACGCACACCCCCAAACCTTCCACACATTCAAAATCCAAAACAGCCTGCTCATGTAAATTCATCATACCTATACCCGGCACTGTTGCATTTACCGCAACACTCCCCCCTTTTTATATATGATTCACCCCTGCCAATACATCCGCCCTGCTGCCACCTCTAAATCCCGCTCCACATACCCGGACCGCCTCGCCCCCACTCTCACACCGGACGGCACCTACATTGTCCACGTCTATTCCACGCTCTATAACTACGACTGCATTCTCGCCGACTTCATCGGCACCTCATACCACACCATCCGCCGAGAAATCGCCGCCTGCCCACCACACGCAAACCAACTCCTCCTCCTCATAGACTCCCCCGGCGGATCCGTCCACCAATGCCACGATACAGCCACCCTCATCGCCTCCCTTACCATCCCCACCGCCGCATACATCATCGGCGAAGCCTGCTCCGCTGCCTATTTCCTAGCCTCTGCATGCGACCAAATCATCGCCTCTCCCTCCGCTATCGTTGGCTCAATCGGCGTCTGTATCACCATCCCGAATGAACCTAACGGCACCATCACCATCACAAACTCAGCCGCCACACATAAACGCCCCACTATACCACTCTCAGACGACCACATCGCCTACTACACCGACCTCTGCGATCAGCTCGCAGAGCCCTTCCATTCCTTCGTAACCTCCCACCGCACCATCTCTCCGGATGCCCTCTCCGGTAAAGTCTACTCCGCACACACAGCTCTCGCCCTCGGTCTCATCGACGACATCCAAACCATCCCCCACGCCCTCGACCACCTTCACAAAGAAACCACCCCTACACCATAAACAAACAAGCCCGGCAACTACCGGGCTTATCACTAAACAAAAACAAACCACCCCAGCAAAACCCCAAGCATAAATAAAACAATCGGCCCCCACACAATCACAGAAAACCAAAAAAGCAACTTAATCACCTTCCACAGCATCCCACACTCATATTGCTCTATTCTCTGCCTAGCATAACTCATAATCCCCCTATACCACACACCACCGCAAAAAGCAACAAAAAAACTATAATAAAAAACCATGTCCAATCAATCCGCAAAATTTACCTTCACCGCAGACACACAAGACGTCCTAAAAAAACTAGACGAAATCAAAAAACACTCCGCCGCTATCTCAAAAAACACAGCCGCAGCCATCCCTCAATCCACATACAAACAAGCAGAAAGAAAAGTCATCGACTTCGGCTTCGCTCTAAACGGCATCGCCACCATATTCTCTAATCTTCAATCCGCTTTCACACCTTTTTTTACCGCCCGAAAAGCTGGCTTCCAAGATATGCTAGCCGACGAAAATATGACCGTCTTACTAGCACAATTCACCAAATGCAAAGAAGCCGCTACCACCCTACAAAGCAACCTTGACCACCTAGCCGCCAACGGTGTAGTAGCTATAGACATCCTACCACACCTCACAAATTAACCACCCATACATCCAATAACAAAACCTAATACAAAAGCAACCATACAAATATACAAACCTAAACAAATAAATCCTAATGCGGTTTTAGTCTCCATAACTAACCCCTATCATCCACCACACAAAAAAATCAACAAAAAACCTATTAACAAAGGCCATGACCAACCGATCCGCAAAACTCCCCACTCCCCGGACCATGGGACTTTAGTCCCAAACATATATAAAAAAAGTCTCGGGCGACATAACCCGAGACTTTGCAAAAAGGAGCAATAATATCGTCGCTCAGTAAATTACTTAAGCTTCGGCTTACCGGCAGCACGACGAACAGAACCGAAACGCTTCTGGAACTTGTCGATGCGACCTTCGGTGTCGACGAACTGATTCTTACCGGTGAAGAATGGGTGAGAATCAGAAGTGATACCGCAAGAAATAATAAAGTGTTCTACACCGTCAATAACTTCTGTCTTTGCAGAACGAACTGTAGAACGAGTAACGAAACGACGACCGGTAGAGATGTCTACGAAAACAACCGGATTGTACTGTGGATGGATATCTTTCTTCATGGTTCTATAAATTTACGTTTCCGACGCAAAAGGGACAACTAGTGTAGCGTTTTTCTTCTCCATGTCAAGCGTATCGTAAAAATTTCTTCGTGACAAGTTCGCAACGCATAGGCATGATAATGCTCACTAAGTTTCTTTATCCCTAATGTACACACACCCTAAATACAGCTCGCGGTGGGATTACTGCCACTTACTAGGTCTAGACATCGTCATACTTAGCCTTGTCTGGGCATGGGTGTTGTGCTTGAGTCATGCAGTAAGCACCATTCCAAGTTCATCTTTTTTACTACTCGCCTTAGGGGGCTGGAGCGTACAGATATTTAGCAGGCAAAAGTTCAGCAAGTCAAAAAACCTCTCGCCACAGTCTGCCGAAACTTACAATTTTATAAATAGGCACAAAAAATCCTTTTCATGGGGTCTATGTACAAGCATCACCTGTTGCTTGTATCTCGCTTTTTTCCAGCTCCCCGTGGTTTCGTTCTACTACCTCATCGTCCCCTTGCTTTTAACCGGCACTTATTTACTACTATATAAGCCGCTTCTTTCATTTCAAATTCTACCACTCCGGCGCATTATGCTCCATGTTTCTGCGGCGTTTGGTATTTCGCATTCCATTTGTCTCCCCTTAGGTATTAGTTGCTTAAATTCTCCATCATGGATGTTCTCTATTCCCAACTACTTCCTCATCGGGTTACTTTTCCTTGTATTCACATGGCATGATTCCTGGGTGAGTGAAAATTTCGCTCCCTCTGCCCCTAAATCTCGCTTGTCTTTAGATATTTTTTGGGGAAGCGTATTTTTTTGCTACTTACTTACTGCTGTTATCTTCTTATCCGACAACGCGAACACGGAACCCTGGTTTTTTTATAGCATTCTTAGCTCTTCTGTTCTTCTTATCGGTTTTTCATTCTTGCATCGCAAATTCTCCCTCTCAACAGCCAAATCTCTCTCTTGGTCCTTTCTCTGGGCTCCATTATTGGTCGTCATTCCATTGATTTTGTAATTTTCCAAACGATTGATACACAGGCCAATAAGGTATAGCATGGCCAGATAAAATAATTTTTCTAAAAATTTTTTCATTTTTCTCTTGCCAAACGAATTTAATCATGATAGTTTCTTGCCACGCAAACGCACTAGCGTGATGCAAGTGGCTCGGTAGCTCAGTCGGTAGAGCAGAGGATTGAAAATCCTCGTGTCGGCGGTTCGATCCCGTCCCGAGCCACCACTTTTATCGGGAAGTGGCGCAGTCTGGTAGCGCGCCTGCTTTGGGAGCAGGATGTCGCAGGTTCGAATCCTGTCTTCCCGACCATTTTCCTAAACTCTTGGTGATAACCAAGAGTTTTTTTATTTCTCAAAACGCATCATCACTGCTCATGAATTTCACCCCACCGCTTCAGCTTAATGAGCAAACACTTGAGGCATTACACTCAAGCGGACACATACTTGTAGGGGTAAGCGGTGGACGAGATTCCATAGCCCTTATCACCCTACTATCGAAGCTGGCGAATTGTTACCCTATTGTATGCCACGTAAATCACAGCCTGCGACCGGAAGCTGATGCCGAAGAGATTTTCGTAAAAAACTATGCTCATCATCTGGGGCTTCCCTTTGTAAGCAAAAAAATAGATGTCACCACCTACGCCAAAGAACACAAATTAGCCACAGAAGAAGCGGCTCGCATACTTCGACAAGATTTATTTTTTCACTGGGCTCGTGAATTTAACACAAACATTGTGGCTCTGGCTCATCATCGTAATGACCAGGCAGAAACCGCCTTACTGCATTTATGCCGTGGCTCATCCGGCATCAGAGCCATGACCCCTGTTTCATTATGGGCAAATGGACTAACCGTCATCAGACCGCTTCTAAATCAAAGCCGTTCAGACATCACCGCCTGGCTTTCTAGCCAAAATATCCCGTGGGTTGATGATACCAGTAATGATTCATCTGACTATACGAGAAATGCTCTACGACACCAAATTCTTCCGCAGCTTGATTCCATTTTCGCCAGAGATGTATCTATCACACTCTCTCGTTCGGCGAATTTAGCACACGTATCTCGCACAGCCCTGACCCAGGCACTTGAGCACTTAAACCTACTCGACCCCCAGGGCAGGCTCTATTTACCCACCGTCATGACATTTCCGGCAGAACTCCGACAGGCGGCTATTCATTGGTTTCTAAAAAACCAAAACATCCCGGAGCTTTCAGAAGAAGTCGTGCAACGCGTACTCGACATTCTCCCCCCAACAGGGGCATCGCGAGTTTCTCTACCGGGGGGGTACTTAGCTATCAGAAAAGAAAAAAGACTTTTTGTTAAAAAATTGCTTTAGCTTTTCCCTTTTCTTTTTTGCAAATGCCACATTTCATGGGCAAAAAACTCACGCTTACCACATCTCACAAACCCTTGTGATTGATAAAGTTTTTCTGCTCTTGGATTGTGAACATCTACGATGAGTCCAACCAAAGAATGCCCTGCGTTGAAAGCACATTCGCACATGGCATGAATCAAAGCTCCGCCTACACCGCATCCTCTATATTCCGGCAAAACGCCTATGGAATCCAAATAAAACTCACCGCTCTCTGTTTCATCAGAATACACCCTTAGTCCCGGATTGTAGCGGTGGATTATTTCTAGTGTTTTTTCCCTAAGCGGATAAAGTAACCCGCCATCATAGCCAACTATACCCCCGACTTTTACACCATCTAGCTCAGCGACTAGGGCAAATTGATAACTATACTGCGTTTGGGGAGTTTCCGCTATCTCTTTTAGCACCGCCAAATACCGCTCACCGCAATAATTCTGTACAGCTTCTTCTCCTATGGCTGCTGCCACAACATAAGCAATGAGGTCAGCATCCGATTTTTCTGCTCGTCTGATAGTAATGCTCATCGTTACTTAAATCCGCCATCTAGTCTATCACCCCACACTATCTACCTTCAATCCCTATCTTTCTACTCCTACATTTCTCCCTAAATGTCTCAATTTTCCGTATATTTCCGCTATATATAGGGCATGAAGGCTTGCCAAGTGCAAAAAATACTGTAAACTTCTTCGTCCTAAATTCACAAAATAATTTCATAGTCATGCCAGACGCACGTTTTCAACCACTCAACGGATTTCGCGATTTTGCACCTGCAGAATGTGCTGTACGCAATTATTTATTTGAGACTTGGAAGCGTGTAGCCCATCGTTACGGATTTCTGGAATGGGAAGCTCCCACTATTGAAGCCACCGAGCTGTACCTCAAAAAAACCGGAGGCGAATTACCTACTCAGCTTTTCCGATTTGAAGACCAAGGCGGTCGCGACATCACTATTCGTCCGGAATTAACCGCATCTTTGGGTCGCATCGCCGCCGCGTACCAACGCGAATACACTAAGCCCCTTAAGTGGTTTGAAATTGGTTCCTGCTTCCGTTACGAAAAACCTCAAAAGGGTCGTTTACGTGAATTCTATCAGTTCAATGCAGACATCCTAGGTGAAACTTCTGCTTGGGCCGATTCTGAATTAATAGCTCTCGCTATCGACTGTATGCGAGAACTTGGCTTCACCTCTGAAGACTTCATCGTCCGTGTCTCTGATAGAGAAGCTTGGATTAATTTTGCCACATCTCACGGCATCACCGAAGAAAACATCCCTGCATTCTTAGGCGTAGTTGATAAATTCGAGCGAGACCGCCCCGAAGAATGCCAACGCAAACTCGACGCTTTTAATATCTCTAGAGATGAGCTTGTTGCTTTCATCGAAAATCCACCTGCCGGGGCATCTGCCGGTTATGAGGTTCTCCTCCGGGATTTACAGGCTCGTGGGTTAGCAGACTATGTAAAACTAGACCTTTCTGTTGTTCGTGGCTTGGCTTATTACACCGGGCTAGTTTTTGAAATCTTCGATAAAGGTCGCAGTCTTCGTGCCGTTGCCGGGGGCGGTCGCTATGATTCCCTAGTTGCTGCTTTATCAAACAATGCCGTCGATTTACCGGCTACAGGATTTGCTATGGGCGATGCCGTTATTGGTCACCTCATCAACCAGACTCCCGCAGCCAAAGCATTGCTTGATGCTTACTTAGCTTCCACCGGGTGCGATATTTCTATCATCCAAGCATCAGAAAATTGCCGCCCGCAACTTTTATCCGTAGCCGCATCTCTTCGTGACCTCGGTTATAGCGTTGACCTACCTTTATGCTTAACGAAGTTCAACGGACAAATGCAAAAGGCCGTCAAGAGTGGCTCTCGCTTTGCTCTTATCATTGGCGATGAATTCCCCATGATGGAACTTCGCGAGCTGGCTACCAGAGAATCTCAACAAGTTCACATGGATGACTTGTTTGACACCATTGCTCAAGCTCTAAAACTCGATTAATCCACCGATAATTTTCATTCCATTTTTTACAAAGATGAACTCATACCGCACACATACTTGTAACGAACTACGTGCATCTAACGTAGGAAGTCAAACCACATTAATTGGCTGGGTAGATTCCGTCCGTGACCATGGTGGTGTTATTTTCATTGACCTGCGTGACCGCTCCGGCATCACTCAGGTTGTTTTCCACCCGGAAGTAAACCAAGACGTTGCTCGTGCCGCTCAGCAGCTGCGCTCTGAAGATATGATTCAGATTTCCGGTACAGTTGCGGCTCGTTTAAAAACAGATTCCGTAGATACAACAAATCCGGACCTTCCTACGGGCGAAATCGAAATTTCTGCCAATACTCTAAATGTTATCAATAAGGCAGAAGTTCTTCCATTCCAATTAGACCGCAACCTTTCTAACGAAGACCTACGTCTTAAGTATCGCTTCCTCGATTTGCGTCGCCCCTCCATGGCACGCAATATGCAGATTCGTCACCGTGTAACTAAGACCACTCGTGACTATTTGGACGAGCATGGATTCCTAGAAATTGAAACTCCTATCCTATCCAAATCTACTCCTGAAGGCGCTCGCGACTTCCTCGTCCCGTCTCGCCTTGCCCCGGGTAAGTTCTATGCCTTGCCACAGGCACCACAGCAGTACAAGCAATTGCTCATGGTTGCCGGTATGGAACGTTACTTCCAGATTGCTCGTTGTTTCCGCGACGAAGACTTACGTGCTGACCGTCAGCCGGAATTTACTCAAGTTGACTTAGAAGCCTCCTTTATCACACCGGAAGACGTTTACTCTCTTATCGAAGGCTTACTAAAGCGTGTGTATAAAGAATCACTCGGTGTAGACATTCCGACTCCCTTCCCACGCATGACCTGGAAGGAAGCCATGGATCAGTATGGTTCTGATAAACCGGAGCGTCGTTTTGGCATGAAGCTCACCGATGTTTCTGCTGCTTTCGCTAATAGTGATTTCAAGGTATTCGCTAATATCGTCAAGGGCGGTGGCGTGGTTAAAGCCATCAATGCTAAGGGCTTCGCTTGTGCTTCTGTCGGCCAAATTGATGCTCTTACAAAGACAGCTGTTGAAGCCGGAGCTAAGGGGCTTGCTTACATCCAAGTGCGTGAAAATGGCTGGCGCAGTCCATTTGCCAAATTCCTCACCGATGAAGCTAAACAACAACTCACTGAGCTTCTTAATATCGAAGTTGGTGACTTAATCCTCTTTGCCGCCGGTGCTTGGGAACCCTCCTGCGATATTCTCGGCCGCGTTCGCTTACAGTGTGCTGAGTTTATGGAACTTCTAAAAGACAACAAGGAACGCGACTTCCTCTGGGTCATTGAATTCCCGCTACTCGGCTGGGATGAAGAAGAACAACGCTACGTTGCTATTCACCATCCATTCACTCGCCCCGTTAAGGAAGACGAGGAAAAACTCCTCAATGGTGAACTTTCCACAGAACTCCGTGCCCAGGCTTACGACGTTGTGCTCAATGGTACAGAATTGGGCGGTGGTTCCATCCGTATTCACGAACGCGATTTACAGGCCGCTATGTTCAAGGCTCTCGGCATTTCTGATGAACAGGCTCATGAACAATTCGGACACATTCTTGATGCTTTCAGCTTCGGGGCTCCTCCTCATGGTGGCTTAGCTTTGGGGCTCGACCGCATGGTGATGATGATTTGTGATGCCGAATCCATCCGTGAAGTTATCGCCTTCCCGAAAAACAACCGCGGTGCTGACCTCATGAGTGATTCCCCGGCCCCGGCTGAGGATACTCAATTACGCGATATTCACATCCAGGTGAAACTCCCCGCCAAAAAATAATTTAATTATTAACACATTAACCCATCATTAACCATGGAAAACTCTACATTCTCTACAGAGCTTCGTACTGCTACAGAATCTCTTTGCAATCTTCTTGCAAAGGAAAACGCCGTTATCTCCTCAAAGGCAAAAATCGGTCTCTTCTTCCAAAACCCTGACGCTACCAAGCTTTTTGAAGAAGTGAATGCCTATGGCGAAGAACTTCGCAATAAGCACATGGCCGGTATGCAGCCTACCGAAGAAGAAATCGCTAAGTTTGACCAACTCCGCGAAAACGTTATCAAAAACGACGTGGCTCGTGGGTTCTTAGAAGCTCGCCAAACCATCGACGAAATCCTCAATACCATCAACCAATACCTGGGTATGTCTATCGACCTCGGCCGTGCACCTACTCCGGAAGAAATTGAAACAGCTCGTCAGCAAGCCATGAGTGCTTCCTGTAGCTGTGGCGGTCATTGCGATAAGGATTGTGACGGCAACTGCGATTGCAACGGCGAATGCGATTGCGACCACGATGGTGGTTGTGACTGCAAGCACTAAGCCTTTCCTATTATTCCTTTTTTCAAAACGTCATCGAGGGGACTTCCTCGGTGGCGTTTTTTGTTCATTCCTTGCCATTTTCTTCATACCTTACGGCACAGCAAAGGTTGATTCTTTCCGAATCCTGTGTTAGATTACTTTACAGAGCATCATTGTTACAATGCAGGACGACATTTCATATCAGTTAGAATCCATTATTCCTCTTTTCCCTCAGCTGGATAATTTAACCCTTATCGGGACCAAAGGTCCTCAGTTAATTATCTCTGCTCTGTGGAATGAAACGGCTTCTTCTGTCATTCTTCGTCTCGTTCCATGCTCAGATTCTTCCCTTTTTGGCTGGACTTCTGATTTCATCGACCAAGTTAAACAAATCAGCCGCCACCCTCATCCATCTCTGCTTAAAATTTACGATGCAGGCATTGCCGGCGACTATATGTTCCTCATTTCAGAACAAGCTCCCTACCCTCGCATGAGTGATTTTGAGGAACTCCCCCAAATCCCAATAAAAAACGCACTCATCCTCATCCAAAATATCACTCTTGGCTTACGCCCTCTTCATCAGCAAGGCATTTATCATGGTGGCATTACCCCAAAATTAATTTCTCTTGCTTCTCACGGACTAGATGCCAAACTCCTGCCTGTCAATATCTTCCCCTCTCAACCTCCTATTGATATGAAAGACTTTGCCGCCCCGGAATGGGTCACAGGTGAGGTTTCTTCGTTCACGCCGGGCATAGATGTCTATGATTTAGGGCTTACTCTTTACGTTTTGCTTACCCGCAAAACTCCGCTCGAGGCTGATTTTGCCATGCCTTCTACCATGATAAATTGTAGCCAATCTGTAGATGATTTGGTCGCCAAAGCCATCACCCCATCTACTGCCGAACGCTATGGTAATTTATCTGATTTTCTCCACGATTTAGAAACGGCTATCGAAAATCCTACCCATGCATCTCCGGAGAATGCCTCTACTCCTGCCGTATCAGCAAAAAAATTCACTCCCCCTCCTGCTTTCAATTCTTCCCAAGCCCCCATTACTCCGGGGCTGGGTTCATCTGCTTCATTATCCTCGCCCCGTTCTAAGCAATCCACTTCCCTGTCATTTTATCTTCTCCCGGCTCTTATCATTGGTTTAGTCTTTGCCTTTGTCTCTATTAAGTACAAACAAGACGTTACTAAACTACGTAATGATTACAATCAACTTGTCCAGCAGGATAATAGAGAAAAAATCTCTCAGGCTAATGCTTCTCTTAGAGGAATCCACGAAAAAAATGCCCCCTCATCTCATATAGTCCCATCTGTTCCATCCTCTCTTCCATCTCGTCTTCTCTCTGATTCCCCTACTTCTGCCACCCGCCCTCAGATCTCACCGGATTTATGCAACTGGTGCAGAGAAAAAGGCGTTCGCGTTCGCCAAAGTTCTACACGTAACGACCTCTCCGCCTATGGCCCGGAAAAAGCTATCGACGGAAATACCAACTCTCGCCTCATCCATGCTTCTATCGCTGTCACCGATGCTCCGGAAGACGAAAACGAATGGCTGGGGGTTGACTTCGGCTCAGAAAATACCCGCTCTCTTACCAAAATCATCATCTACACACCAAATGCCATCCCCCAACTTGGAACCATGGAACAATTTAAGGTGACTGTCTACGACAATAAGAAAAACGTCCTCGCCGAAAAAACCTTCTCCACTTCCGAAAATGGCAAGTCTTCCTTTGTCTCCGAGTGGAATCTGGATTCCAAGCTAGAAGCTCGTGCCATCCGTGTCGAACAACTTTCCTCCGACTCCCCTCTCCTTATCACCGAAATTGAAGCCTGGGGTCCTAAACCCGCATCCGCTTTCGGCACCGCTTACTAAACTCTCTCTCCTCCTAATTTCCCCCACACTAAAAAGCTCCTTATTTCAAGGAGCTTTTTTTGTGCTTATTTTGCTCAAAAGTTTTTTTGGATTCGTAAAATTTTTCGAGGTAATTTTTATTATTCATTCATTATAAGTAATGTAAGTTTTTAAAAAATCTCTAAAAGATTTTTTTCAACCATCGTATGTTATAAGAGAAAAGTGTAATTACACCTCAACTTCCCTCTCTATAACACCGAGCCCGGATATTCAAAAAAATAAATGGGGGAGGAATTTGGGAAGTATATAGAGGAATGAATCCTCACTAGCGAAAGTATCGCTACAAATCATAATTAAGTATGAAAAAGAAAAACAATAAAAATTCCGCCTTTAATGGCGATGACTCCGCAGAGCTTGGTAGCAACACCAATGAAATCTCTGCTTCCGTCAGCTCATCTGATGCTGATGTTTGCATGGTTGCCGACTCTTCGGCAAAAAACAACGAAGGTGCCTCCCTTCTTCTTTCAGAGGCTGATGGCAGTAAGTCTGCTAAACAAATAGAAAATAATATTATGGTCAATAATACACCAAACTCAGTCGGCACCGATTCTTCTATCGGTGGTAATTCTTCTCATGATGTTGTGGCTATGAATGCTTCTACATCTGATTCTTCAACTTCTATTCAAAATGGTCGCATTCTTATTGCTTCAAGGGTGGCTATTGATGAGATGCCTAGCTATGCGTGTAGCGATAAGCAGGTCGATTCGG
>JAUNER010000039.1 GCA_030525455.1 Akkermansia sp. | reverse complement strand
GGCGTGGGGCAAATACTACTCTTCTCTCCGAATTTGTCAATACAATTCTGAAAAAAATTTTCACTTTTCTCCCATCACTCCGGTAAACCCCCACTTAACCACCTACCTATCAACCAAAAATAAAAATGAAAATTTTTTTGATTTTTTTTGAGAAAACTAAAATCTCCCCCAAAAACCGGGGAATTCACCCCTAATGAAACGAAAAACGCACTTTAAAAAGGATTCATTTGAACACACCACCCCCCTAAATACTCCAAATCACCATACCCTCTATGAATATACACCTACCCACCCCCAATCCCAATCACCCCTATCAGTCAAACGGTCAATATCAATTCCCCAAGCTAAAATGTTTAAACATCAATGGACAAAGTATTATTTTCCCCGACACAGAAGAAAATTCAACCACCGATTATCTCATCATACTCTGTGCCTTTATTCCCGAAGCCATCTATTCCCTAAAAACATGGTTCCCGCAACTAGACAAGCTCATCGAGCAACACTCTGCCTCTCATACACACATTAACTACAAAACACTTATCAACATCCCGCCGCCTATCACATACGATGACCTGGCACACTATAAGGAAGCACTCATCACACTTCACACAAATAATATCGAAACAAGAAGTGCCATCTACACAGGGAACGGAATGGCACTCAAGGAAAATCTCTCTATACACAAAAAATCCTGCTCTGCAATCTTGCTACTAGATAAATACTTAAACATCATCTGGACTTGTAATGGTAAAAAAATCGATGAGCAATACCCGCAACTTCACTCCATACTCGAACTACTCGCACCTACACATAGCTCATCACGCTACCTATAAAAACGTACATGTAAAATACTTGAGCAAAGAAACAAATTAACGCATAATTTGCTCATGCCTACTGTTTCCTTATCCCTCGATAAGCGCTCATACCACATCTATGTAGAAAACGGCGCCCTAGATTTAGTGGGCAATTATGCTCGTCGTACCGGATTAAAGGATAAAATAGCAGTCATTACAGATACCAATGTGGCTCCTCTCTATGCAGAGAGAGTACTTACATCTCTCAAAGATGTCGGCTTTAGCCCATCTCTCCATATCGTCGATGCAGGCGAAGGTTCCAAAAATATGCTTCAAGCTCAGCAACTCTGCTCCGAGCTTGCCCAAGCCGGCATTGACCGCTCCGGTAGTGTTGCGGCACTTGGGGGCGGGGTTGTGGGTGATTTAGCCGGTTTTGTGGCATCTATTCATTACAGAGGAATCCCTTTTATCCAAATTCCCACCACTATCGTGGCTCAGGTAGATAGCTCCGTAGGGGGGAAAACTGCTGTCAACATCCCCGAAGGGAAAAACCTTGTAGGTGCATTTCACCAGCCCAAGGCTGTTATTATCGACCCTCTTACCTTACTCACTTTAGACCGCCGTACTTTGGCAGAAGGGTTGGCGGAAGCCGTTAAGCATGCTGCTATCAAAGATGCCGCCATGCTACCGGAACTTAAAGCCCTGGGGGATGAGTTACCTCTTGGTTTTTCCGTCAAAACTATTCAGAATCTTCCTCGTTTAATTGCCCAAAATGTGGCTATTAAAGCCCACATTGTCGAAGCCGACGAAAAAGAAACACTAGGTGTACGAGCCCTACTCAATTTCGGGCACACTATCGGGCATGGCATTGAAGCGGCCGTCCCCTACGGCACAATTTACCATGGCGAAGCGATTTCTCTGGGAATGAGAGCAGCTCTTTATCTCAGTATAAAAAAAGCGGGATTATCTGTTCATAGTGCCAATTTCATCCTCCAGACTCTCGATGCTCTCGGGCTACCTCTCATTCTGGACGAAAATATCGATACGGAAACTGTTCTCAAAAAAACGGCTTCCGATAAAAAATTCCAAGCAGGTAATATCCGCTTCGTGCTTCTAAAAGAAGTCGGCAACGCTTTTGTCTCTGCCGACATCACCAAAGATGATATGCTAGAGGCTATTCAAGAGCTTCGCCGCCCTCTATAATAGCCAACCCTCCACTTCTACTTTCCCTACAAAAAGAGCCGCACCCTTTCGAGTACGGCCCTTTTTTAAAGAAGACAATTTTATTTTGCCCGATTAAGCACGACGTCGGCGAATCATCAATGCTGCCAAGCCAAGCAAGCTAAGGGATGCTGTGGCCGGTTCGGGAACAACGGCTAATGTGCCTTTACCTGCTACTTGAGCCTTAGTAATTGCAACCATAGTATCCGTATCTATTGCACCATCATACACAGCGATATTATCAGTAAAATATCCTTTACCACTGTGCATTTCAAATGATGCAATGTCTGTAATATTGGTTAGGTTCCCACTAAGGCCGGAAAAAGAAGTTTCATCAATAACTGTACCAGCCGAATCAATAGCTACCAGCGTGCATGTGCCATCATAAACACTGACCCCATAATTATACCAAGTTAAACGATCAATGTTTGTTAATTGAGCATCGTAACTATTTTGCTGTGTGGCGTTATAAACATTTAATCCGTCAGAATTATTAATTTCTAACTTATATGACTGAGTACCAACTGTAAAACTAACAAAGTCGCCCCAGTTTTGACTGGTTGCATAACCATTAAACATAATAGTGAAGCCATCACTTGCATTAAGGGCTTCTCCATTACCATTATCTATACCATTTGTATCGTCTATTTTCCAGTTTGAGGAAGTGAGTGGATGAACATAACTAGAACCATCCATTGTTGTTTCATTGTTCCAGTTTACATAACCAGTTTGTGTTATGCTTGTTGCCCCTGCGGATGTGCTTTCAACGGAGTTTGTTACGCCTCCATTTCCTGTGTTAAATTCAATAAGGTAACGTAGTGTTGTTGCTCCATCTGAAACAAATGTCCCTGCTAGAGCGAATAATGCGACGAGTGTTTTCTTCATAACTTATGTGATTTTATAGATTTAGCTGATATGATAAGTCCCTTGCTTTCCACATCAACGGGCAGAAGACTACAGCATTTAGAATGCTGAGTCAATACTTTTGTTCCGGAAAAATCACAAAATCAACGATTATTTCACACAAAGCGGAGAATCTATAGACCGTGAAATGCCCGATTTTCGGGCATAAAAGAAAATCGACAACTGATAATCAATGTATAACTCATTGATAGTGATATCAGCATTCTAAATGCTGTATACATCGCCTGTGGGCATGAAGTCGTGCATTTAAACACAAAGCACGACATCACAAACCCTTAAATTCTAGCAAACAAACAGTTATAAAGAAAACACTCATCGCTTTATTCGCACTAGCTGGCACTTCATTTGGTGCTACTACTGTGGTATTCGACTTTGATAGTTCTGATTTAGGAGGAGCTACCAATCTAACAACAATAGATCTTACAGACACAAACTCCGGTTTCGTAGCCACATTGACTGCTTCAAGTGGTACATTAATTGGAGGAGACTGGGGCACAGCCAAAACCGGTGCAACAGCCGACTACATTAAATGTGCCACCAATTCAAAAAATGTTAATCTTAGCTTAACTTTCTCAGGGTTGATAGCAGGTGAACTGTACGACATTCAGTTAGTAACAGGTGTTCCTTTTGAGGGACAAGGTTCATGGAACTCGATGAATACAACTAACGAATATACCTCTACAGACGTAGCATTTGCTACACAAAATATTAAAGTTCAAGACCTTACAACCTACAATGTAACCGGAGTAAAGGCAAATGAAGACGGTGAAATTACTTTCACCATCGTTAATACAGATGGCAAACACTCAGCATCCTTTAACTATGCTGAGATTACCGAAGCAACATTGAACGTACCCGAACCGGCCACAGCCTCTCTTAGCTTGCTTGGTTTGGCAGCATTGATGATTCGCCGTCGTCGATAATAGATGA
>JAUNER010000018.1 GCA_030525455.1 Akkermansia sp. | reverse complement strand
CCGACTCAACCGGTCGCCACGCGTCCGCTCGCCATCCAAAAAGACGGCACATGGTTCTGCTACGGCTGGGATTTGACGAAGAATATCTGCGAAATCTTCGGACAAAACGGCTACATCCGTAGCACCTACGCCTACACACCATTCGGAGCAGTCACCGCCAGCGGAGACGTAGAACAGCCTATCCAATGGAGTAGCGAATACTACGACAATGAATTAGCCTTAGTCTATTACAACTACCGCCACTACAATCCCACCGACGGACGATGGATAAACCGCGACCCCATCGCCGAACAAGGCGGCTGGAATTTGTATGGTTTTGTGGGGAATAGTATAATTAATGTAGATAGTTTAGGAAAAAAACTGCTTAAAATTATTATTTCTTCGAGCCAAGTTCCATTGATGTTTGTAGATAATTTACCAGAAACAGTTGCTGGACAATATAATTTTGATTTTACAGTTGTTATAAAAAAAATTAATTTAGCTAATAGGAAAGTTAAACCTCAAATACGCTATAAGAGAATTCATCAGTCTATTCATATTAACAAAAAATTAGGAATGGATCCACAAAAAGGAAAACATAATTTCGTAATAAAAGGACATCATCAAACAACTGAATGGCATGAAAGAAAACATGCTGAAATAACAATAAATATATGGAATAAATATGTAGATAAGATTAATATATACGAACAAGAAATATCAGAATGCTGTTATCCATATTATGAGTTATTAGCATTTTTAACACAAGAACTTGCTCTATCTGAAATTATATTAATTAATTCTTATTTTGATAAGAAATATAGTTATGAAGCTAATATAGACTATAAAATATTAAATGAAAAAATTAAAATAATTAATATTTCTAATAAAATTAATTTAACAAAACAAGTAGCCACTCAATTTTCATGTATCAAATGATTATTTTTTTTACAACTATAGCCTCTGTTTTGACCGTTTATAATGCGACTATGGTTCATTCTATAGGACATTATGATCTAAAAATTGAGAATAATTGGGAATTACATAGGAAATTGCTGGATATTAGAGAAAGAAAGAGCGAATTTCAAAAAACAATTATTGATAAAGAATTAGAGCATTTTGACGCTAATCTACCCACACAATCCATATCAAATACTAGCACAATCAAAATACCCCCAAATTCGAAGATGTTAGCTATATGGCGAAAAGGGTTATATGAATGCTATTCATATAACCTACCAGAATTAGGGTGCCGAATTCAAATTCAAGAAGAAAGTCAAAAAATAAAAGACCAAAAAATTATATCAATAATTGGAATGTTCTTCAAGAATGCTGACTTGATAATATTCTGTCGAAATAAAAAAAATAAGCCCAATTTCTCAATAATCTTTAGTAACAATGAAGTTTATTATATAGATTTTTCATTAGTTACTATTAAAGGTTATGAAAATTTGCCAGAATTAAACAAAGGTTTGAATAATTATTACAATTCTCTTGAAAAATTACTAGAATTTAAGCATGAAATTAAATTATCAGATTTAAAGTATAAAAGAATCATCACTGTTTTTTCAAATTTAATTCATTGCACAGAATACCAAGAAGCACTAACACGAGAAATTGTTCCAATATATGCTGATTACGATAATATAGGCAGATATAACTATACAATGCAGCATTTTGAAGTCAATAATGGAATATTGAGCATTCTTACTAAAGATAAAACATATCATTATAATATGTTGGAATTATATAGAAAAGAGGAGCTTCCTATTCTAATCATCGAACTTTGTCAACTTCTTAAAAGAAATGAAGTAAATTTAATTGATGACAAAATTAAATCAATACATTCGAAAATAGAAATTATAAAATCGAAGGAAGGTTGAATAAATTCATGATGGTAAAATTAATTAAACAATACTTCTTACACAAATTAAGCAGTGTAAACTTCTTTCTGTAAAATCGAATGACCACTATGTTTCAATCTATACGCCTGATTTTGTGCAGGACGAGGACGAGACTCGTGAAACAGTGAATCAGTTTAATTATACCTATCTGAATAGAGCGAATCTTTTGTAAACCATGTCCATACCGAACAACATAAGCATCACACAAAGCTTTGAGGAGAAGCGAGATTTGCTCACGCAGATGGCTTATAAACGTGGCAATACTCTTGTTTCTCAACGTGTGTATACCTACGATGCGTTAGGACGTCCGCTGACTCGTCAGACTTCTCGCAATGGGCAGACAGTGAACGATAGCTTCGTGCATACGTATCGTTCAGAACTTGCTAGTGCTCAAGTAAATGGGCAAACTTACGCCTACGATTACGACAATATCGGCAATCGTCGTATGTCCATCGATGCAAGTGATTATGCTTTCTATGATGCAAATGAGTTGAATCAGTACAGTTCTATCCGTAAGAATGAAGAATCTGCCTTTGTGCCGACTTTTGATGCTGCCGGAAACCAAACACTTGTAAGAACAGCAACAGGTACTTGGTCTGTGACCTACAATGCAGAGAACAGACCCGTAATTTTCCAAAAAACCATAGATTCCGTCATCACTCGCATCACGTGTTCCTACGACTACATGGGTAGACGAGCTACGAAGAAAGTGGAAGAAATCAGCACAGATGCCGAGGGGAATGAATCAACAACCGTCATCACTAACCACCGCTTTATTTACCGTGGCTATTTACAGATAGGGTGTTGTGACTTAAGCAGAAGCGGACACCCCTGCCTATGGCTCATCACCTGGGATCCGACTCAACCGGTCGCCACGCGTCCGCTCGCCATCCAAAAAGACGGCACATGGTATACCTACGGATGGGATTTAACGAAGAATATCTGTGAAATCTTCGGACAAAACGGCTACATCCGCAGCACCTACGCTTACACACCATACGGCAGCATCACCATCAGCGGAGACGTAGAGCAGCCTATCCAATGGAGCAACGAATACTACGACAGCGAATTAGCCTTAGTCTATTACAACTACCGCCACTATAACTCTACCGACGGACGATGGATAAACCGCGACCCCATCACCGAACAGGGCGGCTGGAATTTGTATGCATTTGTGGGGAATGGATTAAATAAATATGATATATTGGGACAAGCATATTTGGCGATTCGACCATTGTATTTGCTATATTGGAGAACCAAAAATGGAGGGATAGAGGAATTTGTGGTTATAAGACAGAAAATATATCCTAAAGAAGGATTAAATTTATATCATTCACATTTTTTCTTTAAAGATGGGACAGATATTGGATATTTTCCTGATGGCTTGCAATCTGACAACGATCCAGAGCTTAGAAAGTTATATAAAGTTCAACAATCTAATTTAGATGATTGTGTTTTAAAAAAGGCAATAGCAGCTACAAAACCTAAACCATATAGTCTAACTAGAACAAAAATAATAACAGAAAAAATTTATTATCCATATCAAATTAATAGTATGGGGCAAATTATGCCTTTATCAACACATAGATACATAACTAGAGAATTTGAAGTATTAAGCTCTGATACAGATAATTGTAATTCGTGGGCACAGAGGGTAATGAAGAAATACAATGAACTAATTAAACTTTAGAGAGATTAAAATCATGAAAGCATTAATCACATTGCTGAGTTCATACGGTGTATTTATACTATGTATATTACTCCAAAATCCATACGAAAAACCTATTATTAATGGTGTGTTTTTATTTATGGTGGTAAGTTTGGTGAATATAATAGTATTTTGTTATAGTATGGTTATGCTTATTACGGCAAAAGATAAATTAATTCATTTTATAACAATACTTATTTCGTTATTTTTAGGACTAAGTGTGTTACTGACAGTGGGGTAAAAAGAGGCAATCATCTGTGAGAAAATTTACAGGGTTTTCATATATGTGAAAACACAATCTTGTTGTATTGGATTTTGTAATTTTTGTGCTATATTTGGCTTGGCGAGCTAGCGGGCTAGGCGTATGATTTGGCTATGGGGTTATTTCAGGATCAGACAAATTCGCTATCAGAAATGAAGCGGCTGGCCGCTTTGGTTATGGATTCTTCCCGGCGGGGTGAAATTGGCTCGGACCAATGGCCATTGGCGATGATGGCGTATGGTTTGCAAACATGTAATGACACATCTCGTACGGATGAAGTATGCGAGGTGTATACTTGCTTCGAGTCATGTTGTGATGTTGAAAAACGCCGCCGGTGTTTACAGCAGTTAGCCCTATTTATTCGACAGAGAAAGGGGGATGGCTGGCGAGCATTGTTGCCTTTTGCTTTGGTGGATTCTACATCGTCTATTCAGCGTTTGGCCGCTTATTTGGTACTAACATTAGCTCTTCCGACTAAAGAGGAACGCTTCTCGGGCTGTATGGCATTGCTGGAGGGGATGCGGTTGTTTGAGCAATGTCCCGA
This sequence comes from Akkermansia sp., assembly GCA_030525455.1. Taxonomy (GTDB): domain Bacteria; phylum Verrucomicrobiota; class Verrucomicrobiia; order Verrucomicrobiales; family Akkermansiaceae; genus Akkermansia. Next base: position 49,458 of record JAUNER010000018.1, on the reverse strand, counting down.
TAGGGCAACGCCGCTTTTAGAGGCTGTGTTGAGTTTGTCAGATTTGCGGTTTGCTCCTTACATGACTAAGCTGGAAGAGGTGTTTTCTACAGAGCAGTTATCTGTTTTGTTAGCTTCTCTGTCGGTTGCTCCGTCTGATTTTTCTTGCAAGTGGCTGATTGAGCTTTTGCAAAGGCATCCGTCATTAGCCCCACAGGTGGCAGCAGTTTTTGAACGTATGCCAGTACATGCTTCTTTGGTGATGGATGTCATTGTTCCCATACCTGCATGGGCATTCAAAAATGCAGACGTTCAGCCTCTGCATGCGTGGGATTTGGCAGAGTATTTTTTGCGAATTAAGGCTCCTCTTTCCGGGTTGCTGGATGCGGTGTCATTGGCTCGTTTAGAGTCCGTTTGGCAATAGCTTACGGTTAGGTAGGCGTGGATTTCGGGTTTATTTTTCTATATAGCCGATGTAGGGTAGATTGCGGTATTTACCATTGAAGTCGAGACCGTAGCCAACCAGAAATAAATTCTCGCATTCCAGGGCATAGAAATCTGCTTCAAATGTCGCCTTGCGACATCCAATTTTGTTGACGGCAACGGTAGTGATGACGTCTGATGCCCCATTTTTGTGAAGTTCGGCACATAGTGATTGCAGTGTCAGCCCTGTATCTAAAACATCGTCAATGACAAGTACTCGCTTTCCTGCACAATCGGGTGGGGCACTGTGCCAATTGAGGTTACCTGTACTTTCTGAACCTGCGTAGCTGGAAATCCGAATGGTTTGAAGCTCAAAATTTGGCGGTAATAATCGTAGCAAATCTGCTGTATACCAGATAGCTCCATTTAATAAACAAAGGGCGATAACAGGTTCTTCGCTCCCGAAGTAAGCTAGAATTTTATTTGCTGTGGTCTGTACGGCATCTTGTATTTGGACTGCTGTAAAAAGTGGATGTACGTTCATGTTTTGATAGAGAATAAATGATGGTGTTTTATTTCGGCTTTTCTCCGTTTTTCTCACTTTCTGTTTGAATGCCCAAGGTAGAAAATAATTTATCCCAAATTGGGCATGAGCGAAGTAATAAGCCGGTGAAATATCCGATGTTGATGGCACAGATGAGTGAACCTTCGCGTACACCGATGATTCGGCCAAAGATGATGATGGAGGCTAGTACCGCTATGGCTATCATTGTGCAGTCCAGTATGATTTTTACCCGACTAAATCGTAGTTTGAAGGTGCGACTAATGGCTAGGCACAAGCCGTCCGCCGACGGTGGAATCAAATCTGCTTTTATATACGTAAAGATACCGAAAGCACCTATCATACATCCCAGTAGGGTGTAACCAAGTCGACAAGCATAATTTGGTATGGGAAGCTGTGAGGTGTAGCACATACAAATGTCGAGCATTTGTCCGAGCATAAGAGCCATGAGGAGTTGTAAGAGCTGAATAGGGCGGAATTTGCTTCTCAATATGATGATTTGTGAAAGCACCAATGTGGCATGAATGCAGATAAGCATATTGCCTAAGCTACAAAATTCGTAATTCAGCCCACAGCTTGTATTCCCTAAATATAAATGTGCGATAAGTGCCGGACTGGTGATGGCGTCTGTGCCTAAATTTGCATGTATGGTAAATGCTATGCCCTGAGCCAAAATAAAGATGCCTAATAATAGCATAATGGCTCGTACGACATAGCCGAAGATTTTGCAATGGGCTTCCAAAGTAGTCCTATTATAAAAAAATTCCCCCCTCGGGCAAGCATTCTGTTAAGCTTTATTTCGGACGAGAGGTGGTGTTAAGCTTGATGAGTGAGTTTATAGAAGTTACGACTGTGGCGGCTAGAGTACTGTGTTCTTAGGCAATTAGCGGTGAAGCGTGAGGTGTGTATTCCACCCACTAACCGCAAGCGAATGGGAGTGAGCCTAGTTACAGAGAAACGCATAAAAACCCGATAAATCTATCTATCCACGCTCGACACTCAAGCGTTCACCTCACTGGGAGCACGTAAAGGTCTCCTGACTTTAGCAGTGAGGCTAATCAGCTGTCTTCAACAGAACGCACCTTTTCCAGGGACTACAAACGATGATTGGTGTGATTTTTTCTCTGTGGGTATACCGGGGTTGGCTAGGCCACTACGTGGCAGTTCCGCTTTTGGAGAAGCGGAACAACTACGAGCGGGAGCTCGAAGTCCCGACTGTGGCATCGTGTGCTCTGTATTCTAGGGGAATTAGCGGTGAAGCGTAAAGTGTGTTTCCCACCCACTAACCGCAAGCGAATGAGCGTGAGCCAATCACAGAGAAACGTATAAAAAGCCCGATAAAGCTATCTATCCTCGCTCGACACTCAAGCATTCACCTCGCTGGGAGCTAAAGTCTCCCGACTTTAGCAGTGAGGCTAATCAGCTGTCTTCAACAGAACGCACCTTTTCTAGGGACTACAAACGATGATTGGTGTGATTTTTTCTCTGTGGGTATACCGGGGTTGGCTAGGCCACTACGTGGCAGTTCCGCTTTTGGAGAAGCGGAACAACTACGAGCGGGAGCTCGAAGTCCCGACTGTGGCATCGTGTGCTCTGTATTCTAGGGGAATTAGCGGTGAAGCGTGAGGTGTGTATTCCACCCTCTAACCGCAAGCGAATGGCGACAGCCTAGTTACAGAGAAACGGAAAAATAGCCTAGTATCGTCTTAAAACCTTAGCCGACACAGAAACGACGAGCACTAGGGTCTTCGAGCTCCTGCTCGTAGCCCAGCTTTTTGTGTTGGTTTGTGTTTTAAGGAAATATAGGGTGTTTCTGTATTTCTCTGTGCTAAGGCTTTCGTCCTCATTTACCGCTAGTTAAAGATTCCCATTTGGGCTAAAGCCCAATGGTCCGGGGTGGTGTGTTTATCACAGTCGGTTAGCCTCACCGCTACGAGCAGGGGGAGAGATGCAGGTGAACCTTATCTAGTATTTGTGGGAGTAATGAATATTATTTAACCTTATAGCGTTTAAGGAGGGCGGAGGGGTTAGGGTCGCGGCCCATGAAATCGCGGAAGAGATCTGTAGCAGGTTTGCTACAGCCTGGGGTGAGCAGGCAACGACGATAATCAGCCCCGGTAGAGGGATTGAAGATGCCCTCTTTTTTGAAGCGAGAGAACGCATCGCTAGCCATTACCTCTGACCATTTGTAGGTATAGAAACCTGCATCATAGCCGGCAGAGATACAGTGAGTGAGAGTACGGTAAGGTGAGGGGGTAGTCTCTGCACCGGGGAAAATCCAAGGTTTGCAAAGATCAGTAGAGACTTTATCTAGCGAGCGACCTTTGAATTTTTCGTGATAATAGAGATGAAGTTCTAAATCCAATTTGGCCATGATAAGCATATTGATATGAGGTAGGATGGGGGCATTTTCGCGGCTTAGGCGTAAGTCAACGAGCAATTTTTGAGGGATGGGTTCACCTGTGGCATAGTGTTTGGCAAAGGAAGCGAGAAGCTCCGGTTCCCAAACCCAGCTTTCCTGCAAATGGCTGGGAGTTTCGATAAAATCAGATTCAACCCCCGGAGCATTAAGCGGAGTAAGCCCACCATGAGCCAAGCACATATGCATGATATGCCCGAATTCGTGATAAAGCATATAGAGCTGGTCATGCTGAAGTAAGTGAGGTTCGCCCTTGCGAGGAGCAGGGAAATTAGTGACCATGACAGCTAAGTGAGGTTCACCAGGGTCACCAATACGAAGAGGGAAGCACCAAGAAAGGTCAGTGCGTTTTCCTTTACGAGGGAAAAGGTCTAGGAAAAACGAGCCGAGATGTTGTCCGGTGGTGGAATCTGATACCTTGAAACAACGAACCCCTGGAGCCCATGCCTCAACGTGACCAGAGGGGCAAGGTTCCCCGCATTTCAAGCAAACAGTGGGAATTTCTTCATAAGAAACCCCGAGTAATTTAGACCACACATTCAACATTCCTTGCAGGACGTTTTCAAATTGAAGATAAGGAGCATAAGCTTGAGAGGAAAACGAAGGCTTTTGAGAGGGGAGTGGCGGATTGACGCGGTGAGCAAGGATGAATTTCTCATTCCATGGGTGAAGAACCTTTAATTCGCGACCGGCTGCATGGGAGAAGCGTTTAAGTTTATCTTGCACATAAGCATCCCAAGCCGGTTTGCTTTTAGCAAGCATATCATTGACAAAGGCGAGAGCCTTTTCACCACTATCGAGCATACGCGATGAAGCACGTTTATCTGCGTGGTTTTTGTAGCCTAATAAATTTGCTAGTTCGTGGCGAAGCTCCATGATTCGATAAATGATAGGTTCATTATCTAAAGCCAGAGCTGTGCCGGCACTATTCATTCCCAGCCAGCAAAGACGGCGAGTTTCTTCAACTGTGCAGTTGTATAGTACAGCATCTGCAGGGCAGGTGGTGAGATTGACTACATAGCATGGATTTTCTGCAGAGCCGTAGCCAAGACCTTTAGCTTCAGCGGCAGATTTTTTCATCCAATAATCGGGCATGCCCTCTAATTTAGTAGGGTCGGTAATGACGATTCGCCATGCCTTAGAAGCAGGTAAATTGGCACTAAACTTATAGCAAAGTTGCTGAAGTTCATACTCGATAGCAGATTTGCGTGCCCGTTGCTCAGGGGTAAGGGTGACTCCGGTATTTTTGAGGTCAATCATTACCTTTGAGATTAGGTTTTTACGAGGTGCGTCAAGTTTTTTTACCCAATCAGCTTGAGCGGCTTTACTGAGTACCTGAAAAATTTTGGGATACATATTCAGGTTTTGGCGGTGATTAGCATAAGCCTTTGCCAATTTGCTACGCAGTTTGAACCTTTCGGGAGTATCAGCGGTGTTTACCAAATGCTCCATGTAGGCAAACAGTTGGTTCATGTTTGAAGTGGCTTGAGTGTAGGCTAGAAACGTGTTTTCAAAGGTGGCTTCCTCCGGACGAATGGCGGCAATGGCATTGAGATTGGACAGAGCTTCTTTTTTGGCGGCTTCAAAATCAAGAAGTGCCTGTGATGGTGTCATTTGTGACCATGCAGGATAGAGGGCTGTCTTAAAATATGGATGATAGCCTGTAGATGCCTGCATCGCAGTGCTTGCCGGAGTAGAAGCCGCTTGAAGCGATTCTGTTACGGAGAAAAGAACAAGTAGAGAAAGAAAGGTCGATAGAGCTTTTTGCATAAACAAATAACAATGCTTAGTGGTACTTTATAAGATTTAGGGGATTTTTTCAAGTCTAGCACTTTGGGGTGTGGGGTGAAAAAGTGAAAGTGTGACAAACTGACGCATTTGGCGAAAGATGAAAAGAGTGACAAAATGTCACACTTGGACAAAATGTCGCATGCTAATCGTGTGCCAACGAGGGAGATAAATGAGGTTTAGGAAGTGAGGAGTGTGTGTAACGTATTGGATTTAAGAAATTATCGATTGTGAAATGACATGATATAAAAATTGGCATGGAATTTGCATATAAATTAGGCAAGAAGCAAGACCGGACTCGAGTGGTTGTGTCAGCCACAGACAGAGGCAGGTCTAACAGAAAGAAAAAACAAACACTCTAATAATAACGATATGGCAAAAATATTAGGTATTGACTTGGGCACGACAAACTCGTGCATGGCAGTAATGGAAGGTGGGCAAGCTACCGTGCTGGAAAACAGCGAAGGTGCACGCACAACTCCATCAATCGTAGCCTTTACAAAAAATGGCGAACGTCTCGTAGGGCAAGCAGCCAAGCGTCAGGCAGTAACCAACCCACGAAACACTGTATTCTCTGCAAAGCGTCTCATTGGTCGTAAATACTGTGAATTGACCGCAGAAGATAAGAAGGTTCCATACGAAATCGTAGAAGCTTCTAATGGGGATGCTCACATTCGTGTAGAAGTAGGTGGCGAAAAGAAGACATTTTCACCGCAGGAAATTTCTTCAATGATTTTGGCAAAGCTCAAGGCCGATGCTGAATCAAAGCTTGGGGAAACAATTACAGAAGCAGTAATTACAGTACCTGCATACTTTAATGACGCACAGCGAAATGCCACAAAGGCCGCCGGTGAAATTGCCGGGTTGAAAGTACGCCGCATCATCAACGAACCGACCGCTGCCGCCCTTGCATACGGTTTGGATAAGAAGTCTAACGAAAACATCGCTGTATACGACCTTGGTGGTGGTACATTCGATATTTCTGTATTGGAAATTGGTGATGGTGTCTTTGAAGTGAAGGCTTCAGATGGTGACACACACCTAGGTGGTGACGACTGGGATAATGCTATCATTAACTGGATTCTTGGCGAATTTCGTAGTGAAACAGGCATGGACTTGTCTCAGCAACCGGATGCTATTCAGCGAATCAAGGAAGAATCTGAAAAAGCTAAGATTGCTTTGTCATCTACACAAAACTACGACATCAGCCTTCCATTCATCACCGCTGATGCAACAGGTCCTAAGCACATTCAGCTTTCTCTGAGCCGTGCTAAATTGGAACAACTTACCAGCGATTTGCTCGACCGCACCCGCAAGCCTGTGCTTGAATGTATCTCTGCTTCCGGATTGCAAACAGGGGACATCAATGAACTTGTACTTGTAGGGGGTATGACCCGTATGCCATCTGTACAGGACATGGCTCACCACTTAGCAGGCAAGGAACCACATAAGGGTGTAAACCCGGACGAAGTAGTAGCCGTGGGTGCTGCTATTCAAGGTGGTGTGCTACAAGGTGATGTGAACGACGTGCTCTTGCTCGACGTAACTCCGCTAACACTTTCCATCGAAACAATGGGTGGTATTGCAACACCGATGATTGACCGCAACACAACCATTCCGGTACGCAAGAGCCAAGTATTCTCTACAGCATCAGACAATCAGCCGGCAGTAGACATTCGCGTTTGTCAAGGCGAACGCAAGATGTTTGAAGACAATAAGCTATTAGGCAACTTCAAGTTAGATGGTATTTCACCGGCTCCACGTGGTGTGCCACAGATTGAAGTAACCTTTGACATTGACGCTAACGGTATCTTGCACGTATCTGCCAAGGATAAAGGAACCGGTAAGGAACAGAAGATTTCTATCCAAGGTTCCAGCGGTTTATCTAAGGAAGAAATCGAACGTGCTAAGCGAGACGCAGAAGCTCATGCAGAAGAAGATAAGAAGCGTGCAGAAGAAATCGACACCGTAAACCAGGCAGATTCACTTTGCTTCCAAGTAGAACGCCAGCTTAAGGAAATGGGAGATAAGCTCCCGGCAGAACTTAAGAGCGAGTTGGAAGAAAAGGTAAATCGCCTCAAGGATGCCGTTTCTAAGAAAGACATGGATGCTATCAAGTCTGCTAAGTCTGATTTGGAATCTCGCCTCGAAGCTCTGTACAAAGCCGCTGAAGCCGCTCAGCAAGGTGGTGCCACTGGCCCAATGCCAGGTGCTACACCAAGCGGCGAACCTGAATCTGAAGGTCCACGCAAGGCAAAAGGTCGCGTTGTAGATGCAGAAGTCGTAGACGAACAGTAAAACTCAAAGTTCAGCCGGTGAATAGAGAAAATCCCTATCACCGGCTGATAGAAACACTTAACACAAAAACACACACATAATAATATGGCAAACATTAAACCATTAGGTCAGCGTGTGCTTGTAAAGCGCATTGAAGCTGAAATGAAGACTGCAGGTGGTCTGTTTTTACCGGACACCGCAAAGGAAAAACCACAAGAAGCTGAAGTAATCGCAGTAGGTACAGGTGGTCGTGACGATAAAGGGGCTCTTATCGCCTTTACCGTAAAAGAAGGCGACCGCGTACTTATTTCTAAGTACGGTGGTACAGAAATTAAGTTGGATGGTGAAGATTTTCTCATCCTCTCTGAAAGCGACATTCTCGCAATCATTGGTTAATTTTCTCATTTAGAACCTTTAGACAATTATCAAAGATATGGCAAAACAAATTCAATTTGATGAAACTGCTCGTCAGGCATTACTTCGTGGTGTAGAGCAGATTGCAAAGGCTGTAAAAAGCACCCTTGGCCCATCCGGTCGCAACGTTGTCATCGACAAAAAGTTTGGTTCACCATTGATTACAAAGGATGGTGTAACCGTAGCTAAGGAAATCGAGCTTGAAGATGCATTCGAAAACATGGGTGCTCAGCTCGTGCGTGAAGTATCTTCAAAGACAAATGACGTAGCAGGTGACGGTACAACAACTGCAACTGTACTTGCAGAAAGCATTTATCGTGAAGGTTTACGCAACGTAACTGCCGGTGCAAATCCGATTTCATTGCAGCGTGGTATCATGAAGGCCGCTGATGCTGTAGTAGCAGAACTTAAGAACATCAGCAAGCCTGTTGACTCTAGCAAGGAAGTGGCACAGGTAGCAACTGTTTCTGCAAACTGGGATTCCGAAATCGGCAATATCATTGCTGAAGCTATGGATAAAGTTGGCAAGGACGGAACAATCACCGTAGAAGAAGCCAAGGGTATCGAAACCACGCTTGATGTGGTTGAAGGTATGCAGTTTGACAAGGGGTATCTTTCTCCATACTTCGTGACAAATGCAGAAACAATGGAAGCTGTGCTTGAAAATCCATTCATTCTCATTCACGAGAAGAAGATTAACAACTTGAAGGATTTCTTACCTCTTCTTGAAAAAGTTGCCAAGACAGGTCGCCCATTCCTTGTTATCGCTGAAGACATCGAGGGCGAAGCTCTTGCTACTCTCGTTGTAAACCGCTTGCGTGGTGTGCTTAACATCTGTGCTGTAAAGGCTCCCGGTTTCGGTGATCGCCGCAAGGCTATGATGGAAGACATTGCCATCCTTACCGGTGGTAAGTGCATCACAGAAGACTTAGGTATCAAACTTGAAAATGTAGACATCACTGACCTTGGTCAGGCTAAGCGTGTTACAGTTTCTAAGGATGAAACAGTAATCGTTGAAGGTGCCGGTGCTTCTACTGCTATTGAAGCTCGTATTTCTCAGATTCGTCATCAAATCAAGGATACCACCTCTGATTACGATCGTGAAAAACTTCAGGAACGTCTTGCTAAGCTTGCCGGCGGTGTAGCTGTTATCCATGTAGGTGCGGCTACTGAAACTGAAATGAAGGAAAAGAAAGCTCGCGTAGACGATGCCTTGCACGCCACACGTGCCGCTGTTGAAGAAGGTATCGTGCCTGGTGGTGGTGTAGCCCTCATTCGTGCTCAGAAGGCCATCTGTGGTCTTTCTCTCGAAGGTGACGAAAAGACTGGTGCTGAAATTGTTTATCGTGCTGTAGAAGCTCCTCTTCGTCAATTAGCTACAAATGCCGGTCGCGAAGGTGCTCTCATTGTAGCAAACGTAAAGGCTATGGCCAACGTAACAGAAGGTTACAACGTAGCTACCGATAAGTACGAAGATTTGCTTGCTGCCGGTGTTGTTGACCCGACAAAGGTAACTCGCTCTGCATTGCAAAATGCGGCTTCTATTTCCGGTCTTCTATTGACCACCGAATGTGTCATTTCTGATAAGCCTGAGAAGAAGGGCTGCAGCTGTGGCGGTGGTGCTGCTGATATGGGCGGCATGGGTGGTATGGGTGGCATGGGGATGATGTAATTTCACCCCTGCGATTAATAAAAATTATAGACCATCATTTAGAATTGTTCAGCCCCTCGGAGGAATCCGAGGGGTTTTTTGTGTCGGAATGACATTTTGAGAATAGAAAAATAGTTTATTATTAAAGAAATAGAAATGTGACGAAATCGTCACAATAAAAAAACAGACAAAACAACGATGATTTAGTAGAAGATAGGCCACTTCAATAAAGAAACTTTATGGACCCAATCTATTACTTCATCATAGGATTGATATTGGTGCTGTCGGTATTTGACCTCGTTGTAGGGGTATCAAATGACGCGGCAAACTTCCTAAACTCAGCTGTAGGCTCAAAAGCTGCTTCGCGTCGCACGATTGTGATTGTAGCAGCGATAGGTGTTTTGCTGGGTTCGTTGTTTTCCAGCGGTATGATGGAAATTGCTAAGAGCGGTGTATTTATGCCGGCTCAATTTACGTTTCATGATATCATGCTCATCTTTTTGGCAGTAATGCTAACGGATGTGATTTTGCTAGATGTATTTAATACTTTCGGATTACCGACCTCAACGACGGTATCAATAGTATTTGAATTATTAGGCGGTGCAGTAGCCTTGGCACTTTATAAAATCTGGATGGAAGAACCCGGTGCGGCTCAGGAACTTTACCAGTACATCAATACGGCAAATGCCTTGAAGATTGTCTCCGGTATTTTGTCTTCTGTGGTAATTGCCTTTAGTACCGGGTTGGTAGTGATGTGGATTTCGAGATTGATTTTTTCTTTTAACTATAAAAAGTCATTTAAGTACCTTGGGGCATTGTGGTGTGGTGTTGCTCTAACAGCTATTACCTATTTTGCCATATTTAAGGGGCTAAAGGGGAGTCCGATAGTTTCTAAGGAATTCATGGATGCTCTTAATGCAGATATTTGGCTTTATGTATGGTCGAGTTTCGGCATTTGGACTATGTTGATGTGGGTATTGCAAACTTTCCTAAATGTGAATATCCTAAAAGTGGCTGTATTGGCCGGAACGATGTCATTGGCATTAGCCTTTGCCGGGAATGACTTGGTGAACTTTATCGGTGTATTTATCGCCGGAGCCGAATCTTTAACTTTAGCAGAAAATTATGTGGCCGGTGGGGGCGATTTAAACACATTTACCATGGGGGGGCTTATGACTCCGACGGTGGCAGATTGGCGATACTTACTAGGCTCCGGTGTGGTGATGGTTTTAGCTTTGTATTTCTCAAAAAAAGCTCAAACTGTGACAGAAACGGAAGTGAATTTGTCTCGTTCCGGTGGTGGTGTAGAGCGATTTGGTTCAGTACCGCCGGCTCGTATAGCAGTACGATACGCTTTGCAGTTGGGGAAAATTGTGGAAATGGTCCTTCCTAAAAAAGTGGCTAGTTTTATTGATACTCGATTCAAACCACTTGAGGAAAAAGACGAAAGTGGAGCCTCATTTGACTTAATTCGTGCTTCTGTCAATTTGACTGTGGCAGCTTTGTTAATTTCTTTGGCTACTTCTTTGAAATTACCTTTATCTACAACTTATGTGACATTCATGGTCGCCATGGGGTCTTCTCTGGCAGATAAAGCTTGGGGGCGTGATAGTGCGGTGTATAGAATAACAGGTGTCTTTACAGTTATTACCGGGTGGTTCTTTACGGCATTTGCCGCCTTTACAATGTGTTTTATTGTAGCAAACTTTTTAGCCTATGGTGGTTTGGTAGGTATTATTGCGATGATTGCTCTTGTGGTGTTCTTATTATTTAAGAGTACTGCTGTTTATAGAAAGAGAACCCTTGAAATGAAAAAACTTCGCAAGGAAGAGTATTCACACACAGAGGCTGTGTCGAAGCATAGTAAAGAAGTTGTCGCTTTAATGACCCGTATGGCTGAAATCTATACATCTACCTTAGAGTCTTTGAATGTGGAAGACAGACGTCGCTTGAAGAAATTGCGTAGGGAAGCCAATAGAATTCGTAAAGAATTGAGTGATAAGATGGCATTAGAGGTTGTGCCAATTGTGCAAACATTGGCCAATGAGGATGCTGACCGTGGTAAACGCTATATGCAAATGATTGATTTCTCAACTGCTGTTTATGAGTCATTATCTAATATTGTTTCTGCCAGCTTCACTTATATTGATAATAATCACGAAGGCTTATCATTGGAACGCATTGAAACTCTGCGTACGATGAAACGAGGTGTAAGTGGACTCTATTCAGACTTTTCGACGATGGTGACGACTCACGATTTTAGTAAGCTGGATGAGGCTGTGAATACACTTGATTCATTAGATGAAGAATGTGCTGAAATTCTGAAAAAAGAATTTGTGCTAAGTGGAGATGATTTAGGTGATATGAGACAGACGCTCCTTTACCTAAACCTGCTTAACGAAACTCGCACAATGAGTAGAAAGGTTCTCTTACTGGCTAAGGTTCATAAACAGTTCGTTTTGGGGAACTAAAAACTCGTAATAAAATTCGTTTGCCCTTACTTGTCCCTTTGGATGAGTAAGGGCTTTTTAGTAAATTGTAGAAAATAAAAAACTCGTTCATTATGAACGAGTTTGCGGAAAAATTAACTGGTACGGGCGATGGGAATCGAACCCACGTCTCAAGCTTGGGAAGCTCGCGTCCTACCATTGAACGACGCCCGCATAAAAGGTGAAAAAAGTTTATGAGATGAGGGGAGGATTGTCAAGAAAATTGTTAATGTGACAGTAAAAAATAAAAAAAAGAAAAAATGTGAAGAAAAATGCTTGCCAACAACGTGTGGAATAAACTATACTTCGGGCGTTGTGCGGGTATAGCTTAATGGTAAAGCTCCAGCCTTCCAAGCTGATCATACGGGTTCGATTCCCGTTACCCGCTCCAATTTTTTACTATTACATGTAACAGCTTAACCTTTTATTATGAAGGCAAGATTTAAAGTAAGTGCTATTTTGAGCTCTCTATTGTTTGCTTTTGCATCTACCATGACCGGTGTGGCTCAGCAAGCTGATGTTTCGGCAGCTCCCGCTGCTCAGAAGGTTAGCCCTGCAGAGCAGGCGCTAATTAACAAGATGTCAACAGTTGTTGCGGCTGCTAAAAAGTCCGGCAAGCTGGACATGAAAAAAGCTTCTGAAATTTTGAAGCAAGCCGGTGCTACTCCTGTTTCTAGTGAAGTAATGGGTGTTTTGGTTGGTATGCTTGCAGAAGTTGCCCCGGAAGAGGCTCCTCAGATTGCTGCGGCTGCTGCTAAGTCTTATGGCCCGAATGTTACAAAGGGGCAGATTATTGCCATCGTTGAGGCTGCTATTAAGAAGATGAGTCATCCGTTCTCTGCGGTCGGTCCTGTATGTGATGCTGTTGAAAAGGCTATCGCCGGTACTCCTGCAGCTTCTGCAATGGCAGATGTAGCAACAGGTGTGGCTGCTCAGACACCGGACAACCCCTTAGGTGCTGTTACTACTCAGACTACTGGTCTTGTAACCCCTGGTGACCGTGCTGGTGAGGGCGCTTTGGTGAAGCCGGGTGGTTTGCCAATTGGTACTCTTCCGGAAGCTCCGGATGCCGGTGAAGTAGCTCCGGATGTATCTAGCCCGGTTGGTAGATACTAAGAAATTTTAACCAAGGATTTTAAGATGAAGAGTTTTGTTTACACATCATTGCTTGCAGCTGGTTTATTGACCGCTGCTAATGCTCAGTCTCTCTATTCAATCGCCGGTCCAACAGGTTTGGATATCTCTCTTCCTTTGAAGTGGAATTTCAATGTTGCAGGTGGTTACGACAGTAACGTGAATGCATCTAACTGGGATGAAGATGAATCTGCCTTCATTAGTGCAGACGTTCGTGCTTCTCTTTCTAACTATGACTCTATCACTCAGTACAGCATGAATGCAAAGTTGGGTGGTATTTTCTATTTAAAAGATTTGGAAGGTGATAGCAGCGAAAACCTTTCAAACTCCAGTTTTTCTGCTAATTTGACTCATAGCTTTAGCCAGACCTTGCGTATGAGTTGCAGTGCATCTTTTGCATGGCAGCCGGAACCAAACTATGCAAATGGTGTTGCCAACTCTCGCCGTGATGGTGAATACATTTATGCATACGTTGGTACAACCTTGAGCAAGGCATGGAATAACCGCTATTCTACTTCCTTTGGTATTAACTATTCACGTATTGATTATCAGGAAGAAATTTCTGAGATTGACAACCGTGAATACTTCGGTGCTGAAATCAACAATCGTTATAAGTGGACAGAACGTATGGCTTTGTCTCTTGCATGGAGATATAACTACTGCCAACGTATCTGGGGTAGCGACGAATTCTCTAACTTCATTTTTGCAGGTATTGAATACGCTTTGGACGAAAACACATCTGCTACATTAAGAGTTGGTCCTCAGTTCAAGTATGTAGAAGGTTATGGTCACAAGACTTATCCATCTGCTGAATTTGGCTTGAACCGCACAGTAACAGATCGCTTACACTTGGGTGCATTCGTTCGTTATTCTAATGAAGCAACAAACACTTATGTAGGTGGTGGTTCTCGTTACCATTCTAACGAAACTTGGCGTTTAGGCATCACTTCTGATTACAAGTTGACCCCAAGATTTTCTATCATGGCCGGTCTTAACTTAATCAATAGTGATTACTCTCGTCCGAACACAACCTATAATACAGATACGACAACACTGACAGTGAACGCTTATGCAGGTGTGAAGATGGACATCACTCCTCACTGGTATCTGACTCTCAGATATTCCTACACCAATGGTTCATATAGTGGCTATAGCTACGATATGCCAAGTTACGATCGTAACGTAATTTCCTTTGGGACAGGTTACAATTTCTAAAGGTTAATAAGTTCCGTTCAATGTATTTTGCTCCTCTGATTGTGAATGTAATTCTCAATTAGAGGAGCTTTATCATAACTACTAGTGGATATGAATTCTCAAAATCAGCAGCAAAATGACCAAATAGTGGTTCGCAATATTGATTATATTCAGGTATTGCGAAATCGGTGGAAAGAAGTATTTCTTGTATTCTTATTGGTATTGGTTGTGTCAGTAGTTGTTACCTTCCTGATGCCTCCGACATACCAAGCAAAATGTCAATTCCAGATTAAGTTACCGAAACCCATTATGGGCATTGGTCGTTCTCAGGATATTGTGGAAAACACCAATATTACTCAGAATTACATACCCATGCAGTATTCAGTACTTACTTCATCTGAAGTGCTGAAAGTGGTGTCTAAGAAACTTAACCTTGCTGCTGAATGGGGGATGACCGATGAAATGGCCGCTGCTGACCTTTTTAATATGATTAAGGTGATGCCGGTGCGTGCTACAGACTTAGTGGACGTATTCGTATCCGGTCCGGACCCGAAATTAGTGCAGAACATTGCAAAAGCGGTACCGGAAGCGTACAAGCAAGACCGCGAAATGCGTGAAAACCGTTTGGTTGAGTTAGCTATTAAGAGTTTGAAAGACGTTCTTCGCGAACAAGAGGACGTTGTTAATGAAAAGATGATGGCTCTGAAAAAGCTGATTGCTGACGGAACGTATCTACCAACAACATGGCAAAATGGTCAAAATCGCCCGGTTATGACCGCTGGTCTGGAAGAAGAAGCTTACCGTAAGGCGATGGATACGGCCATGAAGATGGAGAAGGATGAACGTGAACTTACGGCTTATGTGCAAGAGTTGGAACGTTTACCCGACGATAAACTTTTAGACTATGTGAATAGCTCGGACCTGCTTAGTGCAGAAGTAGTGGGTGCAAGTACCTTGCGTGCCAACTACAACGAGTATTTACGTATGCGTCAGGACAGAGAACAGTTGAAGGCTGGTAACATTGGTCCTAAGCACCCGAAGATGCTTGCCCTTGACGAAACGGAAAGACTGCAAAAGGAAAAACTCACACAAGGACTTATTGGTTTGCGTGCTTCATTGAAGAGCAAACTTGAATTAGTCGCTGCTAGTCGCAAACACTGGGACGAAATTGTAGAGACTAAGGAAAGAGAGCTTAAGGAACACGTGATGAAAGTTCCTATGTATGAGCAGGCAAGCCGTGATTATGATGCTGCATTGGAACAGTTGAAGGTTCTTGATGCACGTTACAAGGATGAAATTGCCCGTTTGCGTGTGCCGCGTGAAGCTGTGGATATCTTTGAATATCCGTTGCTTCCGACTGCTCCGAGCAAGCCGAATGTTACATTAAACTTAGCTGTTGGTGCCGCTGCTGGCTTGATGCTTGGTATTGGTTTGGCCTTGTTGCTTGAGTTCATGGATACCTCCGTGAAGAACATGGAAGACGTGGAACGAGCCCTTCAAGTTCCTGTTTTAGGTTTGATTCCCAAGAATACTCCGTTCCTTCACTCTGTGGGGGCACAGGGGCCGGAGGCTGAAGCCTATCGCATATTGCGAACGAATATTGAATTCAATAAGAAAGGTCTTGAAGAAATTGTTATTACTTTCGTTTCTGGTAGTGCCGGTGAAGGTAAGACAACGACACTATGTAACTTGGCATATATTTGTGCCCAGGGTGGTTACGCAACATTGATGATTGACGCGGATATGCGTCGTCCGAAGTTGCATCGTTACTATCAGTTGGATAATGAAGCTGGTTTGGCCTCGTATCTATTGGAAGATTATGGCTTAGAAGAAGTTGTTTTCCAGACACCTATTGAAAACCTTTACGTCATGCCGGCCGGTCCTATGCCATTTGACCCATCTGGTGCTCTTAACTCTCGTAAGTTCAGTGAACTTATTCAAGAAGTTAAGGAACGGTTTGACGTGATTTTGGTAGACTCTCCGCCAATTTTAGGTGTGTCTGACTCTGCTGTGATTGTGAGTGAAGTTGACATGACCTTTATGGTTGTGCAACCGCGTAAGTTGCCGGTGAAGGCATTATTGCGACAGAAGCAGGTTATCGAATCTGTGGGTGGTAATTTGGTAGGTGTTGTGATGAATAATATTGATATTAATTCTGACCATCAGTATCAGTATTACACCACCTATTACTCATATTATTCTGAAAAGAATACACCTATCGTTAATCCTGAGACCACAGATAGAATGAAGATTGAACAAACAGGAAAGGCAAAGGAACTTGCCTCTGTTCAGTCCAATGAAGAAGATTTGTACTAAAAACCAATGATACCTAATATGAGAAAGATGCTTACATCTCTAATCGGGCTTCTCATGGGCTGTATGTTCATGATGAGTGGTAATATGGCCTTTGCTCAGTCACCGGATGTGGTTCAGTCACATGGTATGATTGATATTCAAGTGCGTGGTATTCCAAGTGATGATGCTCAAACAATATCCGGGCAGTACATTTTGGATAATTCCGGCACTATTCGTATGCCTCAGTTACCTGCAGGGAAGAATGTCTTTCGTGTGATTGGCAAAACTGCCCGACAGATTGAGGATATGCTCTCTGCCGCCTACACAAAGGCTGAGCTTTATGTGAATCCCACGTTTATTGTTAAAGTTCAGAGTGGTGATGCTCAGCTAACTCAGCACATTGTGTTGGTAAGTGGCAAAGTTGCTATGCGTAAGCAGGTACCATGGCGTCGTGGTATGACTTTGATTGAAGCCATTGTGGCAGCAGGTGACATTACAGAGTTTGGTTCTCGATATGTTCAGTTGTCACGTGGTTCCAAGACATCCACATTTGACTATTTCTCTCGTCGAGATCGCAAAGTGGAAGTCCAACCAAACGACAGCATTCATGTGCCGGATCGTGGGCTTTTTGAGACCCGACCGGATGGTTTGGTTGACTAAGTTTGTTTGAGTCAATTATTTTAGAATCCTCTCTCTCGAGAATTTTTACTCGGGGGAGGGGTTTTTGTTTATAAAATGAGGGCCTAAGAAAAGGCCCTTTTGTTGAATTTGAAATGGCGAGGTGCTTCATGGCAATAGAGGATGGAAATGGATGAACGTAATTATAAAACATTTATCGGTACAGATGGCAATCGATATATAGATAGCCCGAAAATTCTCTTTCCGGCCTCTATAAGGAAGAAACGCTGGCGTTACCCGATTTTTAATCATATTAAGAAAAAACCGAAAAAAACAGCAGTTCGATATGTGTCTACAAAGCAATTAGCGAAAATGTTTGGAGGTCGCGTGTCGAGTGTTCGTGCCTTATTAACTCGACATAAGGTGGCGTATCAAGTTCGGCCAACGCCAATGCAACGACAGGGAAAATTTTGGAATTACGATGAAGCGAAAAATGTTTTGTTGCAGATAAAGGAGTTAGCGGATTTTGTGCCGGAGGGGTATGTGCCAATGAACAAGGCTACGGAAATGCTTGGTGTGGTTAGAAGTTTTGTTTACAAACTAGCTGCGAGGGGGTTGGTGCGTAAACATTATGCGAGATTGACATCGACGAAAGGAAAGCGATTGAGGTGTTTTTATCATTTAGGGGATTTAGAGTATGTTAAGAGTCATGTGTTGAAAGATAAACTGAAACAATAGCTACTGTGCTGATACAGATTTGACTTGTCCAATGTGCCTGTATTATGTCACGCTATGGCTATGATTGCTTTTCTTCGTGGTAAAGTTGCAGAATCTTATCCTCAGAGGTTGGTGTTAGATGTAAATGGTGTCGGGTATGAGGTCTTTGTTCCTATTTCTACTTTTGATAAATTGAACCCATATGAGGGTAAAGAAGTTACTCTAAAAACATATTTTCACATTCGTGAAAATATACAGGTGCTTTATGGATTTTCTACGGATGCGGAGAGGGATGTGTTTCGTTTATTAATAGATAGGGTATCGGGGATTGGCCCGGCAACTGCTATTGCTATATTAGGCTCACTAAGTGTAGAGCAATTTAAACAGGCTGTAGTCTCTGGTGATGTCGGTGTGATTGCACGTGCTAAAGGAGTCGGGAAAAAAACAGCTGAACGCATCGTTCTGGAATTAAAAGATAAGGTTGGTGTCGCTCAAACCTGGGAGTCTCAAGCTCGTGGTGTTACCAGTCAAATTGCCGGTGATGCAGAAATGGCTATGGTTGCTTTGGGCTATAAACAAGTCGATGCTAGAAAAGCTGTCGATTTGTGCTTAAAAAATAATCCGGACCTAAGTCTGGAAGAATTACTAAGGGCGGCTCTGAGATGTATGAAATAAGTTGGCGAGAGCTTATTTTTTCTAGTGTGTGCCGTGAAAATAAAAGAAATCTTAATTTCATTGAAAGAATAGTGTTGACCTTGGGTAGCTGATTAAGTATACTGCAATCGTTCATTGAACATATGGATTTGTTCAAGAATTTGTTATTAATCTATATCTGAAGCCCTCATACTTATGGCTACATACGCTATCAACGGTTTTGGACGTATCGGCCGCAGCGTTCTGCGTGCAATGTCCAAGGAAGAACGTAATAAGGTTGTTGCAATCAACGACTTGACACCCATTGAAATGATCGCTCACCTGCTGAAGTACGACTCTACGCAGGGCAAGTTTGACGGCGAAGTTTCTATTGACGGTGACTACCTTGTAATCGACGGTCACAAGATTCTCATCACTGTGGAACGCGACCCAGCAAACCTTCCTTGGAAGGCTCTTGGTGTAGACGTTGTTCTTGAATCTACAGGTCTTTTCACAAAGCGTGATGCTGCTCAGAAGCACATTGATGCAGGTGCTAAGAAGGTTCTTATCTCTGCTCCGGCTACTGATCCAGACTTGACATTCTGCCTTGGCATCAACGATTCTGAATACGATCCTGCTAAGCATCACATTGTTTCTAACGCTTCTTGCACAACTAACTGTCTTTCTCCGATGGTTAAGGTGCTGAACGATAAGTTCGGTGTTGAAAAGGGTATGATGAGCACCATTCACTCATACACCAACGACCAGCGCATCCTCGACCTTCCTCACAAGGATCCTCGTCGTGCACGTGCCGCTGCTATCAACATCATTCCTACCACAACCGGTGCTGCTAAGGCTATCGGTGAAGTTATCCCAACTCTGAAGGGTGCTCTTAATGGTGCTTCCTTCCGTGTTCCTACTCCTACCGGTTCTCTTACTGACTTCGTAGCTATCCTTAAGTGCGACGTTACTAAGGAAGAAGTTAATGCTGCTATGAAGGAAGCTGCTGAAGGTCCTCTTAAGGGTATTCTTGCATATTCTGAAGAAGATTTGGTTCTTCAGGACATCGTATCTGATCCTCACTCCTGCATCTTTGACTCCGGCTTCACATACGTAGTTGGTGGTAACATGGTGAAGGTTTGCGGTTGGTACGACAACGAATGGGGTTACTCCAACCGTGCCGCTGAAGCTCTCAAGAAGCTTGGCGACAGCCTGTAAGCAAGTAAGTCCTATTAGGACAAAGCTTGCCCTTCAAAAGGCACACGAAGATTCACTTCGGGAGGGCAGAAATGCCCTCCCTTTTTCATATCTAATCATTAATAAACATACAAATTATGGCTAAACTCACCGTACGTGATCTCTGCGTTAAGGGTAAGGAAGTTCTCATGCGTGTGGACTTCAACGTGCCTTTGAAAGATGGTGCAATTACCAACGACGCTCGCATTGTAGCAGCTCTGCCAACTATTAAGACACTTGTAGAAGGCGGTGCACGACTCGTTCTATGTTCTCATTTGGGGCGTCCGAAAAATGAACCCGATCCTGCATTTTCTCTTAGCCCGGTAGCAGTTCGTCTTTCTGAATTACTTGGCAAGGACGTGAAGTTTGTATCTGCCGCCATTGGCGAAGAAGCAAGTGCTACACGTGCAGCAATGACAGATGGGGACGTAGTATTGTTGGAAAACGTTCGTTTCTATCCTGGAGAAAAGAAGAATGACCCTGAATTTGCCAAGGCACTTTTGGGTAATGCAACCTTATTTGTGAACGATGCATTTGGTACAGCACACAGAGCACATGCTTCTACAGAAGGTGTAACTCACTTTGCTGAAAAGAGTGCTATGGGCTTCCTCATTGAACGCGAACTTGAGTATTTGGAAGGCAAGCTTGAATCACCTGAAAAGCCATTCGTTGTGATCATGGGTGGTGCAAAGGTTTCTGATAAGATTGAAGTGCTTTCCAAGCTTATGGAAAAGGCAGATACTTTCCTTATCGGTGGTGCTATGGCCAATACATTCCTTGCCGCTCAGGGTTATGATTTAGGTTCATCTAAGATTGAAGGCGATAAGCTTGACCTTGCTCGTGAAATCCTTGAAACAGCTAAGGCTAAGGGTGTGAAATTCTTGCTTCCTGCAGACGTTCGCGTTGCCATGAAGTTTGAAGATGGTGCTGAAACAACTTGCACTGCTCCATTTGCTGAAGGTGGTAAAGTTCAAGAAGGTGGCATGGCTATCGACATTGGCGATAAGGCTATCGAAGAGTTTTCCGCAATTATCAAGGAAGCAAAGACAGTTCTTTGGAATGGTCCTATGGGCGTATTTGAAATGGATTGCTTTGCTAAGGGTACTAAGGAAGTTGCCGAAGCATTGGCAGATTCCGCTGCTATCTCTATCGTAGGTGGTGGTGACTCTGTAACCGCTGCTAAGAAGTTTAAGGTGCAGGATAAACTTTCTTTCTGCTCTACCGGTGGTGGTGCATCCCTTGAGCTTTTGGAAGGTAAGATTCTTCCAGGCGTTGGTGCTCTTTCTGAAAAGAAGTGCTGCTGCTGTAAGTAATCTTTTAATTTCTGAGATTTAGTTTTCCCTCAGGTTCTTTTATGGACCTGAGGTTTTTTTTATGTAAGAGAAAGAAGTCTTTTTAGATTTTTTTCTGTAATGAGACAAAGCTCTGTAGATGAGAGACCTAAATAATCAGAGATGGCGGAGTAAAGATCCGCTAGTGGTTTATCGGTAGCATCTGACTCAAGTGCCAAATGCTCGAGTGGAATAGAGCGTATTGTTTCTGGTTTGTGCAGAAATTCTCGCCAGCCAACAGAGAGTAGGAAATCTTGAGAGTGCTTGAGTTGAGTGGGGGATAATGATCCATTCCAGCCATGAACGATGATTCTTTGCTGAGGGCAAGAGCTGAGATAATCCCCAAGAGTACCCCAGGATTTTACACAATGAGTGGCAATAGGGCGATGATAGCGAGTAGCTAGATGGAGTTGTTTGTAAAATGCCTCTTTTTGAAAGGAGAAATCAGTGGATTTTCGCAGAGTTTTATCGAGGCCAATTTCCCCGACTCCGGCAATTGGACATGATATAAGATATTCTTCCAGGAGTTGTAATTGATTTTCAAATGATTCTTTATCTAGGAACCATGGATGAATCCCAAAGAATGGAATGAGCTGTGGTGAAGCGATTTCTTTAATAGTGCTCCAGTCACTTAGCTGTGCCGCACATAGACAGGTAAGCCCGTCATGATTTGTGAAATGATGCGTATGAGCATCGCTGTAATGTAAATGAACCATATCAGCATCTTTTGAAGTATTTACAGTAGGTGGAAATGTAAACAGGTGCTGATTTAATGTGTGCGATTGGGGGGGGGCTGGATGCGGCTTAGTAAATTCGCAAGGTATCTTCATCTATGGGAAGGGCATCGCCTAAGTCTTCCTCACCGTGTGTGCCCATTTCTTCGCGCATATAGATAACGTCAACTCGTGTGCTTTTCCCCTCACCGGAACGATAGCGAATGCGAGGGTCTCGAATGATAACGGTATTCCCCCCCATAGCCGCAGCTTCTTTTGTGAAATAGTTAATCAGTTCTGTATTTTCCAGGGAAACACGAACAATTTGACCATCCGGACTTGAAAAATATCCTATATGGGTATACTCCGCCAGAGGATATTCATCCATTATCAACACTTCATTCTGAGAAATGGCGGGACGAGGCGGACCGGTAATCACAGGGGTCCAATCAGCCGTGCTGTTGTGGGGTGAGCAAGCACACAGTACAGAAATTAACGTTGTAAGTGTGAGAATGGTGAGTGATTTCATAGAAAATGAGATTAGTATTCTGTTGGAGGAACGATGATGAATCGATAAATATTATCACCATTATGGAACATATTAATGATAATGCAATCAGATTGACGACGGATGTGGTATGAGTCGTGTTCTTCCGGAATTGCCGGTGTGAAGCGTCGCATTTGTCCTTGAGAAAGGACGTGTTTGCGAAGGATTCCAACGAGAGAATGATTATTCATGGTAACCATAGAATAATAGTTACTAAAAGGTAAGGTTAGTGATGGAATCTCAGCTGTGTTCACGGCGGAAATATAGTCTTCTTTTTAGGAATGTACAACTAGAAATATGGCATAAAAGCAATATCTCCATTTTAATCATCTCTGCCCATCATAGCTCGCGTTTCTTCGATGCTTTTGGCTTGAGAGTTTTTTGTGGAAATAATGTCTGGCTGCCGGAAACTTTTACGCTTGTTGATGACGTCTTTATATAAGGTGTGATCAAATTTTTTCGTTCCGTCAGCCCAGGTTTTATTTTGGAAATCAGAGGTTGAGGTTTCAAATTTTTTGGAGCTATCGCTCCAATCTTTTCTGAAATTGTTTTTTGCTTGAGTGATAAACTCGGGAGTTTTGAGGTTTGGGTCAGTAAAGTTTTTTACACCATCCCAGCTTTTGGTTTCGTATTTAGTATTGCCTCCATCAAACATTTTGTGTTCGTATTCTTTTTTATCGAATACTTTTTTATCGATGGCATTTGTATCGCCATCATAGCGTATCCCTTCAAATGAGCTTCTTTTTTCAGAAATCATTCGTGTATTTCCTTGATCGTCCTTGCCTACACTGAATCCACCTGCAAATCTATCAAGTAGGTCGGTTTCTGATTTAGATTCGTCATCAGCGAATTTGTCTGATGCTTGAGGGAGTTTTGAGGAAACAGTCTTCTCTGAGCTACAGGCAATCAATGTAGCACTTGTGATAATTATAACTAGGGGAAGCTGAAAGCGAATCACGACCTTATTGTGAATTGAAAAAATAGGATTGCAATCAAAAAAATACCCAAAATACAAAAATTCTCCCCCCAAAAAAAAGGTGACTCAGCATTTGCTGAGTCACCCTTGAACATTCGTTAGGAAAAAACGATTACTTAGTAAGCTTGGAAACGCGTTCCTTGAGTTCCTTACCAACCTTGAACTTCACTACGGAACGAGCAGGAATCGGTACATCCTGACCCGGATTCTTAGGATTGCGGCCAACTTTTGGTTTTACAGTCTTAATTTGGAAAGTACCAAAGTTACGGATAACAACGCGGTCACCTTCAGCGAGGGTGTTGGCGATGATGTCAACAGTTTGCTGTACGATTTCGAATACTTCGATCTGAGTGAGCTGGCATTCTGCAGCAATCTTGTTTACGAGGTCTCTTTTAGTTAAGGTCTTAGCCATAATAGTTATAAAATGGTGTGAATGTGAGTTATAGTTACAACACATTTTTGAGGATGGCAACAAAAAAATGTGGCAGAGATGAGAATATAGTTACTTTTTTTTGATTTCATAAGGTTTTTATAAGCATTTCATAAGGTTTTTGCATGATGATATGTTTTGTGCTTGACGATTGTTCAAACTAAGTGCATAGACGGGGCACTTGTAAATAGCTTGCGGATTTGATTTTTTCATGAAAACGTCATTTACATGTGAACTTACAGAAGAACAAGTAGAGTGTTTACGTCAAATTTTGGCATCGGGTGGGTATGAGGAGCGAGAGATTCCTTATACACAATTTGCCTATGGTACAAAGGACATCAGTGTGGCTGTATATACAAAGAAGAATAAGCTTTTAATTCAGGGAAAAGGGACTGAGGAGTTTATAGAATTTGTTTTGGAACCACGGGTAACAGGTGTATTGACCACCTCCATTTCGGATGATGATATCGAACCGCATTTTGGGATAGATGAAAGTGGGAAAGGGGACTATTTAGGCCCTTTAGTGATAGCGGGTGTGTTTGTTAATGCAGAAATTGCCGCTCATTTACGTAAGTTGGGGGTTTGTGATAGTAAGTTGGTGTCTAGTTCGGTAAAGATAAAAAAATTAGCTGAGGGGATTAGAAAGACGCCCGGGATTGTTTATCACATTGTGAGTGTGGGTCCGGAGCGATATAATGAACTCTATTCTCAATTTAAGAATTTGAATCGTTTTTTAGCGTGGGGACATGCTACTGTTATTGAAACCTTGGCAACCAAAGTTCCTGAGTGTCCCATGGCTTTAAGTGACCAATTTGCCAATCCATTTGTATTAAAGTCGGCTCTTGCAAAAAAAAATGTCCATATTCGTTTAGAGCAGCGAACGAAAGCAGAAAGTGATGTGGCAGTAGCCGCGGCTTCTATTTTGGCAAGAGAGAGGTTTGTGAATTGGATGGATGCCGCCGGGAAGTCTGCCGGAATTGAGTTTGCTTTAGGTGTGTCACCCAAAGTCGTAAGTGCGGCTCGTCAAATTGTAAAAACGCACGGGGAGTCTATGCTGTCAAAAGTGGCCAAACTTCATTTCAAAACGACTAAGGACGTGCTGGGTGAGTAGCCCCTCCCTTATTTTCTGATAGAAAAACCTGGGATTTTAGCGGGATTTTTTTCGTTTAGGGTTCGTTCGTTTGGCAAATTTACGGTATTTCCCATCACCTACAGATAGGACTTTGATATGAACTTTATCAAGTCCCCTCTCAACCATATCTAAGCGTTCGGCGGCTTCTAGACTTAAGTCTATGAGCCTATTATTGACAAATGGGCCTCGGTCATTCACTCTGACAATGACGGATTTCCCGTTTCTAAGAGAAGTCACCTTTACACGGCAGGGGAGTGGTAGTGTTCTATGAGCAGCATGTAAATGCCAAGGGTGTACTTCTTCACCGATAGAGGTTTGCCCACTGCTTAATCCCCAAAATGAAGTTTCATCGTAATGAGAGGCTATACCTATGGCTTCGTAAGAAAGTGCTTGGCTTACACTCATAGGTTTGTAGTGTTTGCCCCGGATGGTATAGGCTCTAGTCATGTAGCCTCGGTAATTTTCATCACCTGGCATGCTGGAACAAGCTGTGATGAAAAGAAGAGACGTGCATAAGAAAATAAATGACCAGTGTCGTTTCACATTAGCTACTATATTTAATTCTCTTTCTCAGACAATGTGAATCTGAGATTATGAAAGAGAAAGTGAATTTATAGCTGGCAATTGTTTATTTTATGCCTTTGCGAATCATAGATTAGTTTGGTTAACGAGGGGGTGAAGTGTAGTGAATGGACATACGGAATAGATGAAAAATTGTCACCTAGAGAGACAAACGATAATATGTACGGATGTAAATTGTTTTGAACACGCATAGAAAGCTTGACCTGAGAGGGAAAAGATAGAGAATGTACAGCCGTATTATTCACATCACAACGGACCGAAAAGAATATGAATTTCTTGAACATATTAGGTACGACGCCAGCAGTAGGGGGAAATGAAACAACAGCATTAACTTGGTTGGTAGAGCTATTCAATAGCCCTCTATTTATTTTTGTAACAGGGATATTCCTGTTGGGGGTATTTTTCTGGTATTTGGGAACAGACCAAGATAAGACAAAGAGAAACGCTGGGACGATATTTATTTTGGGTATCTCTGCATTTTCGTTGTTCTCGGTTTTTAGTCATGGTCTGAAGTATGGTATTGATATTGCCGGTGGGGTTTCGTTTACCTTGAATGTTGAACCCAACAAAGACGATGAAGGGAAGGCCATCCCATTGACAGATGAGGCTATGGAACAGGCCTGTATTATCCTCACAGACCGTTTGAATTCCACTGGGGCAAATGATGTGATTATTCGTCCAAAGAAAAAGGAAGATAGAAATCTCATCGAAGTTCAAATTCCTGCAGCAGATCCTGCAAAAAGAGAAGAAACAAAGGCAATCTTGACCAAAGTTGCTAAGTTGCAAATTTTACCTGTTCACCCGAAGAGTTATGAATTCGTAGCCGCTGGTCGTACAGTTGTTCCTGGCTATCGTTTATATGATTACAAGTTCAAGAATTCACGTGGTGAGGAAGTTGTAGAAAAGCTTTTCCTTGAAAAACGCGAATCACTTACCGGTAAAGACATTGTGCGAGCAGGTGTAGACTATACTACCCCTGGTCAGGTTGCCGTCTTGCTTAACAATGCCGGAGCAGATAAGATGTATGAACTTACATCACGCATGAAACTTGGTCATGACCGCATGGCAGTGGTGTTAGATGATGTGGTTAAGAGTGCACCTGTAGTACAAGCTGTATTATCAAAGAACTTTGTTATTCAAGGTTTGGATGCCCCTGGTGAAGCAGAAGCATTAAGTAAAGTGCTTTCAAACCCATTGACGAACAAATTAAATTTTGAATCAGCTAGTGAAATCTCTGCAACTTTGGGGCATACGGCACTTTTACAAGG
Source organism: Akkermansia sp. (assembly GCA_030525455.1). GTDB lineage: Bacteria > Verrucomicrobiota > Verrucomicrobiia > Verrucomicrobiales > Akkermansiaceae > Akkermansia. The sequence goes on along the minus strand of JAUNER010000018.1, from coordinate 22,650 downwards.
TGAATATGCCGGTATAACAGGGTTGATTTGCTGTTTTATCATGGTAATTGCCTATTACCGATTTGCTGGTATTGTGGCCATAGTTGGTTTGACAATCAATGCTCTCTTGTTGCTTGGTGCAATGTCAATTTTCGGGTTTGAGTTAACGCTACCAGGTATTGCCGGTATTGTGCTTACCTTAGGTATGGCAGTTGACGCAAACGTGCTTATTTACGAACGATTGAGAGAAGAGAAAGAAGCAGGGCGTCCCTTCTTTGTGGCTATGAGAAATTCATTTGATAAAGCATTTTCAGCGATTTTTGACTCAAACATTACCTCATTAATCACCGCAGTTATTCTTTACTGGATGGCCACCGGTACGATTAAAGGCTTTGCTGTGACCTTAACAGTAGGGGTGATTACCTCAATGATTGGGGCGATTTTAGTAACACGAGTTCTATTCTACTGGGCAGACCGCGTTGGTATGATGAAGAGCTACAAGTTCATGAATTTATTTAATCAGGAGTCAAGTATAGACTTCATGGGCAAACGGGTATGGTGTTGTACAGTATCAGCTGTCGTTTTATTATTCTGCCTTATCTGGGGTGGGGTAAAGGGTAAAGATTGCCTTGGGATGGATTTTACGGGTGGGTCTTCTATTTCCTATCTGCTTAATAAATCAGACATTAACTTTAAGGATGTAGAAGCAGTAGTAGATGCTTTACCCGGTTTAACACAAAAAGCAAGCGTGCAAGAAATCGCAGAAGCTACTGATGTTAATAAAGTGAACATCGCGGTAAGCTTTTCTGATAATGCAAAGGACAAAGAAATTGTAGTCAATACATTAAAAGAAAAGTTCCCGGTATTGGCCAGTGCTCCATTTAGCGAAGAAACTATTGGTCAATCAATGGGCTATGATACTCTTATTACCTCAGCATGGGCTTTATTCTTTGGCTTGGTCGGTATTATGATTTACCTTACATTGCGATTTGAATGGACCTTTGCTGTGGGGGCTGTAGTTGCATTAACCTACGATGTACTCATGGTTCTTGGGTTAGTGGTTGTCTGTGGAACAGAGCTTAATGTTATACATATTGGTGCATTGCTGACGGTAGCTGGTTACTCCATTAACGACAAAATTGTGGTATTTGACCGAATTCGTGAGCAACTACGATATGCAGAACCTGATGAGAGCATTGAGAAGTTAATGAATGATGCTATTAACCAAACCTTGTCTCGTACTATATTGACATCTATGTCTACATTGGCTGTGCTTGGGTGTTTGTATTTCTTCGGTGGTCCTGCTATGGAAGAATTCTCATGGTCAATCATAGCAGGTATTATTATTGGTACTTATTCATCTATTTATATTGCATCACCAACGGCTTTGTTCTTCTCTCGTAAGCATGGCTTACATGAAGAAGTGCAACAGTCAATGAAGGCCGGTGCATAGCTTAAACAGAAAGAAAATTTATCTTGAGCATTTCTCTGCATCTGGAGGAATGCTCAATTTTTCTCGTTGAAAATGGTGAAAGTTTTATGTACGCTCAACGCACGGATTGAGAGACAACTTAGAAAGATTAAAGCGAAATCCTAATATGATGGAATCTATGACAAGAACGGATAAAGGCACTAGTCGAGTATGGGAAGTGTTTGCTGTGATATTTTTCAGTACTGCCATAGTTGCATTTCTAGGAGCAGTCGTTTATTGGATTAAGAAGAAACAAGAATCAGTTGATTCAAAATCTGCGGTGCGTTTGTGTGTCACTCCGGATGCCTTAAAGGAGAAAATAGAAGTCAGACTGAAGGATAAGGTTGAATATAGTTTTTGGAAGCCATACGACGTGCCACCAATGGAGCGGCAGAAAGTTTTGCGTCAGTGTTTACAGCAAGTTCAGGGGTATTTAGGTTCACCGGATATCGTGGCTAAGTCAAATTACGTGTGGAATTCAGAAGAAACTCTACCATTAATGGTAAGGCATTATGCTGTGGAACCACCAGAAAGATTAGGTAGTCAAACAACAGGGGCAAAAAGACTCACCTTCTTGGAAGTCGAGGGGCGACCAAGTGTTCATTTATTGCTTGGATTCAAAAAAACACCCGATATGGAGTTCTGCTTCTTTCAAGATGATTCTACGAAAGAATGGAAATTAGACTGGCAACAATTTGCTCGTTACCAGCCGGAAGAATGGGAAAAATTTGTCCAAGGGGATGGATTAGACATGGGGCAATTTCGTGTTTGGTTATTTCGAGAAAAAGTGGCGGAAACGAGAGATGAATATGCTTTGCGAGTGATTGCTCCTGGCGTGAACGGTACAGATGCACGCAGTATAGGACGTCCACTAGTTATGGTCCCAAAAAAATCAGATTTAGGGAGAAAGGTGTATATGTTATTTAAGTTAAATGAGGATGTGTACACTTCTCCTTATCGAGTTATCAATGCTAATGACGAAGAAGGGGCATTAAGAGTAAGAGCTGTTCTTTCACGCAGTGCAAAACCCATCAATAGCAGTGGGGAATATGGTTTTGACCTTGTGAAAATTCTGGGTGAAGGCTGGTATGGTGTACCATGTAAAGATACAGAAGAAGGCCTTATTCTTATGCCAGAAGAAAAGAAAGAACAGAAGTTTTAAGCTCGTGACTAGATTTAGACCATGTATTGACCTGCATCGTGGACAGGTAAAACAAATCGTTGGTGGTACTCTTTCTCAAAATGAGTCTGAGTTAAAAACTAATTTTGTCTCTGATAGGTCAAGTGCATGGTATGCTCAACTCTATAAAAAAGACGGCTTAAAAGGTGGTCACGTTATCAAGCTGGGGCCAGGGAATGATCTAGCAGCAAAAAATGCACTAGCAGTGTGGCCGGGTGGACTTCAGATAGGGGGCGGGATTAATGCACAAAATGCAGAAGAATGGATAGAAGCCGGGGCAAGTCATGTTATAGTTACCTCATGTTTATTTGATAATACGGGGCATTTTCTTGAGCATAAATTAAAGGATTTAGTATCAGCCGTTGGGCGAGCTCATTTAGTGATAGATTTGAGTTGTCGGAGAACCTCAAAGGGCTGGACCGTGGCGATGAATAGGTGGCAAACTCTTACGGAACTCCAGGTGACAGTACAAACTTTAGATGTTTTAGCTGAATCTTGTGTAGAGTTCCTTATTCATGCGGCAGATGTTGAGGGATTGTGTTCCGGCATTGATAGAGAATTGGTATCAATGTTGGGGCAATGGCGACGTTTACCCATGACATACGCAGGCGGAATTTTTAAATTATCTGACTTTGACGATATTAATTCCCTAAGTCGTGGAGCAATGGATGCTACTGTTGGTAGTGCTCTGGATTTATTTGGTGGTAAGTTGATAAAATACGAAGAATTACTAGATTGGCAGAGGAGGAAGGGATGAAATTGGCACTAAAAGTAGTACCGAATGCCCGGAAAAGTGAGCCGATGGAATGGGAAGAAGACCCCCGAGTGGGCAGGGTTCTAAAGGTACGCATTGCGGCGGCTCCGGTTGAGGGGAAAGCCAATAAAGAGGTGGTTCTATTCCTCTCAAAATGGTTAAATGTACCTAAAAGTCAAATTTCCATTTTACGAGGAGAAACTGGTCGGATAAAAATGGTGGAAGTTCCCGATGTGTGCGAAGATTTCTTATCTCGCTGGGGGAGTTGATGTGGGGTAGGTGTGTGTTTTTTTGAACAGCGGGCGATTTGAGACTGTTGATTTTATATAAAAAGATATGTCTTAGAGAGGCGTTGACCTAGTTGTAAACAAGTTGCATAATCAAAACATGAACGAAGAAGAACAAAAACAAACCTTGGATGAAGAAGTAGAATTGGAGCAAGGTACACCAGAGACAGAGGCTACGGAAGAGACTGCCACGCCAAGTTTAGAAGAAGAATTGCTCAAATGGCGAGATGCCGCCATGCGCACAGCTGCGGAGTATGATAATTATCGCAAGCGTATGGTTAAAGAGAAAGAAGAGTGTGTGAAGTATGCTAATCAGCGATTATTAGAAGAGCTATTGCCTGTTATTGATAACTTTGAAATGGGGCTGATGGCCGCAAGTGCAGATACTTCATCCATGATTTATATTGGCATGAATATGGTGAAGAAACAGTTAGATGAGTTCTTAAGCAGTAATGGTGTAACAGCTGTTGCTCCTGCCGTTGGTGATATGTTTGACCATACCACCCAAGAAGCTCTGCAACGTGAGAAATCTGAGCAACCTGAAGGAACGATTTTGCGTGTTATTCGTAAGGGGTATTTGCTTAAAGACCGTTTGATGCGTCCGGCAAATGTTGTTGTTGCTCATAATGAAGTAGAAGAGGTTTAACGAAAATTTATTCATAGACAATGTCTAAGAAAGATTATTACGAAGTGTTAGGGGTGTCTAAAAATGCCTCTGATGATGAAATTAAAAAGGCCTATCGTAAATTAGCCTTGAAATATCACCCGGACCGCAATCCGGATGACCCGGCTGCAGAAGAAAAATTCAAGGAACTGGGGGAAGCATACGATGTGCTCTCAAACCCGGATAAAAAAGCTGCGTATGATCGCTTTGGCCATTCCGCATTTGAACAAGGTGGACATGCCGGCGGTGGGTTCGGGGGTGGTTTCCAAGACCCGATGGATATATTTGCCCAAATGTTTTCCGGTATGGGCGGATTTGGGGATATGTTTAGCGGTGCTCGCGGTGGTCAGCGACGCTCCAGTAAACGTCCTGGTTCTGATTTGCGTTACGACTTGGATATTACTCTGGAAGAAGCTGCCAAGGGATGTAGAAAAACTCTGGCTATAGAGCGACTTGTTAGTTGTGAAAAATGTGGCGGTTCCGGTGCTAAGGGGGGGAAGGAATCGTTTAAAACGTGTTCGACCTGTAGAGGTACAGGTGTCATTACCCAACAGAGTGGGTTTTTCGTTCAACAATCAACTTGTCCGCACTGCCACGGCTCAGGTGAGGTAATTACCGACCCATGCTCAAGTTGTCATGGCGAAGGTCGTGTGCGATCAGAATCACCGCTAACGATAAATATTCCTGCCGGTATTGCTTCCGGTCAGCAAATGCGTGTAAGTGGTGAGGGTGATGCCGGTGTACATGGCGGTCCTACAGGGGATTTGCATGTATTTATTGAAGTTTTGCCACATGAGATTTTTTCACGCGAAGGGGCTGATTTAGTATGTACAGTACCGGTTCCATTGGGGTTAGCTTTATCCGGAGGTAAGCTAAAAGTGCCTACATTGGAAGGTGCTTCTGCCATTAAGTTGCCAGAGGGGACTCAAAATGGTATGATTTTCAGACTTAAGGGCAAAGGTATGCCTGTATTGAGAAGTTCTCAAAGAGGTGATATGCTTATTGAAGTTGATATTGAAATTCCTGTGAAGTTAGACAAGAAGCAAAAAGGCTTGCTGGATGCATTCTTGGACTCATTGGAGTATAAACGCAATCAACCGGAATGCGTCGCATTTGATGCCAAGGCGGCAACGTATTTGAACGAAGAATAAGAAACCTCACAACTTATGGCCCGGTTTTATTTGCCAGCAAAAGATTGGCAATCATCTGTATGGGAATTAACAGGTGATGAAGCACATCATGCTGCACGCGTGATGCGATTAAAAAAGGGTGATAAATGTGTGGTTTTTGATGGTGAGGGACGTGCGGCAAATGCAGAAGTAGCAGAATCTCCGCATGGGAATTCTGTGTTATTAATTCCCGGTGATATGTGTGAAGAGAAACAAGAACTCGCACATATTACTTTGTGCCAGTCAGTCCCTAAAGGTTCAAATATGGATTTTATTATCCAAAAGGCAGTTGAGTTAGGTGTTTCTGCTATTGTGCCTTTGATTACAGAGCGAACCATTGTGCGATTAAATGTAAAGGAAGCATCTGCCAAACAAAAAAAATGGCAACGTACAGCATTAGAGGCATGTAAGCAATGTGGTCAAAATACATTGCCTATCGTGCATACGCCTATTTACTATAATGAGTGGATACAAGGGCAGCTCCCCATGGGGCTTCGTGTTATTGCCTCTTTAGTTCCTGGGGTACGTCCCGTTAGAGATGTATTAGAAGAAGCACGTGTGCAAAACATACGCAAAGTTTCATTATTGGTAGGTCCGGAAGGCGATTTTACCGATGCAGAAACACAAAGAGCTTTGGATGCAGATTTTGTGCCTGTCTCGTTAGGTCCGATAGTTCTTCGAGTGGAGACAGCCAGTATGTTTGGCATTGCGGCAATGCGATATGCCCTAGATTAACATAAAAAAGGAAGCAATCGATGTTTAAGAATATTATATTTGACTGGTCAGGGACTTTAGTTGATGATTTACAATTAACCTTAGATGCTTCTAATTATGTTTTTTCGCAGTATGGTAAAGCCCCATTAGATAGGGAAGCTTTCCGAGCTGAATTTCAGTTACCATATCCGGATTATTATGCAAGGGTTTTACCGCAGGCAGATTTAGATGAATTAGAAGATCATTTCCGTTATGCCTTTCGCGTATCTCAGGCACCTGTTTCTGTTTTGCCCTATGCTCGTGAATTCTTAGAATTTTGCAAAGCTCGCGGCGTGCGGTGTTTTATATTGACAAGTGTTGATGCTAAAGAATTTGAGGTGCAATGTAAAGAGCTGGGCTTATTCCATTATTTTGAGGCTATTCATTCTGGCATTAGGCACAAGGATGCACATATACATAGTCTTTTGGCACAACATGGGCTTCATGCCCACGAAACCGCCTTTATAGGTGATATGCAGCATGATGTAGAAACTGCTCATCATGCAGGCATTACCTCTATTGCTGTATTGACCGGCTACAATGATGCTAGTCAATTATCTAAAGTCGCCCCGGATATGATTGTGCCAAACCTAATGGTACTTCGTACTTTAATGAGACGGTTCCCCTTGCCAAGCGATTCTAAAGATTCCATTAATATACATGGATTGGAATTAGATACGTACATTGGTGTACCAGACGAGGAACGTGCAGAAATGCAAACTTTGAAGCTAGATTTATCATTTTACCCAGATGAAACATTGGTAGGGATAAATGATGATTTTTCACGTACTGTTTGTTACGATTCATTGTCAAAGGCCTTGAGAGCAGAAGCTCTTAGATGTCCTCGCAAATTGGTAGAAACTTTAGCCGAGGATTTAGCTAAAATCTGTTTACATGACTTTAATGCTTGGCACGTTGATGTCACCCTGCATAAATACATATTACCGAGAACAGATAGCGTCTCTGTGACGTTACATTTAACAAATGCACGTCAAAGAAATCTTTGATGCTGAGTTAAATAATATGCAGCTCTTTTAATTGTTCGGTAGGGCGACTAGGCCAGAGCTTATTGGCAATCGGAGAGGCTGGACTAGGGTGCAATAAGGTGCCGATAGTAAATGTTTTATTTGGAAGTTGTTTTGCAGCAGCTTGCAGTTTTTTTGTAGCGTATGCCCCCACACCTATGAGAGTATGTGTTTCTAGGGTAGAGATAAGCTGTACGAGGTGTTTCATACATGCGTTATCGACTGCATTTTGCTGTTCTGCGGGTAATTTGTCCGGCGTTATGTTGGCTCCTGATTCAGACATCCAAATAAGAGGACAATAATTAGCCACATAGTTGTCTTCAAAGAAATGTTCTGCATCAGTGAAATGCTCTGCAAACAAGCCCCATAATCGACGCCCACTGACTTCTGAACGAGGACAATTAAACCCTAGAATTGGGCGTTTCGGATGTGTGTTTTGGGGTGGAGTGTAGTTGCTGTGTATGTGAAGCCAGTTCATGACAGCATTAACTTCGCCAAAGGGAACTCCTGTCTGAGCCATCCCAAATGGCCCGGGATTCATGCCTAGAAATAGGTTTTTTTTCTTCGAATTACCATATTTTTTGATATATAACTCATGTGGTTCCCATGCGTAAGTTAGTGGATTATAAGTATATTGCACAGGATGCGAAAACTCTAGCTTAGCGACATCATCGCGAAGGATTGCTGTGATTTGTAGGAGAGTGGAAGCAATTTCGTTCATTGGCATACATGATGAAATGGAAGAATTAAATGTGCCAGAAAAAAATTCCGTGCTTGCATTATTTTTGTATCATAGTAGTATTTGATTTCGGAAAAGTTTAACTATATTTATTATGAGTGGAATTGCCATTATGACATCAGGCGGCGATGCCGCAGGCATGAATCCGGCCATTAAAGCAGCTGTGGATCATTCCCGTTCATTAGGGGTTGACCCTTATGTGGTTTACGACGGGCTCGAAGGGTTGATTGATGGTAAAATTAGGCTAGCTTCAAATGAGCTTACCCGCGATATGATTTATCGTGGCGGTACTTTATTGCGCTCTTCACGTTCAAAACGATTCTTTGAATATGAATGTCGTAAGCAAGCATACATGCATTTGAAAGAACGTGGTATTGACAAGCTTGTGATTATGGGGGGTGATGGTTCCTTTCGTGCATTGAACGACTTTTTTAACGATTTTGAAATTCCATTTGCAGGTATTCCAGCCACTATTGACAACGACATTGCCGGTACAGACTATTGCTTAGGGGTAGATACAGCTCAGAATGTGATTTTGAATTGCATTGACTCTGTGAGAGATACCGCTCGTTCACACCATCGTGCTTTTGTTATTGAAACAATGGGGCGTGACTGTGGTTATTTAGCAATGACAACGGCATTGTGTAGTGGTGCAGATATTTGTATCGTACCGGAAATTCCTTATGATTTGGAATCTATTTATGATAGATTACAGGGGGCAATTAAGGAAGAAGGTAGCTGTGTTATTGCCGTTGTTGCAGAAGGCACACGTGTTGCTCAATATTTGACACGTTGGCTTACTGAGCGAGCCGGCATGGATACACGTTTAACGGTTTTAGGTCACGTTCAGCGAGGTGGTTCTCCGACGGCACGAGACAGATTAATGGGTACTCGATTTGCTACGAGAGCCGTAGATGCTTTGCTGAACGACGAAATTAATAAGATTATGGTCTATCGTGACGGCTTGTATAGCTATGCTACTCTTGATTCTGTAGCTGGTCAGCAATATGCCGTGAACGAAGAGATTGTTTCTTTGTGTCGTGGCTTGAGTCGTTAGTCTAAGTCGTCGGACTTAGATTGAGAACAAAATCGATTTTATTATACAGCACCGTCCCATGCTTTCCCGTTTTGGGATAAGCATGGGCGGTTTTCTTTTATCTATTATCAGGAGTAAATATATGAAAGTTTTAGTTACCGGCGGAGCAGGGTTTATTGGTTCCAATTTGGTAAGATTACTTATAAGTCGAGGGTATAATGTATTAAATGTTGACCTTTTAACCTACGCTGGGAACCTCCATTCATTAAAAGACATTGAGGGGCATGAGCATTATCAATTTTTGCAAGCAGATGTACGAGACGCCCAAGCTATGCATCAGGCCATGACGGAGTTTCGTCCGAATTGGATAATGCACTTAGCCGCAGAATCTCATGTGGATCGCTCTATTGATGCACCAGGGGATTTTATGACGACCAATGTGATGGGGACCTTTACGATGTTGCAATGTGCCCTAGAATATTATCGAAGTTTAAGCGAGGAGGGAAAAAAAACATTTAGGTTTCATCATATTTCAACGGATGAGGTTTATGGTTCATTAGGAGAAGAGGGGCTATTTACGGAAGAAACACCATATCGCCCACATTCCCCTTATTCTGCCAGTAAAGCTTCAAGTGACCACTTAGTTCGTGCTTGGCATGATACTTTTGGCCTACCTACTTTAATTACAAATTGTTCAAATAATTATGGTCCTTACCAATTTCCCGAAAAACTCATACCTGTGGTGATATTAAATGCCATAGCCGGGCGGGACATCCCTATTTATGGTAAGGGCGAAAATGTGCGAGATTGGTTATACGTTGTAGACCATTGCGAGGCATTATTGACTGTCGTTTCAAGTGGCAAAATAGGAGAAACTTATAATATAGGTGGTAACAATGAAATGACCAATTTAGACTTGGTAAAACTTATATGTAAGCACTTAGATGAGTTAAGGCCCCGAGAAGATGGCAGAAGTTATGCCGAGCAAATTGTGTTTGTTCAGGATAGACCCGGTCATGATTTGCGATACGCAATAGATGCCGGAAAAATAAAAAGAGAACTTCATTGGGAACCTCAACAGAATCATAGTTCCGGATTCCGTAAAACTATAGAGTGGTATCTGGAAAATAAAGCTTGGTGGGAGCAAATTTTATCTGGTGATTATCGGCTTGAGCGGTTAGGGATAAATAAGTAAACTATTCACATGAAGGGTATCGTATTAGCAGGTGGACGCGGTTCACGATTGTTTCCCGTCACATTATCGGTCAGTAAACAATTATTGCCGATATACGATAAACCTATGGTGTATTATCCCATTTCTGTGCTTATGTTGGCAGGGATTCGGGAAATTTTAATTATATCAACTCCTTCAGACTTAGTTTTATATAAGGAACTTCTGGGTGATGGTGCCCAGTTTGGGGTTCATTTTGAGTATTGTGAACAACCGCAACCAGAGGGCTTGGCACAGGCATTTATTCTTGGAGCTGACTTTATTGGGAACGATGCTGTGGCCCTGGTCTTGGGCGATAATATATTTTATGGGCGAGGGCTTACAGAAAAACTGCGTAAAGCCGCCACATTACAACAGGGTGCTACGTTGTTTGGTTATCAAGTTCATGACCCTCAGCGGTTTGGTGTGGTAGAATTTAATGATGACGGTCGAGTTATTTCGATAGAGGAAAAACCTAGCCAACCAAGATCAGATATTGCCGTTACAGGGTTGTATTTTTATGATAATCAAGTAGTAGAAATAGCACACAGTGTTTCAAAATCTGCTAGAGGTGAGCTTGAAATCACTTCTGTGAATCAAGAATATCTTAAACGAGCACAATTAACTGTAGAAATTTTGAATCGAGGCTATACTTGGTTAGATACCGGCACGCATGATTCATTGCTGGAAGCTTCCATGTTTGTCCGTACCATTCAGCATCACCAAGGGTTTAAAGTTGCTTGTTTAGAAGAAATTGCCTATAACAACCATTGGATTGATGCCGAAATGATTAGTCGTCAGGCAGAGATGATGAAAAACACGGATTATGGTAAGTATTTGCTTGAAATTCTAACCCTACCTAGGCCATCAAAAAAGTAAATTAACACAACGTAAAGAGAATATGTCATCTATAGGATTTATCCCGGAAAACTATTTTGGTAAGCTATCTCCCAAAGATATATTTGGTACAGATGGTCCGTTTGAAGTAGATTTAGGCTGTGGGGATGGTGGATTTTTGTTACAAATGGCTGGGCATTATCCCGATAGACGATTTTTGGGTATTGAGCGATTATTAGGGCGTGTTCGTGGCGTTTGCTCGAAAGCCGCTCAATTAGGCATTGAAAATGTACGAGTGTGTCGCATAGAGAGTCGCTATTTTTTAGAATGGCTTATGGAGCCAAAATGTATTTCTCGTTTACATTACTTATGCCCAGATCCTTGGCCGAAAGAAAGACACCATAAAAACCGACTCGTTCAACAAGATTTTTTGCCCATTTTAAGTCGAGCCTTGACGGATGATGGTGAGTTTTTGTTTAAGACAGACCATGAGGAATATTTTCAATGGGTATTGGAGCACGTTGAGCAGAGTGGTCTCTTTGAGCAAATTGAGTGGCCCGAAGATGCTTTTTATTATCCAAAGACGGACTTTCAGCTCCAATGGGAATCTATGGGAAAACCTATTTATAGAGCTAGATTTATAAAGAAAAAAATTGCCTAGAGACATGCCGTTTACACTTCATCAAAAAGATGCATCGACTGATGCTCGGTTAGGGACATTAGAATTGCCCCATGGTTCCGTGCCTACGCCTATTTTTATGCCTGTTGGTACACAAGGGTCTGTGAAAACTCTTCATCCACAGGATTTAGAAGCTCTTGGGGCAAAAATTATTTTGGGTAATACCTACCATTTATCCATACGTCCTGGTTCGGAGTTGGTAAAGGAAATGGGGGGCTTGCATGAATTTTCTGGGTGGAAGCGCCCGATTCTGACGGATTCTGGTGGATTCCAAGTATGGTCGTTAGCGAAATTGAGAAAAATTACAGAAGAGGGGGTACGCTTTCAGAATCACTTGGATGGCTCAAGGATGATGCTGAGCCCTGAGCGGTCCATGCAGATTCAAGCGGAATTGGGGAGCGATATTGCCATGTTGTTTGATGAATGTCCTCCATACCCATGTGACCGTAAATATGCAGAAAAATCACTAGGTTTAACTCTTCGCTGGGCAGAACGATGCAAATCGTGGATAAATGAAAATAAGCCTAACTCCGGTGAAGGGAGACAACACCATTTTGGCATTGTACAAGGCTCCGTGTATGCTGATTTACGTAAACAGTGTGCAGAGGAATTAGCCGGTATGGATTTTGATGGCTACGCTATTGGTGGGGTTTCTGTGGGTGAGCCTGAAGAGGAAATGCTCAAAGCCATCGACCATAGTGCCCCATTTTTGCCGGAAAATAAACCGCGGTATGCTATGGGTCTTGGTACTCCACCTCAGATTTTAGAGATGATTTCTCGTGGGGTTGATATGTTTGACTGTGTCATGCCTACACGATTGGCTCGCCATGGAATTGCCATGACTCCTGATGGTCCTATGCACATTAAAAATCAGAGATGGGCTAAAGATAAACGCCCAATAGACCCCGAAGGTCATCCTCATGTCACGCAATTCTCACGTGCTTACGTGCGTCATTTGTTTAAAGCCGGAGAAATACTCGCTTTAAGATTGCTTTCTTTCCAAAATCTGGAATTCTATCTGCGGATGATGGCTCAAGCGCGAGAGGCTATCGCCGCCGGGAACTTCGCTTCCTTTAAGGACTCATTCATCTCGCGATACAAAGCAAACGAATTATTATGACTATCTTTACATTAGCTCAGGCTGCTCCGGCAGCAACAACTACAACGACGACAGCTCCTGCTCCAACACCTGCACCACAAACTCAGGAATCTTCCGGAGGTTTAGGCGGTTTTTTAGGTGGCGACATGATGATGTTTGTTATTTGCATTGTGTTGTTTTGGGTGGTATTGATTCGTCCTCAACGCAAGGCTGCTAAGGAACAAGAAGCTCGTCTTGCCGCCCTTGAGCGTGGTAATAAGGTGGTAACAAATGCCGGTATTCACGGGATGATTGAAAAAGTAAATGAATCTACCGTTAATTTGAAGATTGCCGAGGGTGTTATCATTGAAGTTGAAAAGCAGGCTATTGTTCGTGTAGACAAGTAAGCTATTGCTTTTTTTGATATAATTTTGTTTTCACCTACCTATATCTGGGCTTTATAATGTTAAAGACTAGCATAGGTAGGTGTTTTTTTGAAACTTGATTGACTTTTTGGGGTATTTATCATTAGGTATGGTAAAGACAATGGGTAAGGTTTCTGTATTTTTGTTGTTTGCTGTGTCTAGTGTTGTTTGCACATGGACATCCTTTGCAAGTCCGGAGACTGAGCGAGTTACTCACGCGAATGGAACAAATGTGCCTATGACCTTATTATTGCGACAGCTTATTTTGGATAAATATGGCACGGAGGGATGTGATTCTCTAACGGATGAGCAAAAAGCTCAATTAAGGAAAGACGCTCGTGAAGCAAGAAAAAAAGCTCGTAGAGAATTCGCTAAGCGATTTGATAAAGATGGTGATGGTAAATATTCGCCGGAAGAATTCCGCAAGCTTCGCGAACGTTCTAAATCACCATTCCCACGAAGAGCGATTCCCCCACATAGAGACAGACATGAGCCAGATAGCTCGTCTCAGTCTGCAATGATTGATGTGAAAGCTTCTGGGAAAAAACAATTCCGTGTAGCTCCCGGTTTGATGCTACTTACTAGGAATTTGCTTATTGAAAAGTATGATGCCAATAAAAATGGCATTTTAGACCCGGCAGAGCATGAAATGGTAAGAAAAGATGCTCAGGCTTTATATTATGAATTATGGCAATCACTTTTAGATGCACATGATGTAGACCAAGATGGTCAATTAAGTCCCGTAGAAAGAGAGCAAGCATTGGCCGCAAGCCATGAGGATGCCCCGATGGGATTGGATGGCTCTAACGAAGACCTTATTGATTTATTCATTCAAGCAAATATGAGTGATGTGTTGCTGAAAGAAGACGTTTCGACTACGGATGAGGAATAATTTATGTCTGTAATTAAACAGGAGGAAGAATATTTCCGCTATCTACAAATCGAACGACAGTTTTCTAAACACACGCAAAGTGTGTATAGGCGTACATTGCGTCAATTTAAGGATTGGAAAGGCAAGGAGTTTGTTTCATGGGAATCTTGCCAAAGTGAGGATATGCGAGATTGGCTTTATCAATCTGCAAAAGAAGAGTTATCATCTGCGACAATTCGCTTGCGATTTTCTGCATTGAGGAGTTTTTACAGATTTTTGTCAAAACGGCATGGATTAAAAAAAAATCCTATGATAGGTATTTCTTTACCAAAGAAAAATACCAATTTGCCGGTGTTTTTGACGGAAAAGCAAATGCTGGAACTATTAGAGCTCCCATATCAAATCTCGCCCCCGGCAAATGCCCCGGCATGGTTGCCATATAGAGATGCCGCTATATTAGAGCTTTTTTATTCCAGCGGTATGAGATTAAGTGAATTGGTAGCTTTGAATGTCGGGAGCATAGATTATCATTTACAAGGGGTGAGAGTTATTGGTAAGGGTCGAAAAGAAAGAGTTTTGCCGGTAGGTATCCCGGCTCTTGCGGCGTTAGAAAAATATGTAGAAATGGCCGGTTTGGCGGTTTCTGAGCCTTTATTTGTCTCTAGAATAGGTACTCGATTGTCCGGTAGAGCTGTGCAGTATATGCTGAATAAGTATGTGGATTTGTCATCTATCCCTTTTAGTATTTCTCCACATAAGTTACGCCATACCTTTGCTACGCATATTCTTGATGCAGGGGCAGATTTGCGTTCGGTGCAGGAATTGTTGGGGCATTCCTCGTTGTCCACTACACAGATTTATACGCATGTCACTCGAGCTCGAATGGCCGAGATTTATAAAAAAACACACCCTAGGGCATGATTTTTTTCAAGAAAAGCAACTCTAGTATTGACTTTATCTCGATAATAAGGCATACATTGGCACCCGCCAATGGCACGAATCTCCCACTGGTACGTGAAATCGAGGGTGGGAAGATTACAGAAAAACTTTCACTTACAAATTGATATGGCAGTAGCAATCAGACTCAACCGTCAGGGTTCCAAGGACCGTCCTTATTACAAGATCGTTGTTGTAGACAGTCGTGCTCGTCGCGATGGTCGATACATTGAACAAGTTGGCACCTATGACCCAATGAAGGAAGGTGTTAACTACACAATCGACCTTGAAAAGGTTGATAAGTGGATTGGTTGCGGTGCTCAGCCTTCTGAAACTGTTAGCTCCGTAATTCGTAAGGCTCGTCAGGCTTAATTGCCGGAGTCATCATCTCCCTTTCTATAAAATAATCAAGGCGTCCTTTTGCATCATGGCAAAAGGGCGTCTTTTTTCGTGTTTATGGACCAATAAAAAAGCTACCTAAGAGATTTAGGTAGCAATGAGAGTGAAAGGAAGAGGTGGAATTAGAGGTAGTGTCTCTATGGTTTTCGGAAGTCATCGGCAAACGGGTCTTTTTCCGGTGCCGTGGGTTGAGCATGTTGTTCTGTTCCTTCACGAGGTTTTACAAAAGTGATGCATACGGGTTTGCTTCTATTACCTTGGGCATCGTATGTGTAAATGAATCGTCGGACGAGTTCTTTTGTTTTGAAATCAAACATTTGCTCTTCTCTTAGGTTGGCATCTTTATCGTAGCCATAGCGGACGTAAAAGAGTTCGTTTTTATTGCCATCGTAAATCAAGCAGGCTCGTAATTCATGGTGAGAGCCGCGGAAGTACAAGGTTACAGAGACAAGGACGTTTTTGGTGTTGTATGTGGTTTTACGCATACCCTTGCCTTCGTTGGTTTTTTCGAAGTAGCTTCTTGAGCCATCTTCGTGTTTAACCAAGCGAGAAGAACTAGTGTTTGTTTTGAATATCTCTTGGTTATCTGCCAGAGAGCTATTCATTAGAGCCAATGGGATGAGAAAATATAATGGTGAAATATTCACGATGAAAAAAAAGTGTATTCCTAAGCTATTAAAATGATGTATAGTCTCTTTGACAAGTATTAAAAGCAAATGGACTGGTTGGTACGACATAAGGAATGGGATATTTCAGCGGGTGGAATATTGATGGGCATTGTCAATGTTACACCGGATTCATTTTCTGATGGCGGTAGGTTTATGTCTGTGGAAAATGCTGTAACTCATGCTCTTAGCTTAATAAATGAGGGGGCTCAAATTATAGATATTGGGGGTGAATCAACTCGCCCCGGGGCAGAAGAAGTTTCTGCAGAAGAGGAAATTCGGAGGGTGTTGCCGGTTATTCGCGAATTGCGTCAGCAGACAGATGTTTATTTATCTATTGATACGCGGCATTCGGAAGTTGCAGAAGCCGCATTAAATGCCGGGGTGGATATTGTTAATGATATTAGTGGATTGAGTGACGTGAAAATGAGGGAATTATGTGTATCTTCCGGCTGTGCTGTGGTGATTATGCACATGCAGGGTAAGCCAGAAACAATGCAAGTAGCTCCAAGCTATGTAGATGTGGTAAGAGAAGTACAAGGGTACTTTGAAAAAAAATACTCACAGCTTATATTAATGGGTATGAACCCGAAGCAAATTTGCTGGGACCCTGGTATTGGATTTGGTAAAACATTGGAACATAATTTAATGTTGCTGGCAAACATGAAGAAGCTACAAGTTGCAGATAGACCTATTTTATTGGGCTTATCTCGCAAACGAATGTTAGCGACAATATTACATTCTCAAGACGCCGGGAAATCTGCTTTAAGTACAGCCACAATGACTGTTTATGGGCATTTGCATGGGGTTCATATTCATCGAGTTCATGATGTCCGGGAATGTCGGCAGGCCTTACAATTAATCAATGCAGTAGAAAAGTATGAAGAGGTATGATGAGCTCTAGCCGAAAATGCAGTGTGATAGCATGTGGAATTTCAGTGCTGCTATCACTAACCTGTTTATGTATTTTTTTTGCGGTGCGAGGCATTTATCCATTTGGCGAAAATGGACTAGAGTACATGGACAATGGGCAGTTGGTATACCCGACTCTGCGTTATTATATTTCAGCATTATCGTCGTCTTGGGGAGATGGGGCTTTCTTTATCAATATACATGAAGGTGCGGGAGTTCGCCTTGCCGCCTCGTTGCCACATCAGTTATTGATGCCCTCTACATGGGTCGCATTGATTCTGGGAGAAGGTTTTTTATTGCAAGACATGGTGTGGGTTATGATGGTGAGCGTACTATGTAGTTGCTTAACCATGTGGGGATTTTTGCGTGGAGTATTTTCTCGATTATCATTGCATTGGTCTGTGGTTTTAACAGTTGGCTATGCCGTGGGCGGATTTATTCAAACGAAATATGGTTTTATGCCATTTTTAGACCATGCGGCTATTTTCCCTCTTTTTGCATGGGGATTGTATCGATTGCTCAAAGGAGCATCGCCTTGGTTATATGTGTTGGGCTTGTTTTTATTGGCCACATCTATGTATAGTGCCTTTATGGCAGTGATAATGGGGTGGGTGTTTGCGTGGTTTTACACAAAAGCAGAAGATACAGAAAATCGCAATGAGGTGCTTGGTCGGCTATTCTGGGCGACATTTTGTGTTTTTGTTGTCACTATTTATAATTGGTTGCCTATGTGGTTTATGAACGAGGGTTCATTACGAGCAGAAATGGTTTATGAACCGACAATGGTTGAGTTTTTGTGGCCATTTGACCCACCAAATTTGTTGGAACGATTGATAGCTTGTTTTCCTAGTTTGGGGATTATGTATATATTTTGGAGAGCGTATGCAGATAAAGAATGGTGGGGAACTCTTAGTAAAGTAGAGAAGCGTTTATGGGGAGTAATGTTGCTACTTAGTATTTGCCCGGCATTTATTGAGCCTATTCATCGGGCGGCTCATTTGTGGAGTTATATTGACTTTGCTGTACGCTATGGATTTATCCCTAATTTATTGGTAATTGCGTGTGCGGCATACTTGCTTTGTAAGAAACAGGATAAGGGAAAGGTTCCTTTTTCATATAAGGGGGTACTTGTTTTTGTTATGTTATGTTCCGTAGGTGGATTTGCCGGATTTTGGAAGTCGGGGACAATGGAAAAATCTGCTCTCCAATGCGAAAATGCCATTTGGTTATCCTCTGTGATGGGGGATAAAGCCGGGGTGATGCGTATTAAAGACAAAGACCAATTAATGATGGCAAATTCCGGTTGCATGGGGAATATCCCTACAATTAGTAATTTCCGCCATACGACCGGGCGAACGCATGCTGAGTTTCTTTGGCATTTGGGGTACCGCATGGATTTTACCCGGACGATGGGGCAGGGGGGAACAATTTTTAGCGATAAGTTATTGGGGCATGGCTTTGTGCTTTCTGCCGAAAAAGATTCATCTAAAGAAGCGATAGTAAAATTTGAGGCAAGACAAGATAGGAGTGGGCGATATGTTTATCGAATAGGTGATGTGGATGTAGGATGGGCTCGATTATTACCAAGGTCTGTTTTGCAGTGGAGGTATGAAAAGGGGCAATCTCCTTTTGAGTACATGAATACTCTTTACGCTCGGCTTTATCCACAACGTCAATCACCTCTTTATGAAAAAATTTTGGAATTGAATGGTGAAACGTCGCTGATGGCTGAATTGCCGGCAGATGAATGTGCTTTGTATGGTGAAATAAAAGGTAATTATTCTCACCTTACAGTAAATGGACGTGAAGTCCCAATCATGGCCGAGTTTTTAGGGAAGAGTGAATCTCAGAGTTGGAGTTATAATGGCGTTTTTGCGATTCGTAAAAAAAATGATGTTCATTCGGTAATAGTGACGGCAGAAACTAATGGCATGGGGGCGGCTCCGATGGCTATTTATGCGGTTCGTGAACATGAGGAATTCCCGAAACAGGATGGTGAAGTTCAGATAAATGAAGCAAAAGGAGGATTAGTCAATTTAAAAGTAAAATCAAATAAACCGCAAGTTCTCATGATTCCGGTGGTGGCAGAGAATGGTTGGGGTGTCTATGTCAATCATGAAAGAGCGGTGCTAAAAAAAGTAGGTGAGCTTTTAGCTGTCGAAGTACCGGAAGGTGAAAGTAATGTGATTTTTCAGTATACTCCGCCGGCTTTGTCGGGGTGCTTGAAGTTTTCCTTGGTCTTTGGTATTTTGGTACTTCTTTATTATGTGAGCTGTTCGTGTAAAATGATGCAGTCTATTCATCGGTATTTGTTATTTTGGGGGAGTAAATTCTTTTTTGTAAGTACCGCTGTGTTTGTATTTGCGGTTTATGGTTTATCCCTACTGACCTATGTGGTATATGGTATTTTTGGGTAGAAAATTTGAAAAAGTGAATGAGGATGGTTGACACTCTGTCTTTGCAATGTACAGTAGGGGTATGCAACCTTTCTATTGTCAGAGTCCATTTCATTATACAAGGCGAGTTACTCGCGAAGTTATGGTAGGTAATGTTGGTCTTGGGGGGGGAAATCCCATTCGAGTTCAATCGATGCTTACTTCTGATACGAGAGATACGGAAAGCTGTGTAAAAGAAGCCCTCGGCTTAGCTGAAGCAGGGTGTGAAATTATTCGTCTGACAGCTCAGACCAAAGTGTATGCTGCAAATTTAGAAAATGTCGCTAGAGAATTGCGTGCGGCCGGGTGTCATGTGCCATTGGTGGCCGATATTCACTTTAAGCCGGATGCTGCCATGGAAGCCGCCAAGTGGGTGGAAAAGATTCGAGTAAATCCAGGCAATTTTATCGACAAGAAGAAATTTGAAGTTCGTGAATATTCTGATTTAGAATATGAAGAAGAATTGGAAAGATTGCGTAAAGAGTTTACCCCACTCGTTCTATTTTGCAAAGAACATGGTCGTGCCATGAGAATTGGTTCTAATCATGGTTCTTTGTCAGACCGTATCCTCAATCGTTTCGGTGACACCCCTGAAGGGATGGTGGAAAGTGCTCTTGAGTTTGCCCAGATTGCACGCGATTTGGATTATCATTCGCTAGTATTTTCGATGAAAGCCTCGAATGTAAAGGTCATGATTGCTGCATATCGCTTGCTGGTGGCTCGCATGAATGCTTTAGGGGCTGATTGGAATTATCCTATTCACTTGGGCGTTACTGAGGCAGGGGGTGGTGAAGATGGTCGCATCAAGAGTGCTGTGGGTATTGGTTCCTTGCTCATGGATGGTATTGGTGATACTCTGCGAGTTTCTCTTACGGAAGATGCCGTGTATGAGGTTCCTGTCGCTTATCAGTTGTCAAAACCATTCCAGCCTGCTGAAAAGTTAGATGACCCCATGCCGGAATTTGCTGAGCCGGAACTGAGCTACAATCCGCTGGAAATAAGAAAACGCCGTAGCGAGTCTGTGCTGTGTGATGGTGTAGAACTTGGTAATGATGCTTTAGTGCGTGTTGTTGCAACGGATGAAGCCTGGGGAAGTTTACAATCAGAGTGTGATGCTATGGGCGATATGATGCCGGAGCTTTCCTTGAGTGCCTTAAAGGTGATGGAAGTTGACCCACGAGATGCGGCTGAGATCGCAAAAGTAAATGCCTGTGATGCTCCTCAAATTGTGACGGTAAAGAATGGTTTAGATATGGATGTGGTTTATGCTTTCCGTATGCTTGCTTCGGTCATTGAGGAACGCCATCCGATTTTATTGAAAGATGTGTTGATGCCGGGGAGTGTGCCTGCAGCAGATGTTGCGTTGGTGTCCGCTCGTAATATTGGTTCATTACTGTGCGATGGAATTGGTGATGCTGTGCTTGTTCAAGCAGAGGAAACGCCACAGGCAGCGGCTTTCCTTGCTTATAATATCTTGCAGGCTACAGGGACTCGATTAACTCGTGCAGATTATGTATCATGCCCGTCTTGTGGTAGAACTCTCTATAACATTCAAGAAGCCACGGCTCGTATTCGTAAAGCTACAGAACACTTAAAGGGGGTGAAAATTGCTGTAATGGGGTGCATTGTCAATGGCCCTGGTGAGATGGCCGATGCTGATTTCGGTTACGTGGGGGGGGCTCCAAACAAAATTAACCTGTATGTAAAGCATACACCTGTGAAGTTTAACATTCCT
The DNA here is from genome assembly GCA_030525455.1 of Akkermansia sp. Classification (GTDB taxonomy): domain Bacteria; phylum Verrucomicrobiota; class Verrucomicrobiia; order Verrucomicrobiales; family Akkermansiaceae; genus Akkermansia. The sequence goes on along the minus strand of JAUNER010000018.1, from coordinate 1,411 downwards.
CAGGAAGAAGCTGTAGAGAAACTTGTTGAACTTATCAAGGAATATGGCCGTTGGGTGGAACCTACTCGATAGTCAATTATCCGGTGAGAGAATTCAAATATGAAATTAAAGGTGTTTTTGTGTTTATGTGGCTTGACGATAGTTTCTTCTATCGTTCAGGCAATGCCTATCCCATTTAACTTGAATGTGCAAGCTCCGACTGACAAGTCTGCATTTTCAACGAAGTGGATGTCCTTTGGGGAGAAAGTGGCGGATTTGACGCAACGAATTGTCTCAAAAGGTCACATCACAGATGTGGGGCAAGCTCAAATGCAAATTCACTTTCCCAAAGATTGGACACCGACGGATAAGCGGGCTGCTTTGTTGGTTTTTCCCGGAGGGGGGTATTCTTGTCAAGCCATCGAAAAAGAATCTGTTAAGGTGGCTGAATGGGCGGCAGGGTTAGGGATGATTGGCGTGGCTGTAAAATATCGAGTTTCTGAAAAACATGATGAGCTTGGTCAATTCCCCGGTCCTTTATTAGATGCCAGATTAGCCGTTCGTTTGATTCGTCAAAATGCTAGTAAGTTAGGAGTTGATGCTTCAAAAATTGGCGTGGCCGGATTTTCTGCGGGGGGCCATCTCGCCGGTATGTCGGCCACTTTATCTCATGTGACTTTTGCCCATGAGTCTAAAGATTTGGGTAATAGTGCGGCTCATAGACCGAATTTCGCACTCCTTATTTATCCTGTAATTTCTATGGATGATGGCGTGACTCACATAGGTACACGGAACAAAATTCTAGGGAAAAATCCATCTGAAAAGCTTAAGCAAACATGTTCTGTAGAAAAACAGGTTTCTTCGGAATGCCCTCGTATCTTTTTGGTTCACGCCAAAAATGACCCTATTTCTTGTAAAAATAGTTTGTTGATGGAAGCCGCTTGCAAAAAAGCCAATGTACCGGTAGAGCTTCATCTTTACCCCAATGGCGGACATGGTTATGGTATGGAAAAACGCGGTGCCGCTACTGATGCCTGGCCACAGGCCGCCGAAAAGTGGCTGAAGAAAAACAAGATTGTTTTTTAAGGCAACGCCATTCATTCATGAAAATGTGAAGGAATTATTTCCTAATTGTTTTAAATCCGCGATGAAGAGTGGCGGGAATAGGATGATATAAAAGAAGCCAAGCTGTTTCTAATAAGGTTTGTGTATCTGTCGCAGATGATTTATTCTTAAGTTTTTTTTTTTTTTTTGTGTGTGTGTGATGCTGAGTTCCATTCCCTTGCAGGGAAGTGTTCCTAATTGTATTTTTGTTAGGTATGTGTTTTATGGTAGTTATAAATCTGAAAGATTTTTTCAAGAGTTTAACTCCCCTTCTTGACAGCTTTTTCGTTTTTTGTTATTTGTGTAAATAAGGCAGATGATTTTAATT
>JAUNER010000017.1 GCA_030525455.1 Akkermansia sp. | reverse complement strand
AATTGGTCAAAGGAAAATTCACATTGGCAGTCTGTACAGAAACAAGTAGCTTCAACCCAAGTGATGTAAAGCTCTGCAGTATCTATGCCATAGGAGGCACGAAGAGATAAAAAAGCTGAGTCCAGAGCCTGTGGAACCACACTACTGAGGCTACCAACGGTCATGTGAATAGCACGCAGGCGGGAGCCGTTCTGCTCACTCATAAGTTTAAGTGCCATATTGATAGCACCTTCCATAATGCCTACTTCGTGCATAGGTGGTGGTTATAGTTATCGAGAGCCTCGTGTATAAGCATTTCGATTTTAGTGAGGGCGGCAGGAATAGCAAGATTTACCGCTGTAGAAATAGGGGCACAAAAGCCGACATCCTGAGCTTCGATGCCTAGTAAGATAAGACGCCGTGGCAGAGTGCCGCAAAGCTGGGCGGCACCGAGAACTTCTTTCATCCCAATTTGATGTGGAGAAATGACAGAAGAAAAATGTCTGGGGATTTCGTCGCCTTCAATGACGACAATTTGCCCGGGCAGGTGGCCGGTTTTTACAGCATCGAGCATAATGACCGTATCTGCATCCTCTATAAAGGGGAGTAAGGACATACCGAGAGTACCGCCATCCTCTAATTGCACACGAGGGTCAGAAATACGAGGGCGGAGCTGGTTGATAAGCTCAACACCGATGCCATCATCGCCCATGAGCGTATTCCCCACGCCAAGAACCAGCACGGGGATTTGAGGATGAGCCGCGTAATCTGAATCGAGAAAAGGCATAGGAAAAAATCTGTGATTATTCATCACGGAAGTGAACCCCTTTGCGTAACCAGCGACCACCGCTAAACATAGAGGCAATAGTGCCGTCTCTGTCCACATTCCCTGCTAAAATAGAAAGGTAAATGTGAATCATGGCAAAAATGCAAAAACACCAAGTACCTATGAGGTGAATAAGCCGCACATTTGCTACACCCAGAAGCTCATTGATGGGCATAAACCATTGATAAAACCAATGAGTAGGCTCATAGAGAGAATAGAGTGCCAAACCGGTTAAAATCATCACGGTAAATAGACAGTAAACCCCTGTATAGGACCACTGCTGGAGCGGGTTATGCCCAATGTAGCGAGGTCCATCATAACTACGGGCAAAAAGGTAATCTTTGGCTGTGGTAATTAAGTCTTGAAACTCTTGTTTACTGACAGGGAAGAGAGATTTGAAGCTTTGGTATCTGTTTGATGCCATAAAGAAACACGCAAACCGCAACATCATTAATACAATGAGCATCCACCCAAAGGCATAATGAACAAAGCGTAAATTACCAAAATTAAATCCGTTATCGAGTTCACCCACATTGAGGAACCAGCCTTCGGCAATGCAGAACCCCGTCATGGTCAGAATGATAATAGCCACGACCCATACCCAATGAAGTACACGCAGAGGCCAGTCCCAGATGTGGAAGTAACGGAACTCTGCCTTTGCCTTTGAGAGGTGTTTAACTTTTCGCATGGCGTGCATAGGCACGACACCGAGTAGACGCCATGGACTATTGGGGCGTTGAATAGCAATGGCCACGGGGGTAAACCCGGCAGGAGTGTAATCCTTGAACGCTTGTTGAATGCGTTTTCTTACCAATCTATTGGTTTGGCAAAGTTCTTCCAGAGCTTGTAAATTGCCACGAGCTACTTTAATAGTGCGTGCTTCAGGACGACTTAAATCCTGTAATTCAATGATGCTGTAGGGGCGCTCGGCAGTTGGCGGCTCCCATGTTTGACCTTGCGGTGCAAAATTCAGAGGAATCTCGTTTTCCTGAGCAGTGTGAAAGAGAGCTTTATCCCCCGGGTCACGGCTATCTTGTGGGGCGGCACTTACAGCATAAGCGAGAATTTCTGCCGGAGCATAAACAGGACTGGCAGGTATGGGCTCTTCAACCACAAGGGTGAGGTCATCTACGATAAGCGTCGTTTTCACGGGTCTTGTCTGGTGATGATGGGATTCCCTGCCACGTCAAATAAGTGAACAGCACATGATTGGCATGGGTCATAGCTGTGAATTGTACGGAGAGGCTCAACCGGGCGACTTGGGTCAATAAGCGGGTGATTACCACCATGAGCTAGTGAGTATTCGAAAGGTCCCATTTGACCTTGAGCATCTCTACCGGAACTATTCCAAGTACTTGGCACTACAGCCTGATAGTTGATAGTTTGACCGTTTTCGATACGAACCCAATGGCTAAGGCTACCGCGTGGTGCTTCAACCCAGCCCACACCTTTACAGGAACTTGGCCAGGTAGAGGGTTCCCATTTATCGGGGTTAAAGGTAGATGTTTCACCATGGCGAATGCGGTCTACCATTTCATCGAGCTGGCTAACCATCATATCAACGTTGATGAGGGCATCTAGGGCTCTACCATAAACACGCCCCAAGGTGGAATTCATGAACGCATTGTCTCTAGGCAATCCCCATTGGTCGCACGCAGCATTGACTCTTTCCACAATGGGTGCTACCCCCTGAGCATAACCAATCATCATGCGAGCATTGGGACCTACAGCCATGGCATGACCATCGTAGCGAGGTGCTTTTACCCAAGTGTATTTATCATTGTCAGAAAGCCACTTATAGGGTGGCTTAGGTCCCGTGTAATCAATCATGTTTTGACCGTCGTAGGGAGCCAGACCAATATCTTCCTTTGTGCCGTAGGTATACCACGCACTGGTGACAAATTCCTTAATTTTATCTTGGTCGAAATCATGGACGGTGTGGTAATCGCCATTGAGTAAGACACCGGGTTTAATCATGCCTTTGCCGGCAGGCACACCGGTATTGATTTCACCGGGGTCACCAGTACAGAATAAATTGGGGTTTGATGCCCCAATGGAAGCATAATCTTTATAGAACCCGGCAATAGCCACAACGTCCGGATAATACACTTTATGAATGAAGTCATGGCTACTCTTTACAAGTTGCTTAAGATGGCTGATGGAGTATTGGTTAATAGCCTGGTCGTTGTCTAAATTAATAGAGCAGGCCATACCACCAACTAGGAAGTGTGGGTGTGGGTTCTTCCCCCCTAGAATGGTGTGGATTTTAATCATGTCGCGTTGCCAAACGAGAGCTTGTAAATAGTGAGCAACGGCAAGGAGGTTGACTTCCGGCGGGAGTTTGTAAGCAGGGTGCCCCCAGTAGCCGTTGGTAAAAATAGAATACTGACCATTGGCAATGGAGTCCTTGAGCTTTTTCTGAACATTTGCAAAGTAGCCGGCTGAGGAAAGTGGCCAGTCAGATAACGATTGGGCTAGTTTAGATGTCTCATGAGGGTCTGCTTTTAATGCAGAAACGACATCTACCCAGTCTAATGCCTGGAGTTGATAAAAGTGGATAACGTGATCCTGAATGCCTAATGCCCCACTAATGAGGTCTCTCATGAGTCGAGCTTGGACAGGAACGGGGTACTGTAGAGCATCTTCTACAGCAGCTAGTGCGGCGATGGCGTGTGTGCCTGTGCAAACACCACAAATGCGTTCAACAAATGCCCAAACATCACGAGGGTCGCGTTTGCAAGCAATGAGCTCGATGCCACGGTATTGTGTGGTTGAGGTCCATGCATTTTGAATTACACCGTCTCCGGCTTCAATTTCTAATCGCAAGTGCCCTTCAATGCGAGTAACCGGGTCGATAACGACACGTTTAGATTCCGGGACATTGGCAGAAGTGTATGAGGACATGATTTGAAAATAAGCTGATTATTCTTTAAATTCTTTATCCGGAGCACCGGGAGCATCACCAAAGGCAGGGAGAGAAACGTTGGCTTCTTCTTTCATGTGCTGTTGTTTATAATGAATCATCGAGCCAATGGCGTGTGCGGCAATGGCGGCTCCGGCACCTGCCACCCCCACAGCACCAATGACGTTGGCCACACCTTCCACACCGAACCCATTGACATTCGGCAGGGTTTTATAAAACGGAGTCATGCGGTCGAAGAAGTGAAGCTCTGTACACCCGATACATGGATGCCCTGCCTGAATGGGGAAGCTAACCCCGCCATTCCATTTGAGGATAGGGCAGGGTGAAAAACAGTTGGGACCTTTACAGCCAACTTTGTAGAGACAGTAACCTTTTTTCGCATTATCATCGTCGAAGCTATTGACGAATTGCCCGGCATCAAAGTGGGCTCGCCTCTGGCAATTATTGTGAATGCGTGTACTATATGCCATGAGTGGACGTCCCTCGCGGTCGCATTCCGGTGTGCGGTTAAAGGTGAGGATGTACATCAGCACCGCCGTTATGACATCGCCAATGGGGGGGCATCCCGGAACATTGACGACAATTTTATCAGTTAAAATATCTCTGACGCCCACGGCTCCGGTCGGGTTTGGTCGAGCGGCTTGGACGGAACCATAGTAAGCACAGGAACCAACCGCCAGAATATGAGTGGCATTTTCTGCACATCTACGTAGCAATTCTTCAGAAGTTTCCCCGGCGATGGTGCAGTAGATACCATCATCATTTTTCGGGATTGAGCCATTGACAACGAGGATGTGGGGCTCTTTGATGGCTTCTTCTAATGCTTTATTAGCAGCATCACCGGACGGAGCCATGAGTAATTCCACATAAGGGATAGAAATAGAGCTTAGGACGAGGTCACCTATTTCTTCATTGTAACTTCTGATGGCACTTTCTAAACAGCCTGTACACTCTTGGAGCTGAAGCCAAACGACAACGGGTCTTTTGAGAGCGGCTATTTGGTTGGCGATTTCTTGGGCATTTGAGCTCCCGCCAGCCGCCATGGCAACCCCCATGAGGGAAATCATTTTCAAGCACCATTTGTTAAATTCACGACGACTTACGCCACGTCGCTCCAAATGTTCGCCTAACGTTTCGTTTGGTTTCCAAGAGGTGACAATCTCTTGGTTCAAAGAGCGTTCTTCAGCATCCTTAAATGAAGTTGGTTCCGATGAATTCATGGATTGGCTATCTGATTAGTCACTATTTTATTACTTTTTTCAGAAATGCCAATAATAAATAACAGAAATTTATGGAGATTTGTCAGATTATTCCCGAAAGGTGCAAATTTTTTATTCTGTAAACTCGGGTAGTGAGCAAATTTCTAAGTATTCCTGTAATCGTGAGCGGAATGTAGTAGGAGTCATTGATAGCAAAGAATCTGCGGCAAAAGATTCGCAGGTAAATGATGCGGCTATGGTACCATAGATAACCCCTCGTTTCATTTCTTCAAAATTGGGTAATTGTCCTGGCGAGAGGGTGGATAAATAGCCGGCCATGGCTCCAAGGAATGTATCGCCTGCACCTGTGGGGTCGACGAGCGATTTTAAGGGATAAGCCGGACAGCGGAAGATATGTAAGTTCCCGTCTGCTTGTTTTCCAAATAGAGTAGCTCCATATTCCCCTTGTTTGATAATGGCATATACCGCTCCTTTTGAGAGCAGGTATTCACCGGCATCGGTGATGGTTGCGGCTTTTGCATATTCTTTAGCCTCATCCTCATTCATCATGGTGATGTGAGAGCGAGAAATGACGGCGTCTAGCATTTCCGGTTGCTTTCGCAACCATTTGTCCATGGAGTCAGATAAAACTAAGCGTGCCTCGGGGCATTGGGCTATACACTTTAATTGCTGAGCAGGAACCATGCAACAACAAACGAGGATAGGGTGTTGCTGTAAGTTTGTAGGAACCTTGACGTCCCATTCAACCATGACGGAATCGTTTGCACATACTGTACGGCGTTTATTCATGTTGTCGAAGTATTCGCCGGTCCATGAAAATGATGCCCCGGGAGTTCTTTCAACTCCGGTAAATGCCACACCTTTGGCTAATAATGCGTCTTCAAATTGCTTAGGGAAATCTGAGCCGATAATGCTTACAATGTCTACTTTTTCAGCAAATAGCAAGGCCGCTACTGAGGCAAAGGAGGCAGAGCCCCCTAGTACTTGATTGGCTTTTGCGTATGGGGTGATAATGGTATCTATCCCAATGGTGCCTGAAACAAGTATTGGCTGAGACATAAGTAAAACGAAACAAACGGTTTACATATCATCAAAGAAATCGACGTCTGATTTCTTTTTGGTCGGTTTAGCTGTGTGGGTGGGTTCGTCGAGTCTATCGCCTTCTATATCAGGTTCGCCTTGAGAAGCGTTGTCTGTTTCTTGTTCCGGTGCGGCTAAGCTTTTAACGAGAATGTTTTTTAGGCTTCTAATCATTTGTTCTCGTTGAGACGGGTTACGAGATGATTTGATAAGTTTCATCATGTTTTGCGTAGATACGAATTGGTCGCCCAATTCAAAGCAATCGACTTCGCATTGCCAACGTAGGGTGGCGATGTAGTTTGTAGCGTTTTCGTCAAAACTATCTTCTGAGGCATTGGCAATTCTGCCTTGGATGCCGGAACGCTTACCTGTTTCTAGGACAGAATGTACTTTTTGATTATTGACTTCAAGAGAGATAAGTTTATTCCAAGCGGTACGCAAGCCAGAGGCATTGAGTGTTTTTTTGTATTCTGCAAAGAAGAGTTTATCGAAAATTTCTTTGCGATTTGTCATGGTGCTGGGAAATGATTGACACTCTAAACCGTCAATGCCGAGGGCTTGCCCAACTTCTGAGCTAAAGGTAGAACGAACGGCTATGTTGGCACCAGCGATGCTCCCGTATTCTGCTCTAACGAAATTGGGGTCGCTACAAGCAGATGTGAAAGCGGTCAATAAATCGAGTGCCGGTTTTTGGAATTCCGTCAGATTGATGGTTTCTTCGTCATTCGTTGAGGTGGATTTGAGCTGGTTTTCTTTTAGTCTTGCTTTAAGAACTAATGCCGTCCATTGAAATTGCAACATTAACCCTTTTCTGACATTTCGGTCTTGGTATTTTTTAGCTTCTCTTTCACGCCATTCTTTCATGGCTTGATTGCTAGCTTTGGCACTTCGTCCACGGGTTTTGTTTTTTTCTTTTTCCTGTTCTACGGTGAGTTCTTTAGATTTAACAAATAAATCATAAGCGGCACCGGGGTCACGACCTGCGGCAGATAGCTTGGCTATGGCCATATTGAGGATTTTTGCCTCTGCGGATAGGCTTGAATTGAGGAGTTGGTTAAGTTCTTTGATGAGCTTTTTCTTATCTTCAACGTCCATTTGCTGGGCATTGCTAAATTGCCCCATGCTGAGTAGTGCTACAAGTCCGAGAGAAAAAAGTGCTTTCATGACTTTTTCATAGTGCCAAATTTACCATTGTTTAGCAAGGACGAATCAGGATTCTTGTGTGGTAAAGGTAGAATATGGGTGGGGTGATGCTATTTTATTAAATAAGAAAGCCACTTGCCGAGCGGAAGTCGGGGCAAGTGGCTGTGTGTAAATCGAGTTTTTGTCGGCGGAATTATGCTTTTAACAACTCTTCTAAGTGATTGACCACGTCGCGAATACGTGTATCTTCGGCAATGCGTGAGCTAATGAGTTTATTGGCATGAATGACAGTGCCGTGGTCACGACCGCCAAATGCCATGCCGATGTCTTTTAAAGAATTGTTTGTGAGCTTGCGGCTTAGGTACATGGCAATTTGTCGGGGGAAAGCGATGCTATTGGGGCGACGCTTACCGGTAAGGTCAGATACCTTAAGCTCATAGTAGTCTGCTACACGTTTCTGAATGCTTTCGACGGATAGAATGCGAGTGGATTCTTCGCGTAATACGTCCCGTAGAATGTGGTTTACTTGTTCCGGTTTAATGTTTTTCCCGGCAAGAGCGGTGAATGTAGCGACGCGAATGAGAGCACCTTCTAAACGGCTGATGCTTCGTTGGATGTTTCGGGCGATGAATTCCAACACTTCATCAGACACTTCCATTTTGGCACGGTCGCGTTTTTCGATGAGGATTTGGAGCCGGTCTTCGTAGTCAGGTAATAGAAGTTCGACAGTCAAACCGGATTCAATGCGTGAAACAAATTTAGAATCAAGCTTTTCAATGTCACACGATGCACTATCAGCACAGAGGACGATAGTTTTGTGGGCATTTTGGAGGGCACTTAGCGTATGATAGAACTCTTCGAGTGTTTTTTCTTTACCTGCTAAGAATTGGAAATCGTCTACTAATAAGAGGTCGGCTTTGCGGTATTTACGGCGTAGTTTGTTGAAGTTTTGCGTGCGTGAGGCTTCAATGAATTCGTTTGAAAACTGCTCGCCTGTTACTAATATAACATTAGCGTGTTGGTTTTGTTTTGCGAATTCATGTGCTAGGGCTTTCAGCAGATGCGATTTGCCAACCCCGGATTTGCCGTAAATGTAGAGTGGATTAAACAGAAGTTTGCTTTCGCCTTCTGCAAGCTTCTGGCAGGCTTTGAGAGCAAAACTATTTTGGGGATATTCTACAAAGGTTTCGAATGTGTAATTGATCTGTTTAGGGGCAGAAGCTACAGGCTTCGCTATTGGCGTTGCTTGTGCCGGTTTTTGAGCCTTTTCTTCTTGGCTCGGTGCTTCTTCGTGATGGGGGACTTGCTCGTCACCTGCTTCAAAGATTAGTGCACGCGGAGCACCTGTAGCGAGAAGTGCCGCTTGTTTGATTACGGATTCATAGTTTGTCTCTATCCAAAACTTCTGCATGATGTCGCTGACTAGCAGAGTTAAGGTTTGTCCATCGTCAGCTATCAAGTCGAGCTGTGGTACGATGTTGTCGTATGATGACTTAGATAAAAGGCTGTGTAGTTCCCCCTTTATCTTTGCCCATACGTGTGAGACTTCTGAGTGATTTGTCATTTCCTTTGAAAAATTTTGTGTGTGTTGTTAGCCACGTCCTGTCCGTTCCGCTATTTCTTTGGGGCTTCCTTTTTGGCGGGCTTCCCTTTCTGCTCTTGGCTCATTTTGGGTGACTGTGTGCAGAACTCATTCCGGCATCTTTGGCAGTCTCCCTTTCGGTCGTGTCGGAGGCAAAAAGTACTAGACTCCCTCCAAAAAAAAAATATCTTTTTCCGCATCTTTTTTTCCACCCTTTTGAATTCCGCGTTCTACAAACGTTCCACGGAAAAATTATTTTTCTACTTGATTTTTCGAATACTTCACTCTTCTTTATTATCAAGTTTTCATCAAGCAGACTTTCTTTTATGGTCAATGTGTTATAGCTTTTTATTATTGTCGGTAACTTGTGAATATTTTGTGAAATCCTACATTTCAATGGATTAGATAAAAATATGAATAAAATGTGAATAACTAGTCGATTGACCTATAAAATCGGAGTGCTAATATAGTGATATGCTTCATCATCAATTATCAAATAGTGGGTCTGTGGAGACGATGTCGAAGGGAAAATTTCTGGAATTACTAAAGGAAGGACGCTGGGAGTATGTACAGCGAGTGAATGCGAATGGTGCGGTGATGATTATTGCGGTGACACCGGAGGATGAATTACTGCTGGTGGAGGAATATCGAGTGCCTTTACATGCATATACTATTGGTTTGCCAGCGGGGATTTCGGGGGATGAGGGTGAGGAAAGTGCCTTAGAATCTGCTCAGCGTGAATTATTGGAAGAGGCCGGTTATTCTGCGGCAGAGTGGACTTATTTGCTTACTGGTCCATCGTCGCCGGGATTGACAACAGAGATGGTTTCTTTTTTCCTTGCTCGAAAGTTAACGAAAGTCACAGAGGGCGGAGGAGTGGAAGCAGAGGATATAAGGGTTCATCGTGTGCCCTTAGCTGAAGTTGAGGCGTGGCTTGCCACACAGATGCTGGAAGGGAAGGTGGTAGACCCGAAAATTTATATGGGGTTGTATTTTCTCTTACGTTAAGTGAGAGATACTTCTTGTTGCGATGAAAAAAAAGGAAGCTCTTTTCTGTAAGAGGAAAGAGCTTCCTGAGTTTGTAGAGAATTTCCTAAGCTTTTTGTTTTAAGTAAGGTGGAGCATGGTGTTTACCCTATGGGCATTCACGGTTTCACCTTTCTTTATCATCGGCTGTCTGCCGGGGTTATGTCTGCCGGTGGTATTTGACGAATGAGTGAAGCAAAGGAATTTGCTTCGTTGCTTGGCGATTCTTCGATTTTACTAGCTTGTTCGGCTTCTTGTTGAATGAGGGCTAGTTTTGTATCTTCGACTAAGGCCTTGAATTTGTCTGCCTGTGTGTATTCACCATGTGGGTCTCTAAATACTTCAGCCAACCATATTCTTTTTTCTTCTATACTTAGTGTTTTAGATTGTTTCATGGTTAGTGATTGCTAGTTTCCCTATGATTTTGGCAGCGGTAATTAACCCTTTTTCTGTTGGTTTGTAGATGAAGGGGTAATCGTGCGTTCGGCTTAGGTATTCTTGCTCACATAGTGCTTTGAGTATGTTTGATACAGAGTTTCTGTGTAGCCTCGTAGCTCTTACGATGCGCCCGGTACTGAATTGTCCGGACGCCACAGCTAATAATACCTGTGCACTACTTAATCGGAATCCTAACATTCTGATGTTTAACGACGTAATTTGAAAAAAGTCTAGGGCTTTCATGATACTTATTCACATTCTATCATCTCATTATTTAGATTCTATTTACATAGTTATTCTCATCTTATTCACTCTTCGGATGGTGGTTTGGAAGTACGAATTTTTCGTAAGAATTCCTGTAATGGGTGAGCATCATTTGAATGAGATTGCACGGCGTTTACAGTAGCAGCTTGAGGCAGGATTTGCTTAAAGAAAGTCTGATTGAGATACTGTCGAAGACTTTGATTACCTGTCAGAGGTAAGGCGAGTTTTTCGGCTAAGCGAGTGGCCAGAGCCTCGTTAAATAGTGGGTCAAAAGTAAGAGCATCTTCTAAATCAAGAATATAAGACAACGCGACAGGACAACCTGAGGTATACAGATGCCGACCGCGTAAAGCCCATCTTTTGCATTCGACCTCCAGTACCCGCAAACAATTTTCCGGAAGGGAAAATTGCCATGGAGTCAATGACTCCGGGGCATTGGCGGAAGGAGAATCCAGAACGACAGATGACGTCGCAAAGGTCCAACGAGCCATACATAGCACTTCACGACGAGTAGGGTGATAGTGCAACATACATAGCTGAGAGGCGGTGGAAGCATTTGGGATGAGTGCATCCAATGGGGCTTCCCCGATTTTTGATAATGCGGCATTGCAGATATCGAGAGCTGATTCTGATGCCGGTTGCAGTTGTGATTGTGTATTCATATCAACTCAGTGATGCCTCATTCTGAGAAATAATGCATTAAGAAATATTTCTCGGTGTACTCATGCCACCGGTGGCATGTAAACACCGAAAAATTTATATTGTATAAAAATACTAGAAATCCTGCTTTTATCGCTCCTTGTGATTCGTTGCTCCTCTAAGTGGAGTGCGATTTGCCGGTCGCATCTTTTAGGTAAAAGAACGAATGCGATTGAATTATTAACCATTAACACTAAATAAATAATTATGGGATTTATGAGACCATCAACACCAAGGATAAACACTCCTGTAAAAAAGACAATTCCTGTCAAATCAGAGAGTGTACAAGCAGATAGTGCGGTCGATTATCAGGCTCGCGAAAATCGCCGACAAGGCATGGTATCGACCATTCTTTCGAAGCGGCAGCAACTGGACGAAAATTCAGATGAACCTGCTACTTTGCTCAGAAAAACATTAGGCTAATTTGCTGGAAATGAACGAAAAAGCAACAGAAATCATGTCTGTTTATAAAGCATTACAAACGCAACGTGCCCCATGGGAAAGTTGGTGGGACGATTTGCGTGAGTATGTGCTACCCAGACGAGTTAGTACAGAGGAAGAGAAATCCCTGCCTTACCAAGATTCACTAGAACACATCACAGACACAACAGCCATTGAGGCGTGTCAGAGATTAGCTAGCGGACACATTAGTTACATTACCCCAAGCCATGATGTGTGGTTCAAATGGTCTGCCCCTGATGATGAAGGGGGTGATGAAGCGGAAGCTTGGTACAATGCCTGCTCAGAAGTGGCTCTTCGTGAGTTGTCTATATCAAACTTTTATACAGAAATTCACGAGTGTTTCTTAGATAGAGTGGCTTTAGGTACAGGGAGTTTATTTACCGGAACAAATGCAGAGGGTAAATTGCAATTCAAAAACATACCATGTGGTAGTTTTGCCTGTGCAGAAAATGCCGATGGGCAGGTAGATACCTATATGCGAGAGTTTTCTCTATCGCCGCATCAAGCTCGCACGATGTTTGGAGAGAAAGCTCTAGGCGAAAGGGCTATTGAAATAATTCGTAGTGCCAAAAGCCCATACACGCCCTCGCTACGCTTTATTCATTTGGTTAGACCACGTACCCAACGTTTACGAAATAAGCGTGGAGCAAAACATATGCCCTACGAAAGTATTTATCTTTCACTAGATGATTGCCATATCGTAGAAGAGGGCGGTTATAGGGAATTCCCGTATTTGGTGACTCGCTTTCTAAAGTGGGGGCAAGGGCCGTACGGATTGGCACCTGGGCGGCTGGTTTTTCCGGCAATTAAGCAGGTTCAATTCCTCAACCGAATCCTTGATACACTGGGTGAAATTGCCGCATTCCCTCGTATTTTAGAGTTGGCAAACCAAATTGGTGAAGTTGATTTGAGAGCAGGGGGACGCACGGTGATTACCCCGGAGGCAGCGGCGATGAATTTGCCGCGTGAGTGGGCAACCCAAGGGCGTTACGACATTGGGCTAGAACGGTTAAAAAGTAAACAAGAAGCTATTAGGAATGCTTATTTCCTGCCTATGCTTGAGCTTTGGCAACATCGTCAGGGGAATATGACGGCAACGGAGGTAATGGCTAGAGAAAATGAGCGTGTGCTGATGTTTTCTCCATCTTTTACTCTGTTTGTAAGTGATTTATATTCGATGATGGAACGTATTTTTGCCCTGCTTTTTCGCTTAGGGCGATTTTCTTCACCGCCTAAGGCTGTACTGCGTGCAGATAGAGATGGGGGAATTGTCGTGAGAGAGCCTCGGGTTGTGTACCAATCAAAAATCGCACTGGTTCTCAGACGATTACAAAATGATGGTATGGATAGAAGCTTAAGTCGCTTGGCATCAATGATTCAAATGGCTCCGGATTTAATTGACCATGTGGATTGGGACTATTGCTTCCGTCAGTCAAGTCGCGTCGATGGGGCTCCGGAGCAGATGTTGCGTCCGTTACGGGAGGTTCAGCAAATGCGAGCAGACAGAGTAGCTCAAATGTCGCCCCCGGCAGAAGCGGCAGAGACTGACCCCTATGCGGCACTCAATCCATTACTCAGTGAATTTACCACACCACAATAACTATGAACAATTACCAATATTCAGACAAAGAAGAAGTGGCACTCAAAGCCGCCCGTCGTCACAGACGATTATTGCATCAGGTTTTCAGCAGTACCGAAGGCCGTGATGTCTTGAGTCACCTCGAAGAGTACTTCCAGGTTGATTTACCCGTTTTTCAAGGCTCAGCAGGGAATTACGACCCCCTAGATGCCATGAAAAGAGATGCATATAGAGAGGTGTTTCTCTATATACGCCGCCAGTTAGCTCTGGCTAAAAAAGAAACCACAAACCAATAATAGCAAATAATGAATACTTCATTAGATACACAAACAGATAGCTCTGTGCCTGTACAGGTTACAGAGGAAGCCATGCCACAGAACACTTTGGCTAACAGCGAACTCCCTGCTGTAGAATCATCCGCAGAGGCTATTCCCGTTATTCAATATCCCGGTGTGGAGGATGAGGAACAAATGGCGGAGTTTCGCCGCATGGTCGGTCTACCGGATAGTGCTGAGCTGTTTCAGCTTACGCGTCCGGATGATGTTGCAGAACATGAGTGGAACGAGGAATTAGCCACTAAATTGGCTCAAACGGCTTATCAATATGGAGTTCCTCCGCAGGCCATGGCGGCTTTGCAAGACACGATGCTCCATGCCTACCGCGATGCCGATGCTCGTATAAATGATGCCAAAGCTCAGACCGAAGCCGAAACTGAGCGAATACTCCAACAGGAATGGGGCGTCAATTATCAACGTAATATGAATCGTGCCACCGCTACTCTCAGGAATTTAGCCTCTGAGCATGGACTGGATGCAGATGCCTTATTAGACAATCCTGCTGTGGGTTCAGACATCAATGTGATTAAACTTTTATACGCCGTATCGACGCTGGTCGACGAAGCTCCTCTGCACCAGAGTCAGAGCTTTTCCGCCGGTGCGGCAGATGAGGCTCACCGCATTGAGAGCGACCCCACTCATCCGCTTCACGAAGCTTACATGAAAGTAAATCACCCCAATCACAAGTATGCCAATGAGTTTTACGATAAACTTATGAGGCGTTAATCTCTTCTGCATACCTAGTGCCCACATCCGCCGATAGGCTTAGTTAGCTTATCGGCGGATTTTTTTGGTTAATGGTTATCTTTTTCAGGTTAAGGGATGTAAACTCTGGGCACTCGTGCACTAATACTGGTAATAACGTTACTAGGAATGGTATTTGCACGACGAGTTAGTTCCTCCCAACTAACGTTTGGCCCCATAATTTCAACTAAATCACCTGTATTTACTTCGTCCATATAAGTGACATCTACCATGATTTGGTCCATCGTAATGCGACCTAAAACAGGGCAATACTGACCATTAATATAGACTCGAGCCCCTTGATTGGAGAGATAATGTAAATACCCATCAGCAAAACCTATGCCGATGGTGGCAACTTTAGTACACCCTTTGGTAATATAACAATGGTTGTAAGAAACACCATGATTCCCCGGAAGAGTACGAATGAGTGTGATACGACTATACAAAGTCATTGCAGGTCGAAGTTCCTTATTATATGGCGAAGGCATAGGAGAATAACCATATAATATACGCCCTAAGCGAACCATATTGGCACATGGTACTTTATAATTAAACACAGCAGCACTACTGCACAAGTGCCTATATTCGTATGTTGTATTAGCCGATAGCACATTTACAGCATCAG
Organism: Akkermansia sp.; assembly: GCA_030525455.1. Classification (GTDB taxonomy): domain Bacteria; phylum Verrucomicrobiota; class Verrucomicrobiia; order Verrucomicrobiales; family Akkermansiaceae; genus Akkermansia. Next base: position 38,949 of record JAUNER010000017.1, on the reverse strand, counting down.
TAAACCCACTAATTTGCCCATGGGTGAATGAAATATCATCTGCTGCGGCAGAAAGATGAGAAAATATCCCTTCTAAATGCAAATGAGGATACTGCTTGAGTCTTTCTGTTAACCCCGGAAGTTCACTTGGTAAAAAGCCACTGCGCCCCATCCCTGTGTCTACACATACGTGAACATGAACGGGTTTATGATACAAAGCCCCTAGGGAATTGAAATGTTCTGCTTCTTCCAGGCTCGATAGGGCTGTACGCCAATTATTCTGAACAATTTCCTCTCTTTCTCCATCGAAACAAGGGCCTAGAATAAATGGCTGAGTTTGAACGCCGGTATCTCGTACTCGAGCAGCTTCAGAAACCGTAGCAACTCCATAAAATGCACAATCTTCATTGTCCAAAGCTTTAACTACCCCCTCTAAACCGTGACCATAAGCTTCTGCTTTGACAATGGCCATCAGCCGAGTATCCGGTTTAACTCTACGAACAACATTGAGATTGTGACGCAGGGCATCTGTATCAATTTCTGCCCATGCACGTGGAGGACTAACACTGCTCATTTCAGTTATATACTAAAAACTTAAGGTGATAGAAGCAAGCAATTTTTAATGGATGTAACCGAAATAGATAAGCCCTAAAGTAAAGATACCAAGAGCAATGCGATACCATCCAAATATAGCAAAACTATGCTTTTGTAGATAAGAAACCATCCACTTTACAGCAAGCCATGCCGAGAACCAGCTTACTAAGGTGCCAATAATGAGATTTGTCCAACCAAATTGGTCAATAAGAACATCTCCGAACTTATAAGCATCATGTACGGTTGCCGCACTTAAGGTAATTAACCCAAGCAAGAAACTAAATTCCACAGCGGCTTTTACACTTAAGCCAACAAACATACCACCTAGCATCGTCATCAAACTTCGACTGGTGCCGGGAATCATCGCAATGCACTGAAGTAGGCCGATAATTAGAGCTTTTAGGGGTGTTAGATTTTCTAATGGTGCACCATCTGCACCTTCATTACTAAGTCCATGACGGGAACGCCAAACACTATAAGCCAGAATAACACCACCACCGAGGATAAGAGTTGTGGCAACTGTTGTTGTGTTGAATAATAAATCTTTAATTTCATCTGCACATAGCAAACCAATCACAACAGCTGGTATAAATCCTAGAAATAAATTGATAACCATTCGCAACCCGGCAGGGTCTTTGCCTAGTACTCCTAAAACCATTGATTTCACACGAGCATAGTACAGACTTAAAACTGCTAAGATAGCTCCGCCCTGGATACATACTGCAAAGGCATCTAGAGCTTCTTTACTTTGCGTCATATGCATAAAGTGCTCTGCGAGAATTAGGTGTCCGGTAGAGCTTACTGGTAAATACTCTGTAAGACCTTCTACAATCCCTAATACAATTACTTCGAGTATGTTCATGTGTGTGATTAGTTGTTTGTGTTATTAAGTTCTTTTTCGTAAGACGCAATGTCGGCGAGTGCTTGAGATTTGGTTTGGCGGTCATTCCACCATGCAAAAAGTATGCAGAGTTCATAAAGTGCATACATGGGGACTGCCATAAGCAACAGAGTGGCAATGTCCGGAGTAGGGGTGATAATAGCCGCAATCACCATAATTGCTACTACGGCATATCTGCGAGTAGCTTTCATCAAATCGTATGTGAGTATGCCTAACTTTACAAAAGGCATAACAATGACAGGAAGTTCAAAAGCTAACCCAAACATTAAAATCATTTGTGTAGCAAAGCTGAGATAGTAACCTATACGCCATTCATTCGCTATTCCAAAATCAAGAGAATAGGTATAGAAAAAGGTTAATACCCGTGGCAGAACAATAAAATAACAGAATAATGTGCCGGATAAAAACAGCCCAAAACCTATGCCTAAGCATTTGTAGAGAAGTTTCCTCTCGTGTTTGTGTAAGCCGGGAATGATAAATTGGAGTAAAAAGTAAAGTAATAACGGGAATGAAATAACAATACCGGTATATAGAGACAATTTGATGCTTAGCATGAATGCTTCTCCCGGTTGAAATGCACTCATCAGTTTTAATGCTCCTCGTCCCGAGCCATCTGTAAGAATGGCTTTGGAATTATATAAACTCAAGGCAATTTCAGAAACTTCAGCGGTAGAGGCAGCGTTTTGAATAAAATCGACTTGTTTTTCAGGAGCCAATGTTTGAGCACCACGAAGTAAAACTACTGATTCGACTAAGACTTTTTGGGTTTTAGTCAGATTTTGGAAGTAGAGTTCACGCTGACGAGTATCGAGTGTGGCTAATGAAGATGCAGATTCTTTGGCTATTTCCCAGGCTTGGTTATCAATGTGAGATGGTAAATGTTGTTTTTCAAACATATCCCAAACCTTATTAACAGGGTAACGCATTACTTCCATTATCTCAGAAGCAAAAAAAATACATCCCAAGGTACAAATAAGCAAGGTGACTACCATGCGAATCAAGGTAGTTCGTAGCTCGTCCAGATGCTCGAGGAAGGATTTTTCTTCATCAACAGGTTCGAGTTGCCATTTTTCTCGCATCTGGAATAATTGTTTGAGAAAAAACACAGCGACTATTAAACCGCAAATCTCATAAACTATCAAGCCACAATACAGACAATATTCGTCTATAAAAAAGGGGAAAACATCAATAACGATGCCTCCCCTCTAGCTGATAAATGTGTGTAATTAACAATGAATCTAGGAACGACAAGCTAATTTATAGATTTGCTTGACGTCTTCCATGGTGAGTTTTTCCAAACTACCAATAGTTCCATCTACATTAGTTGCTTGTTCTGCCATGCGTGAGAAATATTGAGCTGTGATACCCAATTCTTCCATGGTTACCGGTAGACCTAATTCTTTATAAAAATTAGTAAGTCGAAGAATAGCCTCGCGGATGAGGGTGTCGCCTGAGCGGTAGGAACCATCAATCCCCATCACATTAACTGCAAACTGAAGGAACATTTCTCGATGTTTGGGGGCTACATACTTCATCCATGCAGGTGTAATGACAGATAAGCCTGCCCCATGAGCTACATGATAAATAGCACTCATTTCATGTTCCATTGCGTGACAAGCCCAGTCTTGTTCACGACCAATACCCAATAAATTATTGTGTGCTATATTGCCACAGAAAGCAATTTCTGCCCAAGCATCATAATCATAGAGATTGTTGTTTAAGATGCGAGCATTTTTCATAATAATACGTAGAGTTGCCTCGCACAAACTATCAGAGAGGTCCGTGTGAAGAGTTCTAGTAAAATATCTTTCAAAAATGTGGCTCATCATATCACTAATACCATTAGCCATTTGATGATGAGGCAGGGTGCAGAATAATTCCGGATTGATAATACTAAATACAGGACGAAGCTTACCCGAACCATAGCCTAGTTTACGACGAGTTTCTTCATTGGAAATAACCGTGTTAGGGCTACTTTCACTGCCTGCCGCAGGAATTGTTAGAATAGTCGCTACGGGTAATGGTGTGTGTGTAGGTTCTTCTTTTGAAAGATAAAAGTCCCAGACATCGCCATCATATCCAAAGCCAAGAGCGATTGCCTTTGCTGAGTCAATGACACTTCCCCCGCCAACGGCTAAAATAATACCCACATCTTCCTTCCGGCATAATTCAATGCCCTCATGAACCTTTGTAAGTACAGGATTAGGCTGAACACCACCGAGCTCTACATAATCGACATGAGCGTCTTTTAATGATTTCACTACGTCATTGTATAACCCGGTACGCTTGATGCTACCGCCTCCATAATGTAATAAAACTTTCTTGTTGAATACTTTGAGACGTTGCCCAACTTCATGCTGAGTACCTTTCCCAAATATGAGCTCTGTCTTGTTATCGTAAACGAAATTAAGCATGACTTTTCAATAAGTAATTTGATTATCGTTATTCTACTAAAACCCTCTAATTCATCAAGGATTTTTATGATTATTTCTACATATTTTAAAGTGTCTTGATTCAGTCTTGCTATGCACCCGAGAGTCTGTATGCTGGCTCTATGAATTTCGGGAGGTATACTGCTGTATTTTTATTAGCATCAACTTTATTTGGCTGTGAGGATGCGGCTGAGCGCCGAGCTCGTTATGCTGCTCCCAAACCAGCACCTCGCCCGAAGGAAATCACTTTTGCCCCACCAAAACAAGAGCTTCCACCACCGCCAAAGAAAAAAGAACCGGTTTGGCTCGATTATAAGGGCGAAGATATGCGTCAATTAACAGAATTGGCAGGTCGTAAGGTGCTTATTGTTTTTTATGCCCCTTGGAGTAAACCATCAACCGAATTTATATCTGCTGTCAAGGCTTATACAGAATCACAAAATGAAAAAGCCTATGCTGTATTTATCAATGCAGATGCTTACCCGGAACTGGCTAATAAATACAAACTTGAGGCAGTGCCGACGACTGTGCTGTATCTGGAAGGCATGAAACTACGAGAAATGACCGGGGCTGTATCTGCTTCTCGTTTAGAACAAATTATAGAAGAAACGGTACACCCAAAAGATGATGTACCATTTGCAGAAGTGGTAGAATAAATCTTTTTAATCACCAATGCGAAAACGATGAGTGCGTCGTTTTTGTTTCGGTTTTTGAAATGGTTTAGGATTTTCTACTTTTGGAACCATCGGGATGGGTTTTATTACCTGTACAGTTTGCTCTTTTTTAGAAATAACAGGTTGGACAACGACTTTCCGAGCTTGGGGGACTGGTTTGACTTCTTCTAATTGAGGCGGCTGTGTAGTAGGTGATTTTTTTTGCTTAGAGCTTGTTTGGTTTGTAAGTTTTTTGGGCTTATTATCAGGGGTACGTACTTCTGTATTTTGTGGCGATGTTACAATTCGATGTGGAGTGGGGGACATTTGGCCACGAGCATGAGGAGGAATTTCTACTCGCCCTTCGGCATGGGCTTTATAGGCACGCTCAATGGTGACATCTCGCCATTCTCCGGGTTTTAGAGAATAATTGACTTCTTTTACAGGAGCGAGAGAAGGGGCTGATTTTAATCTATCAGCTATAGTATTTATGTCTGATTCCTTGGTGCTTACCCAATCCGGGAACCAATGAGAGTCTTCTTCTTTTAATTTTTTTAATGCAGATTTCGCTTCTTGTAACGCCTGTTGGGCTTCAGCTATTTTACCAGCTTTTTCTAGACGATTAGCTTTAGAAATAGACACTGTAGCTTCATGAAAATAATCTGCGGGCACACTATGCCCCACAGTCGTTGTTAGTAAAGTGGTGATGATAAGCAGTAGCAGGTGTGAAATCTTCATGAATATAATGATTTTTTTATCTTATACATGATGACTTTTGAGATGAAAAGCACGAATTTTACAGTTTAAGCAAATGAAATTGTCATTTGTATTGACTCTAGGTTTCTTTTTCCTTGCTTACTTAGTATATAATCCATATCCTAGATTTAGAGCTTACTTACCGCTTTTAGGTCATGTAGATTTTCTTAAAGTAAACAATATTATGAGTATGCAAATACGGTCTTTTTTTGTTTATTTTGCTGTTTTCGGGAGTTTTACGGGGCTCTCATCAACTTTAATTGCAAACGATTTTTCTGCTTTATTTGAACAGCCAATATCAGATAATACGGCAAAAGAAAAAAGCATTGACCCTGAAAAACAAAAAGCCTTTTTTGAAGCCCTTATTAAAGCCGGTGCTAATGTTAACGTAGAGGATGATTTCGGAACACCTTTGCTTCATGCAAAAATGTCGGTTGTTAAGAAAAGTCCTGCCATTATTCAAATGCTTAAAAACGCAGGTGCTAAAAATTAATAACGCTTGTAGTGCTTCTTAACTTCCGTTCATGATTGCTTATATTGATAGGTTCATTCGCTATATAGCCACGGAAAAGGGGCTAAGTATTGCCTATCAATTATCTGTACGCCAGAGTTTAGATGCTTTTTCTGACTTTCTTAGAGAGCAGGGGAATTCCTTGTGTGATGTTGATTCTGCTTTGGTTAGCATGTTTTTGCAGACCGTGCAATCAAAGGGGTTGGCCAGAAGTTCCATTCGGGTAGAGTTGGTTCATTTGCGTATCTTTTTTAGGTGGTTGTATCAATCAGGTGTTCTTAATTCAGACCCAACTGCTTTGATGGATTTGCCTAAAAAAGATTTTATTTTACCCCATGTACTGAGCCAAGAACTTTGTGCCAAACTCATTGAATCTGTAGACAGTAATGATATCCCTTTCGGTTGCAGAGATAGGGCTATTTTAGAGTTGATTTATGCTTGCGGTTTGAGAGTTAGTGAGCTAATTAATTGTAAATTAGAGAATTTAGATATAGATGATGCCTTTATTCGAATTACAGGTAAGGGTAATAAGGTTCGCTTAGTTCCTATTGGTCGCAATGCTTTAATGTCTTTGTGTAATTATCTCAAACTAACTCGACCACAATTAGCGTCAAAGAAATCTAAGAGTTTTATTTTCCTTAGTGTACGTGGTACGGCTTTGACTAGAGAACGCGTGCGTCAAATTATTAAACAACGTGCCATCGAGGCCGGAATTGATGAAAATGTTTTTCCGCATATCCTCAGGCATTCATTCGCTACGCATTTGCTTGAGAATGGGGCTGATTTACGCATCATCCAGGAAATGCTCGGACACGCTGATATTTCCACCACTCAGATTTACACGCATCTGGAACAACAACGTTTGAATGCCATTCATCACAAATTTCATCCTCGTGGATAATTTCCGGGATTTCATTGAATACCGCATGAGATTTTAATTTGACGCATATTCCTTCAGTTTATTTTTCTGTATTCAATTCTCAGGTGATTAAACTAACCGTGTAATTGTACAATATTTCTTTTGAGCTATTAAATTATCCAGCATAATGGGACCGCCCAGTGATTTTGCTTAGTCAATTAAAAATCAAATAAATATACTAGTTCTCGATTTTGCATTACATATATTATGCGAAGTATGATATTTCTATTTTCTACCCTCGCTAGATGTACTCAGACAATTTACCCCATCAATCACCAATAACATAAATTACAGCGATTAAATGGGAATTATTTACAACAAAAAGAAAAACTCTTCATTATATTATAGGAAAAAGCACGAGCTTGCAAAGAGCAGAACTCGTGCTTAAAGAAATAAAACACGCTGTCGGTATTAATTATGTACAGGAATCGAACGGATAATAGATTCAGCCTTTTTATTACCCTTAGCCACAGCGTAGTCCAGAGCCTGAGAGATCAAAGCTTGAGTTTTACATAAAGCCTTGATTTTCTTATCTTGAGCCTTATCAACAGCATATTCCAAAGCAGATTTTCCGGAATTATCCTTTATGTTAATATCAGCCCCTGCCTGAATTAATCCGTCAATACCTTTGGCCGTGGCATTACTGTTCCAACCATTTTTAACCAAAAGAATCAAAGCAGTACAACCATTATCATCTTTTTGATTCACATCAGCCCCTGTAGCGATAAGAGCTCTTACACCATTTACGCCACCGGAAAATGCAGTTGCTTGCAAATCAGCAGCTGAAACTTTTATCGCAGATTTAATTAAAAAATCACGTAGTTGCGAATTTGAACAAAACTGAAGAACACCTTTCCCCTTTTTATTCTTTGCATTTACATCAGCTCCGGCTTTAATAAGAAGCTTTACGAAATCCAATTTACCGGCTTCAACAGCTGAAAACAAAGCCGAATTATCATTAGCCTTTACATCAGCCCCGGATTTAAGCAACAATTCAATAGCCTTAGGGTCATTTAATTGCCAACAAGCACGACTCAGCACCGTATCACCACACGTAGATGAGCTATTCACCTTAGCACCTGCCTTAATTAACAGCTCAAGAATCTCTGTCTTGCATGGAATAGCTGCATATAATAAAGGCCAGCCAACTTCATCTATAGAATTGACATTGGCACCTTCGGAAATAAGCTTTTTCACCTCTGCTTCCTTACCTGATTGAATAGCAGATAATAAAGCTTTGTTTTGAGTCGGTGTAGCTGCAACACATGAGAACATTGGAGCGGCCATGTTCTCATTTAACTCATGTTCAAACATTAAGCCAAATGAAAAAACAGGAATAAAAAGAAATGGAAGCTTCATAAATTCTGAAAACATCATATATAAACAGTCAAATTAAAATTCGCAAGTTGCACCAATTGAAGCATTATGAGAACTTAAATTCTTCATAAAATTAAGCTGATAAGAAGCATTTAAGCTCCAATCTTTATTCAACTGATGCCGGATTCCAACATTAAGATTTCCTCCTAATCTACCTGGATTTGAGCCATGACTTCTCCATAGATTGATGGTAGCGGTAGGATTATTCCGAGCTAAATCGGAAACAAACGAAAGCTCCCCAAATAGGTGCGTATCTGCATTGATACTGTGCATATAACCAGCCCCTAATTTAGAACGAAGATATTGGACAGAACCACTATCAATATCAGGAGTTATATCTCCCGAATTTGTGGCCAAGTATTGTAAGCCGGCGAACAGATAACTATAACTTTCGCGGTTAATTTGCATTTTTACATCCCATCGAAGGTCTAACTGGATGACATCTTGAGTCCAATCGCAATCCACACCAGCCAAGGAGCCATCAAACCCGACTGTGCCGTAAATTGCAGACCAAGAGAATTGGTGCCTATTATACAAATGCTGACCATAAACAGCAAAGTGCGTAGCATCCTCATCCATAGAATAAGCAGAGAATGTACTTACTTTACCACGGCTATGCCCGAATGCTACCCCTACCCCGGAATTTTGCGACACACTAAGTTCTGCCCCAGCTGCCGCCCCTGCTAGGAACGAATCAGACCCGGCAAAATCTCCATCAGCAGAAAGGCGAGTCGAGCTACCATAAGTATTTATCCAAGCGAAACCTTTACCTTTAGCCAATGTCATTGCATATTGTCCGCGATTTTCAAGCATCGAAGCGAAACTTTGAGAAGCTGAAACAGTACCCCAGGTTGTTTGAATCAAAGTGTCTGAAAGTTTCTTAAACACAGTATCAGATTGACTTGCCCCGACAAACGGCATGGCGAGGGTGTTGAAAATACCATCAACTGTGAAAATCAGTGAGTCACTGCCCGCTTCAGATGATTGCACAGCTTTTTCTTCAGAAGATTTCACTAACCCCTCCTCTTCTTCTTCTTCATTTTCCTGAGGTAAGGAACTTTGCAACCCGCCCCAAGTTGTTGTGGTGGTCATATAAGTGTCCCATAAATCAGAATCAGTAACTTCAAGGGTGATGTATTTCTTTTTCTCATTGAGAGTTAGTATACAGCAATCACTACTTAATCCCAGCATACTGTATAAATCATCGGTATAACTAGTAAACGTATTGAATGAGAAAATCTTATAACTCTTCGTCGGTTGGAAATCAAAATTCCAATTTAAGTCTATAGCATCGTTGAAGCAAAGATTTGACTTTGCTGTGATAGTTTGAAGTTTGTCTGATGTAAGATTAAGTGAACCGCCATCAAAAATGATGTTTTTGGCACTTAACTTCCCGCTTAATTCGAGAATAGACCCCGAACTCATGCTAAAATCGCCTTTTAGGCTAACATTCATTGGTTTATTTTTGAACGGATCTGACAGAGAAAGCATGGAGTTGGTCATCGAGAAATTTCGGGCACTTAATGACCCAGCAACGTGCACGGATGAACCATAAAAATTCATATCATACTTTGTAGATAGACTTTGTGCAGAGCTTGCACCATAAATATCCAGCCATGAACCATCAAGAGATAAATTAGAAGCACTTATTTTTCCGGAGCTACATATAGAAGCTCCATTTACCAGACAAAAGTCCTTCTTCACACTTAGCCCCATAGCTTTGTTTTTATATGGGTCTGTGAGCGAAATCGTAGAATTATCCAGAGAAAGCCCCCGACCAACCGACATAGAACCATTTACGTCGATTGATGAATTTTTCAATGAGGCATCATACTTAGTAGAAAGTTTCTGCGATGAAGTTTCTCCATGAATATCTATTCTTGAATCAGTCATGGATAAATTATAGGCACTCAATGAACCTGTGATGTCAATTGTAGATAAATTAAACAAAGAGACATCTCCTTTTGCAGTAAGTCCAAGAGCTTTTTGAGTCTTTTCCGGATTAACATCATCAAGAGTAATGGTTGTATGATCCATATAGAGACTCTTTGTAGACATACTGCCATTAAGAATCAGGCTTGAATTAAACAAATTCGAGGCTCCCTTAACAGTTAAACTCTGAGTTGACTTGGAATTGCTCAATTCTATCATCGTAGAGTCCATATAAAGTTCACCGGCAGAAATCTTCCCGGTGCAATTTATTCTGCTACCATTTGTCAGACTAAGAGATTTTTTTACACTTAAGCCCATAGCTTTGTTCTTATATGGGTCTATGAGCGAAATCGTAGAATTATCCAGAGAAAGCCTCCAACCAACCGACATAGAACCATTTACGTCGATTGATGAATTCTGCAATGAGGCATCGTACTTAGTAGAAAGTTTTTGTGACGAAGTTTCTCCATGAATATCTATTCTTGAATCAGTCATGGATAAGTTATAGGCACTCAATGAACCTGTAATGTCAATTACGGATGAATTTAACAAAGAGAGGTTTCCTTTTGCAGTTAGACCAAGAGCTTTTTGTTTCTTTTCCGGATTGATATCATCTAAAGTAATGGAAGTATAGTCCATATAGAGATTCTTTGTAGACACACTCCCATTAAGTATTAGATCGGAAGAATACAAATTCGCATCACCCTTGACAGTTAAACTTTGAGTTGCTTTTGGATTAACTAATTCAATCATTGCCTTATCCATATATAACTCACCGACAGAAATCTTCCCACTACAATTTAACAATGAAGCATCAGACAAACTTAAGCCATTTTTTACAGATAACCCCATTGCTTTACTTTTATAGGGGTCTGCCAGTAAAATAGTGGAACTATCAAGCCATAAACTACGAGCAGACATACTACCGCTAACATCAACAAAAGAATCATTAAGTCCGGCATCGTATTTTACACTTAATTTTTGAGAACCGGTAATACCTGTTACAAATAATTCGGAACTATTCATTTGTAGGTATGAAGTGGATACATTCCCTGTCGTAGTAACAGTCGACTCATCAAAAATGTCTAAATATGTCGTAGTAAGCGATTTTGCCTTTGTTCCTCTTGTCGTCAGTTCCCCACCGGTTGTTAAACTTACAGCGTAAGTGCTTAGATTGCCATCAGACAATACTTGCCCAGACTGAATGTCCAGAACGGAGACTTTTTTATCCATTGTTAATCCCTTAGAGTCTATATTTAAGACACCGGAATCGGTAACAAGAAGGGAATTGGTCTTTACAGAAGTACCTGAATTAAAACAAACATTGCCATCGACAATAACCATCCCGGCACCATATAAAGAAGCACTGACTAATTCGCCTTGTTTCAATATGGCTTGATTTTCAGCTCCAATATTTAGGGAAGTATTTTTACCTAAAGAACCAGATACCAGTACAAGGTCTCCTGAAAAATATTTCCCGTTTTTGATAACGCCATAACCATCGATACTAATATCGTTTGAGATTTGTTTTTTAGCTAAATCTAATGTCCCATTATAAATAGCAATATCCCCGGAACCAAAGGAAGTACTCCCACCGGCTACAATTGAGCCTCCGTAAAGGTAAATATCCCCCATCCAATCACTATTACCATTATTTAAGGATAGCTTACCAGAACCGTATTTATATAAATCCCCGGAACCGGATAATTGCCCGGCAGTCTTTTTATCTGACTTAAATGTTATCGTTTTTGCACTATTAACTTCTATGCCACCGGGGTCTAAAGTACCCTTTAACGTAACAGTCCCTGTGTTATTACCAAAAATAACCACATCCCCTGCTGTAAAGGCTACATTGCTTGTTTGACCATTTACATCTTCCCAAACACCGAATACCCCCTCTTGCCAAACCGCATTTTTTTTGGTCCAACTCAAATTCTGACCACAGTTAATAACCTCAAACATTAATTGGTTATCTTCCACATAAAAACGACTGTCGTACATATAATTAGTCCGCAGAGCCAAATTATCCAACTCTCCTATCATAGAATCGAACGCAAACAAGGAGTAGACCCCCTTGCCTAATTTGGTATTTAAGTTTAAATATGAAAGTGCGGATAAATTCAAACAGCCATTAATATTAAGAAGCTCATCTGAAGAAGATAAACAAGCATCGTTAAACTTTATTATCCCTCCATTCAGTTCCAAATCACCATTGATAACTGAAGAAGTATTAATATTAAGAGTCCTGCCGGTCTCCAGCGTTAAATCTGTCTCCAAAACACCACCATTGAAACTCAGTGATTTGCCGGAATTTAAATTTAAGCCGTTATCCATAGCCAAGGTTCCACCATTAAGCACAATATTTCCCTTAATGGTATTTGCGGTCAATCTACCGCTCTCAATGATGGTATTGGCAACAGAATTATCGCCGGACAAAGAGACATTCCCTCGTACATACAGAGAACCATTGCCGGACAAATCAACATTGATAGAACCATTGTGTAATTCGGCATGTTCCTGAATTTTTAATCGAGTTGAACCATTTATTGTTCCGTTTTCCAGTACAAGCTTGCCAAGGAAATTACGTCCGGAATCGATAGAAACAGTGCCATTGACATGAATTTCATTTTCCATGGCTTTCCCGTTCATGTCCAAGGTGCCCGAATTTAAATAAATAGAAGCACTTCCTAATGATGTGGCAGATCCCACTTCAATGGTGCCGCCATTTATTAAATTAACAACACCTTCAAATGTATTACTACCGGTAATTTTCAATGTAGAGGATACAGATAAATCAATCGTACCATCTCCGGAAATATTATTATCAAGTTCAGCATCAGACGAAATGTCTGATAAATCAACACTTAGTTTACCCCCGGCTAAAGCAATTTCACCACTCCCTAGAGCATCTTGATTTGTTATCTTAACAACACCATCTTCAATAAGTGTGCCCCCTGTGAATGAATTTGATGTTTCTATAGTAAGCGTGCCGGAATTTGTTTTTATCAAATTCCCATCACCTGTAATATTTGCGGCATTGTTACCTGTTAGAACAATATCAGATGAACTATTGACTGAAATTTCAGTCGGAGCAACAGCACCATCAATACTTACGGTATAATCCTTATCCCCGCCGAAGAAAACTTTAGAACCATTAGAGCCATCCTCTACTCCACCAAACATTTCGGCACTCCAAATGCCATCGCCTGGTGTCCATTCCTGACTTGGAGTTGGGTCATAAGTGATATACAAGGTGTTATTACTATAACTCAAATTCCCTTGCAAAGTTGAGAAGTACGATTGCCAATCAGAAAGTCCGTCTGAAAAAGAAATAAGAGCATATTTGCCATAATCACTAAATATTTCTGCATTCAGTACAATATCTATGGAGTCACCCGATAAAACTATATCTCCACTCAAATTCAAAGATGAAGACTTACTGCTTGCACTGTTAAACACAAACGAAACATTATCAGATATGTTTAACGTGTCGGCACTCATGGAACTCGGAGCGGAAATTTCTAATAAAGAACCGACAGAAAAACTTAATTGGTCAAAATCTACCTTGCCGCCATTTAGATTGACAGTAGAATAGTTAAAACATCCGCTTTCGCCCGACCATACACTACCATTGCCTATGGTTAATGAATAATCATTTAGCGTAGCCTGTGTCGAATACAATTTGATTTTATTAAATTGAGCAGAGCCGTTGCTAGCATTAAAAGAATTGGTGCTTAACGAAGTACTCGTGGTAGTTCCTGTAAAGACGTAATCCAGCGTTTTATTTTTTAACTCGATCGAATTTGCCCATCCCTTGCCATCAACCGTTACAGAACCGTTTTTAGCACTATCATCAAACACAACAGCTCGATTCTCATTGTAGTAGATGGGATAATTTTTTTGATCAACAAGCACATTCCAACCGGTTTCAGAACTTGGTAACTCAGAGTAATTTGGTTTTTGTTCCAAATCCCATTTATCAGCTTCGCCATTCCAGACAAGAGGATTGTTTACATCTTCGTACTGAGTCAGCTTATTTTTTAAAGCCGTAGGCGTTTGAATGGCACCAATGGAGTCTATGTACCAGCTGGTTTCTGCATAATCCCATAATTTTGTATGATTTGCATCCTCATACAGCACTAAATCATCATCGACATACACGGTAAATATATCGTATAACATGTCGTCTGAATTAGTCACATAAAGTGATTTTATCTGCCCGGCATCATTTAATTGTACACCATAACAGGTTATGGCGTGTCCGCCGTTACCATCCGTGGCATCTAAACCTAGATAAACAATTTGTCCCTTTGTGCTAAGCTCATAGCTACCATTGGTGGTTTTGGTATAGCCTAGCATCGGTAATATGTTTTTGGTTAATTTCTCTTTTGTATAAATAAGCTCATATTGATATGAGCTGTAAAGTGTTTTAAAATAATCCTTCCAATACCCGCCTTGCCCTTTTTCGAGGCTGTTATTATCATATCCCTCAAAATACCAACTCATATACATCTGAATATTGCCACCAATGTCCGGGAAGGTATCTAAAAAAAGCAGGTTTTGTTTCAAAGAAAGTGTACCACCGGTTTGTTCCAGGTAATTTGCACTATAGCTTCTCCCAAACACTAAGCCACGGCTGTCTGTGTTGAATACACCATAATATGAATTCCAATATTCAACCATATTCATACATGTCTGTGCCCAACATGTATTGCCGTCTCCTATCAGGTTCTTAAAGTCTTCTGCCGTTCCTGTCGCTGATGGAATCCTCTGCGATAACTCTCCTAAAAAATTCCAATTTTTATGATAATCGAAAGTATCCATCAAATCTTCCCACAGATATCTGTAGCCGGGCCCCATGAAATTAAAATAATACCCCTTCCCCGTATCATAAAATCGCTCAGATGTTGAAACATCATTAGCGTTTACGCCTTCTGCTATGATGTTTTCAGACCCCAAGCTAAGCATCGGACTCATAATCAATGAGGCCAATAATGATTGTAGTAATTTTGTAGGTAAATGAGGTTTCATGGAATGATTTAATCTTTCATTACTTTTACAAAAATCGTTACCGCATAGCAAGGGCAAAATTATAACTACAAAGCTTTTAATTAAATTAGTTTATACAAATTCATATCGTTTTAATATGATTTAACTTCGTATAAAAACGACAGCTCAGCAAATAAAAAAACTCCCGTTACTTATAATAGCAACAGGAGTCTTGATAATTAGTAAAATTCGGAATGAACTAATCACACTGCCGTACCATAACGGCAGAGCCTACCCGACGCAAAACCATAGCAGTACGAGGTAATAAATAGAGCGATAAGCGGCCGTCTTCATCAGTGAAGTGATGCTGAGAGCCCTCTTGACGACCAAAGCCGCCAAATCGAGCATTATCCGTATCAAGGATAACTTCCCACTCACCTTTTTGTGGTGTTGGTAATAAATAATCCATAATAGCCTTATCGCCTGACCAGTTAAACACAAAGACATAGCCTGCACGATGGAAAGCCATCACTTGGTTTTTCTCGTCGATATTAAGCGGGAATGGTGGTGGCGTAGCCAATAGTCGAGTGGAAGAAGCCATCTTTACTAAAGCAGCATCGAAAGCGTTTAGGTATTTGAATCTTAAATTAGGATTATCTACCAATGACCATTGGCGGCGACAATACTTATAAGACCACTCATTACCCTCACGAGGGAAGTCAATCCATTCGGGGTGCCCGAATTCATTACCCATGAAATTCAGCCAGCCTTCCCCACCGGTGGCAAGTGTGACCAGACGAATCATCTTGTGCATAGCAATACCACGGTCAATAATCAGACTTTGTTGGTCTTTAGCCATTTTCCAATACATTTCTGCATCCATGAGACGGAATGCGAGAGTTTTATCACCGACTAATGCTTGGTCGTGGCTCTCAGCATAAGCAATGTGAGGTTCCCCATAGCGTCTGTTGCATAGGGTATACCACATATCCCCCATGGACCACTCCTCGTCTTTTTTCTCTTTAAGCATCTTAATCCAGTAATCCGGAATGCCCATAGCTAAACGATGAGAGAACCCTAAGCCACCTTCATCAACAGGTCGGCATAAGCCCGGCATACCGGACATATCCTCTGCAATGGCAATGGCCCCCGGTTTAACACGTTGGATAAGAGTAGCGGCTAACTGTAAATAAGCAACGGCATCTTGGTCGACACCAGCACCAAAATAAGCTCCTAAATCCCCAAATGGTTCGTGACCACGATGGAAATAAAGCATCGAAGTAACCCCGTCAAAACGGAAACCATCGAAGCGGAACTCTTCTAACCACCAGCGGACATTAGAAAGTAGGAACTGCATTACTTCATCTCTGCCGTAGTCAAAACAGCAAGAATCCCAGTCCGGGTGTTTTCCTCTATCTCCCGGTAAGAAATACTGACCACCGGAACCATCAAAATCATTTAGACCTTCTGCTTCATTTTTAACCGCATGAGAATGAACTACGTCCAATAATACGGCGATATTCATACCATGTGCTTTATCTATCAGGTACTTCAAATCATCAGGTGTACCGAATCTGGATGAAGGGGCAAAGAATGAAGAAACGTGATAGCCAAATGAACCGTAATAGGGGTGCTCCTGTACGGCCATTAATTGAATGGTGTTGTAGCCTAATTCTGCAACACGAGGTAAAACGTTATCCGCAAATTCCCTATACGTATGAACTCTTTCAGCTTCACCACTCATCCCTACATGAGTTTCATAAATAAAAGGAACTTCTATGCGAGACGGATCAAACTGGTGTTGCCATTGGTATTCTTCTGCCGGAGCCCAAATTTCACCGGCGAAATCATAAGTAGCCGGGTCTTGTACAGCACGCGTAATCCAAGCCGGAATACGGTCTTTCCCAACTCCATCTGCCCCAACGACATGAACTTTTACTTTTTGTCCATGTTGGAGAGCATCCGGTGGCAAAGTAATTGACCAAACACCACGCTTATCGCGTGTAAGCGGATGAGCATTTCTGTCCCATCCGTTAAAGTCACCGATGAGATAAAGTCCGCGAGCAGCCGGAGCCCATTCACGGTAGGTCCATTCACCTGTTTCTTGATTGCGATTAATACCATAATATCGGTATGCTGCCGCACAGTCCTCTAGAGAACCATACAGTTGACGCAATCTTTTCATTTTTAAGTCAAAAAGTCGCTGTCTGTCTCGGATCTGACGAGCATAAGGTTGTAACCAGCCATCTGCCATTACTAGGCCGGGTATAGGAGGTCTTCTCATATCACCCCTATTCTACTCCCTAGAAAGTTCTAGGGTCAAGAAAAATCAAGACTAAATCTATAAATTGTAAAAAAAGATTGTTCAAAAAAATCCGGAATCTCTGACAGACCCCGGATTTATTAAAAAGTTCAATCTCTATGAACTTACAAAGCAATAGCCCAAAGAACTTTTAAGTATCTACCTTCGGGATATGTACTTAAGTATGGATGGTCGCCGCCCGGGCCGGTCATGCCTAAGATTTGAAGCTTACGTCCCTGACGCTGAGCGGCTTTAATAACAGCCTGCTCAAAATCATGAGGCGACAAAAGACCGGAACAAGAACATGTGACAAAAATCCCCCCAGGTCGCACACATTGCAACCCCAACATATTGAGGTCATTGTACTTTTTAATACCCTCATCATAACCATCGCGACCGATGATAAATTTAGGAGGGTCGAGCAATACAGCATCGAACAATCGGCCATTGCGAATCATTTGACGAGCATAAACAAATGCATCGGCATGAACAAACTCAATGCGTTGGTGGTTGATGTTTGCATTTCTTTTTGCCATGGCAATAGCCTTTTCATCCAGGTCTACAGCCGTGACAGATTCAGCCTCTCCGAGCATTTTTGCGGCAATGGAAAAGCCACCGCTATAACAGCATAAATCCAAAACCTTGCACCCTTTTACAAGCGAAGCGAATTTCAATCTATTATCACGCTGGTCACAGAAAAAGCCTGTTTTATGTCCCTGTGCGAAATCAACTTCGTAAGTAATGCCATTTTCTAGAATTTTCACAAGTCGAACAGATTCACTTGGCACAGGTATCTCATCACGGTTGATACCTTCCATACGAGCAATGCCTTCATCCACTTGAATAACATGACGCCGAGTACCGCAAAGTTTATGAAGCATGGGCAGCCATCTCTTTAAGCGTTGCCAAACCGCTAAAGTGCTTACTTCTAAACTCAATACATCTGCGTATTTATCAACAATCAAGCCCCCAATGCCATCTGAATCACCATGCAGAACTCGATAAGCATTTGTAGATTCTTCCAGTCGTAAGATTTCCTGACGCAAACGAACGGCATTTACTAAAGCTTTATCTAATGTTTGCTCTGAAATGACGTCTTTGCCATGATAAATCATGCGTAAGGGGGTGCGACTTTGTTCATTCCAAAATCCGGCACCGAAAAGTTCCCCATTTTTATCATAAACATTTACCAATGAACCTGCGGCAATGTCTCCGCTTATGGAGCCTAGCATTCGAGGGAATACAGCCGGATTATATGTAAAATATTTAAGCTCTACCCAAGGAGCAAGCCATGTCTCACTCCCCTCTGGTTTAGAAGCAGATGAGAATTTCTTCTTTACAACAGGTCTGTGCTTTGGTGCAGTAGTCCGACGGTCTTTGTATGATGGCTTGGGGCGGAAATTACGAGAAGCGGAAGAGTCATTCATGTGTCTGGGGCATTGTAGCGGTAAATCCGGATATAGCAAGCCCTAAGGCTTCCTCATAGTGACGAATAGGTTTGTCTAGAATTAAAGCCAATTTATTTGAACTCATAGCCGTATGGCGGGGTCGTGCATCTCTAAAGAAGGATTGCTCGTCGAGTTTTTGTTCTAAAATCTCAGGAATAGATGAAATGAGCCCCATTTCGTAAGCATTCTTTACAACTATTTGAGCATAGCTATGCCATGAAATAGGCTCACCGGATTGGCATAGATGTAATACCCCCTCATACTCTTTTTCATAGGCTAGGATACGTAGCCATTCACTTAAGTCTCCAACCCATGTTGGCATGGACCATTTATCTGCAATAGCTGCCAAAGGTTCTCCCTGAATAGCCTTTTTCAGAATCATTTCGGGGAATGCAGGTCGTGCCCAATTCCCAAATACCCAAGAAACGCGAGCAACGAGGGCTTCCGGCATCACGTCCATTATTCGCAATTCTGCTTCAAACTTGCTTTCTCCATAGACACTAATTGGTTTGCATTTGGCAGATTCCTCCTTTAGTCCAGCACGACGACCATCTAATACATAGTCTGTACTTAAATGAATAAATCGAATTCCCTTCAAATGGCATACCTGAGCCATCATTTCCGGAGCCATAGCATTAACTCGATGTGCAAGTACCGGGTCATCTAAACAAGTTTCAAGACCACTGATGGCGGCACAATTAATCACATGGGTTGGTTGAACAGATAGGATAAGTTCTTTGATGTCGTCTCTATTTTCTAAATTGCATTCCTTTCTGGTACAAGCAATAACATCATCGCCTAACTTTGATAAATATGAAGCCAAATGACTACCAACACGCCCAGCTGCACCAAAAATGAGACATTTCTTCATGACACAAGGTTAGCGAAAATTATTACTTTAATCCAGAAAAACAGCTTTTCATCGTGACAAAAAATAAAAAGGTGCTTCAATAAAGGTGTGTTTTACTATGAATATTCTTTAATGGCTTGTGGCCCTCTCAATGCAAAAGCGGCAGAGGTATGTCGGAAAGGAGCTCTTATCAAAACAGATGAGGGTGGAGTTGGATGTATTCACCCTTGGCCGGAGTTAGGAGATGCTTCATTAGAGGAAGAACTAGCGGCTCTTCGCAATGGTAAACCTCTTGCTCTCGGCAAACGTGCCCTAGAGTGTGCAAGAGTTGATGGAGAAGCTAGAAACAAGGGGAAAAACCTTTTCGATGGATTATACATCCCCCCAAGTCACGCCACATTACCTTCATGTGTAAGCCCGGCTACAATCCGTATCATGGACATGAAAGGATTTAAAGCCGGGAAAATTAAGGCAAATCCAAATCTAAAGGCGGCAACTGAACGTATTACGATGCTGGCCTCAATGGTCCCGACTTGGCGATGGCGTCTTGATTTCAATGGTTCATTAAACGTCAATGACGCGTTGAAATTTTGGAAAGATTTACCTGATCATTTAAAAACTCGCATTGACTTTATCGAAGACCCCTGCCCGTTTTCACAAGCCGGGTGGGAGCGATTAGTCGATGCAGGGATGCCACTGGCTTTTGATATGGGAACTGATACAGAACGCCAGCCTATGCTAAATTTAGACCTTCCCTTAACTCGCATTGTAAAACCAGCCCGAGAAGAAACTCCGGGGATGCTTTATGACCCACCAGTATTTACAACGGTAATGGATCACCCCATTGGTCAGCTATGGGCTGTTTATAATGCTGCTTATTATTACAGAAATGCATTACCTACAGAAATTCCTCTCTGTGGTCTTTGCACGCATTTACTTTTTGAACCGGATCCCTTTATTGATTGTATGGGGGGCATGAATCCTCAAGTTGCAATTCCAGAAGGAACTGGGCTTGGTTTTGATAAACTTATAGAAAAGCTTCCCTGGCAAGCTTTGTAACACATCATCCTATAAAAGCCGTTCTTAAATAGAACGGCTTTTTTTACCCCTTCCCACCACTTTTATTATTATCCTGATAGAGAGGACTGTATTTGTCATATTCCGACATAGCTGAAGCAAATATACAGCGAATAAGTCAAATACACTATATGAAAACCATCCCTACTCTATGCTTAGTCTTGACCAGCATTTCCCCTACTGTGGCAGATTCTGTAGACTCGACAAATTATCTTCACAGTGAACGAGGGTTACGAGCTTATCATTTAAAAGAAGCTGAGTTAAGTGACAGTTTAAAAAAGGCTATGTCACCTCATTTACAAAGTAGTAGCCGTACAGCCGGTTCTCCTACGCATACTCTCATACGCAAGCAAAACGAACATATTGCTCAAACCCGAAACTGGTTTAGCTCAAAGCCTTTGAAAATGATGCCGTATTTGGATAGTGTATTCGTATTTGGGAATACATGTGTTCAACCAAATGCTCTTATAAAAGATGACGGAATATCGACATTTGCCCAAAGAATCAAAAGTAACTTATCACAATATGGGTTCACATATTCGTTACAATATGGCGTTAATTATACCGGTTTAACAGGGGCTCATTTACATGGACGGAAGGATTTTTTTTCTCATAATGGCTCGCTACTATCAAACTTAACTATATATGGAAATGAAGCTGGCGGTGGATTGTTTTTAGCAACAGAATTTGATTTTGGGAATGGGTTTCATTTTAACGAAGACTCAGAAAGTCCATCAAAAACTCTAGGCTCGCTTCAAAATCCGACATCATCATTTCAAGGACCCGACCCTCATATTAGTAACCTCAGTTTAGCTTGGGTAAGCAATGATAGTAAATTGTTAATTATGGGAGGTCAACTAGATACAAGTAATTATTTAGACCACAATAGCTATTCAAATTCACACTACAACAATTTAACAAATAGCGTATTTACAAACAATCCTGTACTCCCCTTAACCGATAATTCTTTAGGTATGCTAGTGGCGTGGCAACCTACTGAAAATTTTTACTTAATGGCCACGTCTGCGGCAAATAATGTAAGCCAAAATCAGAATCCCTTTAAGTACTTTAGCCATAGTAATTGGAGCAGTATGCTGGAACTAGGTATTTGCTCAGATGATACATGTGGATTAGGTTCGGGGGTCTATCGCTTACAACCATTTTTGAACACGTGCAATAATGAAACAGGTGTAGGTATTGGCTTAAATATCCAACAACAACTTGGTAAACAAAGTCATCTGGGATGGTTTTTGCGTGCAGGCATAGCGGATACCCAAGCGGCAAATCTCACAGGGGTAAGAAGCTCTATTTCTACAGGATTAGTTTGGTTATCCCCATTTTCTGGAACAAATGCCTCAAATGATGGTTATTTAGGATTAGGCTTTTTATGGCAACAAGCAAATAAAAACCTAAATTATACCAACAAAAACGAATATGGAGTTGAATTAACCTACGTCGTCCAAGTGACTCCGACGTTGACAATTCAGCCGGATATTCAGTTAATTCACAACCCTATATACGGCAAAAAGGGACAAACTAACCTTGTATTCCAAATCCAAAAAATTTGGACTTGGTAGAGTTTATTAAACACTGAAAAAAACCTACGGTAAAGTTTTTCTACTCCACCGTAGGTTAAATGATAGTAAGTTCTCTTAGAAATTAAAGAGACTTGCAGAATGTATCTGCATCCGCACAATCTGCCTGAGTCCAGCAGATTGACGCATCACTAGATGCGGCGTGTACTAAGCAGTGATATACAGATTCTTCATCAGCATTTAAACGAGCGGCAACTTGTGCGGCTGTTTCCGGTGTGCCACCAATGGCAGCTCGAACCTGACCAAGCAATGCCAAGAATACTCCGGCGGCTTTCTTACCAGCTTCTACTCCGGGTTGATGATAAGCGTTGATATTGACGAGTGAAGCGTAGATGGATACAGCACGTTCAAATAGGGCAATGAGCATACCAAGTGTGCGTGCATTTACTTCCGGAATGGAAATAGTAATCGACTCACGTCCAGATTCTGTCAAGGCCTGACGAGTACCACGCAAGAATCCTTGTAAGAAGTCTCCGCTTGTAGCACCAGGTTCTACTTGAACCGTGTCACCAACGCATTGACGAACTTCGATGAATGTAGCAAAGAAATTATTTACACCATCACGAAGTTGTTGCACATAAGCGTGTTGGTCGGTAGACCCCTTATTGCCGTAAACAGAAATCCCTTGGAATACTTCGTTGCCATCTAAATCGAGACGCTTACCGAGTGATTCCATAATAAGCTGTTGTAAGTACTTAGAGAATAGCACAAGGGAATCCTTATAAGGTAATACGACCATGTCTTTTTCACCCTTACCATTTGTAGCTTTGTACCAAGCAAGAGCTAACTTCATAGAAGCATTGCAAGCAACGCATTCCTTGCGGGTCTTTTCGTCAAACAAACGAGCTCCCTCAAGCATGGCATCTACATCGACACCCTGCAAAACAGCTGGCACTAAACCAACCACAGACATTACAGATGTACGACCACCTACCCAGTCCTCCATGGGGAATCTCTTTAACCAAGCTTCAGATTTAGCTGTATTGTCTAACTTAGAACCAACACCTGTTACAGCTACAGCTTGAGCAGCAAAGTTTAATCCATTGCGAGCAAAGAAATCCTGAGCCACCATCATTCCATTTCTGGTTTCAGGAGTACCACCGGATTTTGAAATAACAACGACAATTGTTTCTTCTAAAGGAATTGATTCCAGTACACGATACATACCATCGGGGTCTGTATTGTCTAAGAAGAACATATCTAAGCCAGCGGCAGGAATGGCATCTGCTACTAATTCCGGACCTAGAGCAGAACCACCAATGCCAATGATAAGGGCCGTTGTATACTGCTCTGCACAGGGTGGCTTAATTTCACCATCTAATACCTTTTGACCAAATGCTTTTACATCTGCCAAGGGTTCATCAATGGCCGCTTTCAGTTCAGCTGTCGGGGCTAAGTCTGAATTGCGTAACCAATAGTGACCAACCATGCGATTTTCGTCTGGGTTGGCAATTTCACCGGCTTCAAGGGCTTTAATGTCTTTAAATGCTCTCTCAATTTGAGGCTTCATGGATGCTAAAAATGCATCATCCAATGGAAGTTTAGAAAAATCGAGAGAGATACCCAATTCCGGATAACGGACAAGTTGTTGTGCGTATTGACTCATGGTTTGATAATATTGTAGATAAAAGAAAACTTCTAGGGATAGAGAACAAATTTAAGAGATAAATGTAAAGAAAATTTTGTGCATCACTAAGCAAAATCGACCCAAAGTCGCTTTAAGTAATCTTCTCCGGTAAAATCACCGGGCATGGAATCGTGGGTTAATCTAGCTCCGCGAGTAGCAGATGCTACCATCTTTTTGAAGTCTTGGTGACTGAGTTTTCTACAGTTACATGTGCATAATATCCACCCCCCGGGTTCTAAGCAGTTGACTGCTAGTGCCACTAATTCATCATAATGTGACTCTACTCGAAAGACTCGCCCTTTATCGTCTCTTGAAAATGTAGGCGGATCAAGTATGATACCATGAAAACGACGTCCTTGACGTGCAAATCTTTCTAGCCAATGCAAGGTGTCGCCTTTGCAAAAATACTGGCTTTCTGGGTCGATGCCGTTAAGTGAAAAATTTTCACGTGCCCAGTCTAAACATGGTCTGGCTAAATCTAATGTTGTTGTAATAGCCCCCCCTAGTGCCGCATAGACAGAAAATGCCCCTGTATAGGCAAATGTATTTAGAACTCGTGTACCTGGCAAAGCTCGTCTTCTTACTTGTTGTCTATGGTCTCTTTGGTCAAGAAAGATTCCTTGCGAGTATCCGGCATTCATATCAAGCTTAAACTTGACGCCTTGTTCGTGAACGACAAATTGAAGTGGTAGCGATGGTCCCAAAATCTGAACCGGGGCTTTTTTCTGGTCTTGTTCTAAGCGTTTGTGAAATACAGGTACGTCTAAAGCTTCTAGTTCATTGACCAAATTATTAGGAATAACTCTGTCTCTCGTAGATACAAGTAATCTATCTCCTAACTTATCTATAAATAAGTCAGGTATACCATCTCCTATACCATCAATCACACGGAAAATATCTGTCTGCGGTGGTATAATCTCTTCCCTTTTGGACAAACAAGCTTGATATGATATACTCACAGTGCCGCTAGTCTACTAAAATCATTAATAAAGGCAATACTAAGTCGACATATATCTTATACAGACATACTGAAGAATTGCACCAATAAACAATGGTTTGCATAATTCTGCTCATGTTCCGGCATTTATTTACCCTGTTATATCTATTATGTTCTGTAGCTTTCTTTTGCCGAGCTGATGAATCAGACAAGTTACACATTGCCAGCTTACACCCACTGTTAGGAGATATGGCCAGACAAATTGGGGGTGACAGAGTTGTTGTGATTGATTTGCTAAAACCCAATGGAAATTTACATACATTTGAGCCTAGCCCGAAGGATGTGGCTGCCGCTGGGAAAGCTACGTTAATGTTAGCCTCCGGTAAGAATCTCGAGCCTTATTTGACTCGCTTAAAGGAAGCATTAGGGGCATCTGTGACTGTGTTGGAACTGGGGGCAAATGTGCCGGATGTTGCAATTGCGGTGGATTCAGCAGATACGCATCATCACCATCATCATGGTGGGGGCTCTTGCTCTCATTGTTGTCACCATGGTCCCAACGACCCACACTGGTGGCATACTCCCGCCAATATGAAAATAGCAGCTCGTACATTAACTACCAAGCTTATAGAGTTGCTACCGGCACATCAAAATCAATTTCGACAATCATTATTCCGCTGGAATAGAACGATGGACCAACTTTCTGCCTGGGCCAGAACGGAACTAAATCTAATCCCAACTCATAAACGGATTCTCGTTACCGGTCATGCAGCAATGAATCATTTCTGCAAGGAATTTGGCTTTCGCAGTATAAGTGTACAGGGTATAAGTAAGGAAGATGAAGGTCATGCCGCTCAATTAGCAAACATACTAAAAAAACTGCGAGCCGCAGAAGTTAGAGCTGTTTTTCCGGAGTATTCTGCTAGTCCGAAAAGTTTAGAAGAAATTGCTAAATCACTTCACATCCCCTTAGCTGAGCCACTAAATACAGATGGGCTATCGCCATCTGAAACCGATTTTGCAACAATGTTTCGCAAAAATGTTGGTATCATCCGAAAGGCCTTAAGTTCATCTAATGACTAGTTCTCCATTACGCCTGTTTATTCCTACACTCATGGGATTTATCTTTATGGGTGTATTTATCTGGAACATCACAAAAATAGAACCAATGTCAAAGGCTTCTGCTCCAGTCGCAACTCAAGTGGCAGAGGCACCTATTCTTATAACTCTCAAAATGGCTCATCCGGCTACTGAAATATCAATTTATCACAAAGATTCTCGTATTTGGCACGCAAGCTCGCCTTCTCTTTACTCAGAAATTGATGTAAACTTGCCTGATTCTAACGAATACAATTTTCATGTAAAAGCTAAATGGCCCGAAAACACACCGGATACGGCCATTAGCATGACTCTTGAAAAACAAGGCAAGCATCCACAAAGCGACACAAAATGGTCGTTTGGGCATGAACTTTCAGATATTTATCAGTTTTCATGGAAATAAAACCCACAGATTGTCAACATGACCATATTTGCTGGGGTGCTGCTCATGAGCATCCCGGTAAGCACCGGCTAGAGGTTTGTCAATTGTCTGTTTCCTATGGCGAAACTATCGCATTGCAAAATATCTCATTTTCGACAACTTGTGGGAAAACCATTGCTCTTATGGGACCAAATGGGGCGGGTAAAACGACTCTCATCAAGTCTATTGCCGGTCTTATTAAACCGGATAAGGGGAACATTTTGTGGAATGGCGTGCCATTGCACGAAACTCCTAGAGAATTGGCCTATTTACCCCAGCATAATGACATTGACTGGAGCTTCCCTATAACGGTTAGGGCACTCGTTGAAATGGGACGTTACCCAATCCTAGGACCATGGAAAAAATTCGGCGAACACGACCGTAACATTGTAGAAAAATCCCTGCAAGAACTAGGTCTTACAGAATTAGCAAATCGGCAAATTTCCGAACTTTCCGGTGGGCAACAGCAGAGGTGTTTCCTAGCTAGAGCCTTAGCTCAGGAAGCTCATATTTTACTACTTGACGAACCATTTACCGGACTTGATGCCCACTCTGCTGAATCATTAGGGCAGTTGCTCAATTCATTAGCCAAGGAGGGGCGTTTAGTGATAGCCTCGCATCATGATTTGCATACAGCCGGTGATATTTTCGAGCAGATTTTATTATTAAATCGAGAAATTTTAGCATTTGATTCGCCTTCGAAGGTGCTTACTCCGGAAAGAATCACTAACACATATCATATTTCCCAATAATTAACTTCCCTCAAATACTTATCACATGATGCAGGAATTTTTTGATTTTCTCAATGAGCCACTTGCCCAGCGTTCGCTGATAGCGTGCGTTATGATTGGATTTGCTAATGGTTTTGTTAGTGGTCTCATTGTGTTAAAAAAGTCTGCTCTTCAGATAGGCACATTATCCTGTGCTTTGCTACCTGGTATAGCAGTTTCAGTGTTACTTTTTGGTTTATCTAGGTGGAGTTTGCTCATTGGTGCAGTTGTTGCGGCTTTGTTGGTTGGATTGGGGTCTTTATTTGTTTCTCGTTCCTCTCGTCTTAACCAAGACACAGCCCTTTCTATTCTTCACACGACCGCTTTTGCTGCCGGATTTATCATATTAGTCCAGTTAGGATTACAGCAAAAAATTGATGACTGGTTATTTGGCTCTATTATGAGTTTATCGAATTCTGATTTATGGATTGCTTTTTCTATAAGTGCCATGAGTGTATTGCTACTCATTTTATTTATGAGGCCTATTCTTATTTATTTATTTGACCCTGCCATTGCAACGACTTTGGGTATTCCGTCTCGCTTCATTAGTTATGGTATATTTACCTTAATTATTCTAGTATTAGTCTCTTCTCTTCAAGCTGTTGGTGCTTTTCTTACTCTTGGCTTATTAGTTGGACCTGCGGCCACTGTTTATTTATTGACTAATCGTCCATCGTTTCTTTTCTGGGGAGGTGGATTTATCGGTGGCTTGGGGGCGTTGATTGCATTTTGTATTTCTTTCCCCCTTAACTGGCATTTAGGTGCAACCATTATTCTGGTTCTAGGCTTTTTCTTCGCCCTGGCTTATCTCTATACTTCTCTCAAAAAAAGGCAAAAATCTCACGCTTCTTCTATTGCTAATAACTCTCAGATTCAATAAGTTAGCTTAACTTATTAATGATGACATAAGTCATCAACTCATGACACGGCATCTTCTATCTAATTATAAGAAATGCTACTAGAATAGTGGTTGTGAAAAAGTGCGAGATTTGCTCTGACGTAGCGTCAGTATTTTTAACCCAAGTCATCAACGGTAAATCCACAAAATTCTGTCTTTGTGCAAAATGTGCTAAAGAGCGAGGTTTGTTGGATCCGGACGCATTTGACTTAGCAGAAAAACTTTTCCCCAATCTCAAGAAGTTGGCAGAGGAGAAATCATCTCATCCCCTTGATTCTCCTGTGTCTGTACTTGGCCCAAAATCATTGACAAGTTGCCCAGTATGTTCTTTTACGTTAAAAGACTTCAGAAATGTGGGGCGTTTGGGGTGTAGTGAATGCTACCAAATCTTTGAAGAGGAAATCCTTCCTTTGCTTAACCAATTCCAGTCAGACTCACAGCACCACGGAAAAACTCCCGAAAAGGCAGAAATTAGAGAAAATGAAGCTCGTACTATTAATGATTTAGAGCAACAACTTTCTTTAGCTATTGCCAAAGAAAATTACGAGTTGGCTGCTCAACTACGAGATGAAATTAATCAACTTCGTGCTTCTTCAAATTAGTTTTCATGAGCTTTTTTAATTCCTTATCCGAATTGCTACCACCATGGTTGCACAATCCAAATGATGAGAAACATATCATCATTTGCTCACGCATTCGTCTGGCTCGCAATTTGGCAAAAGAACCTTTCCCTGGCTGGGCCACTCGCCAACAGCGTGTAGAGATTCTGAATCGCATGGTGTCTGCTGTCTCAGAATTACCCGGATTTAAGCAAGGTCATTATTCGGAATTATCGCGATTATCTCAGCTAGATAAACAACTGCTGGTGGAGTCTCACTTGATGTCCAGAGATTTGGCCGCTCGTTCTGAAGGATGTGGTATTTATATCAACAAAGCTCTAAATATGAGCATTTTGTTTAATGAAGAAGACCACATGAGATTTCAGATGTTTCAAGCAGGTTTGAGTCTCAAACAAATGTGGAATTCTCTCTCGAAGCTTGATTCTAAGTTAGAGGATAAACTCCCCTATGCTTATAGTTCTCGGTTTGGCTATCTTACAGCTTGTCCTTCAAACTTAGGTACAGGTATGAGAGCCTCTATCATGATGCATTTACCCGGCTTAATGTTATCTGAACAAATGCAACAAGTGAGCCAAGCCGCATTTCAGCTAAATATTGCGGTGCGTGGCTTATATGGTGAGGGAACGGATGCTACGGGTAATTTATTCCAAATTTCTAACCAATCCACCCTTGGCGATAGCGAAGTAGATATCATTGGGCGCGTTACTCGATTTGCCAATGATTTAGCTGTACAAGAATGGAATGCTCGATTATTGTCGCTCAAAAATAACCCTCGTTTGCTGAAAGATAAAGTATGCCGTGCCTATGGCATATTGATGCATGCCCAACTTATCTCTACTCAAGAGGCATTAGCTTTATTATCAATCCTACGATTAGGTGAGTCTCTTCAAATATTTAAACATCAATCATTACAGAATATCACCAAAACTATCCTCAATATCCAACCAGCTCATATCCGCAGTATTTCTCCTCAGCTAGAGGAAAATAGCGAAGACAGAGACGAAGTCCGTGCTTCTCTGCTTAGAGCCTTGTTTATTAACTCATAAAAACTTTACATTATGCTCAACAAATTTACCCCCAGAGCACAACAAGTGCTAGCTCTCGCTCGTCGCGAAGCTGATAGATTACAACACAACTTTATCGGCACAGAACACATTTTGCTCGGTTTGCTAAAGCAGGGGCAAGGAATTGCCATTGAAATGCTTCAGGAAATGAATGTCGATATCAAAACCCTCATTCATACCCTCAATTCAAACATCAAAAAAGGTGAATTCTCATCTGAAGATGGCAATATCCCTTATACCCCCAGAGTGCGAAAAATGCTTTCTATGGCCGCTCAACAAGCGGAAAAGCTTAATCATTCATACATTGGCACAGAACACCTTCTTTTAGGGTTAGTATGTGATTCTGAAGGCTTAGCCGGCAAAATCCTTCGCCATTTTGAAGTAACTCTCGAACGTGCTCGCCAAGTCCTTATTGACAACCTCAATCGTAAGGGAGATGTGGTAGAGCAAACTCCACCATTTGAAGGAATGAATAATATGGACGATGGGGATGATTCTATCAATTTTGATGATTCATCTGATTCTGATGAATCACCCATGCACGGACCTATGCCTCGTCGTCCTCGCCGCAGAAGGGCTAGTGCTCTTCAAGCCTTTGGTAGAGATTTAACGAATGTGGCTAAAGAAGGGAAATTAGACCCTGTCATCGGTAGAGCTGGTGAAATTGAACGGGTGATTCAAATCCTTTGCCGTAGAAATAAAAATAACCCTGTCCTTTTGGGTGAAGCCGGGGTAGGTAAAACAGCCATTGTCGAAGGTCTTGCTCAGGAAATCGCTAAGGGCAATGTACCCGAACTACTTCGCCATAAGCGTGTTATTAATCTTGATTTAGCCCTTATGGTTGCCGGCACTAAATACCGAGGCCAATTTGAAGAGCGTATTAAGGCTGTGATGGATGAAATTCGTAAAGATGGCAATGTCATTCTTTTTATCGACGAACTTCATACAATCGTTGGTGCAGGTGGTGGTGAGGGGTCAATGGATGCCTCAAACATTATTAAACCGGCTCTTTCACGTGGTGAGTTACAAGCTATTGGTGCTACGACTCTGAATGAATATCGCAAACATATCGAAAAAGATGCTGCCTTAGAACGTCGTTTCCAACAGGTTCATGTAAAAGAACCAAGTGTTTCTGATACGATTAAGATTTTGCAGGGGCTTCAACCAAAATATGAAGAGCATCATAAGGTTCATTATTCTGATGAAGCTATTGAAGCTGCGGCTCAGTTGTCTCATCGTTATTTAACTGGTAGATTCCTGCCGGATAAAGCCATTGACATTCTTGATGAAGCCGGTGCTCGCAAGCGTGTTTCTCAAATGACACGCCCTGCTTCTATTAATGAATTGGAAGAAAAAATCGCCAGCATGCTTGTCGCTAAGGAAGATGTGGTCAAGGCTCAGAAATTTGAGGATGCGGCTAAATTGCGAGATGCCATCAATGCAACTAATGAAGAGCTAAAACAAACATTAGAGGAATGGCGACAAAATTATGAAACAAATTATGCACCGGTGACTCTCGAAGATGTCATGGTTGTATTATCTAAGTGGACAGGTATTCCTCTTTCTCGTATGGAGGAAGAAGAGGCCTCAAAGCTTCTTCGTATGGAAGCGGAACTTAAGAGCAAAGTCATCGGTCAGGATGAAGCCGCTTCTATCATTGCTCGTGCATTGCGGCGTAGCCGTGCAGATATCAAAGACCCTCGTCGTCCTATCGGGTCATTCCTTTTCTTAGGTCCTACCGGGGTGGGTAAAACATATCTGGCTCGTAATTTGGCAGAAATCATGTTTGGCACAGCAGATGCCATGATTCAAATTGATATGAGCGAGTATATGGAAAAACACACCACTTCTCGTCTCATTGGTTCACCTCCGGGCTATGTCGGTCACGAGGATGGAGGTCAACTTACGGAAGCTGTTCGTCGTCGCCCCTACTCGGTTATCCTTTTCGATGAAGTAGAAAAAGCTCATCCGGATGTGATGAACCTTCTTCTTCAAATCTTGGAAGAAGGTAGCCTTACGGATTCCTTGGGTAGAAAGGTGAATTTCAGAAATACGATTATCATTCTTACCTCAAACGTTGGTGCTTCGTCTGTAAAACGCCAAAGCACGATGGGCTTCGGGGCAATGGCAGATGAAAAAGCGGACTATGCTTCTATGCGTGAGAAAATTCTGGAAGAAGCACGCAAGCATTTCCGACCGGAATTCCTCAATCGTTTCGATGATATTTCTGTATTCCGTATGTTGGAGCGAGATGATTTGGAACGCATCGTTGAGCTTGAAGCATCAAAGTTGATTTCTCGCTTGCAGTCAAAGCAAATCACGCTCACTCTCAGCAAAGACGTGCTTGGGCTTATTATCAAGCAGGGCTATAATCCTCAATATGGTGCTCGTCCTATGCGCCGTGCTCTGGAGCGTACGCTCGAAGACCCATTGGCAGAAGCTATCTTACGCGGTGATGTAAAACAGGGTGATGACATTGAGGCTGTTCTCGTACCGGAGTCTGATAACATTACTTTTATTCATCGTGAAAAGCTTACGCTTGATGAAGAGCCAAAGAAAAAGCCTAGTCGCAAACGTTCTCCTCGTAAGCCCAAAACAGATAAAGAATAAGCTTATCTTTTCAACCATTATTTCTTCTAAAAATACTATGATGATTAAATCACTTATCACAACAGGGGTGCTCCTGACCGTTCTTGTGTCTTGCGGCCCAAATAAACACGTCAATTCTTGGGATAGAGAAAGCTCTGCTCTTGATCCCGTAGGTATTACTTCAAAGAAACTTGCAGCCAAAAAAGCTGCCGAAGCCGCCGCGTTCAAACCAGGTGAGCAGATTACTTTCCGCAATGCTAAACTGATGGCATTTGACCAGAATCCTGAGCAAAGCTATTCTTCTACTAGCCGTTTAGTAGATGCAGGATCCGGGGCAAAGGTAATTTCTTGTGGTGAATTGTTTGCTTGTGTGGAGTTTGCTGATGGCACAACGGGCTATGTTAATGTTTCCGACATTGTTAATCCTATGGAAAGCATGCCTGCTTATCCGGTAGACGCCTTTGGTTTACCTCTCCCGATTTCAACTCCGGACGGGGCATTACCTACAACCCCCACCCTACCTCCGGCGGGCGTTCCCAGCAATGTTCCATTGCCAAAATCTAGCTTGGAGCAATAATTTTCTTTCTGTTTTTATTTCCTGAGCGCTCTAAAACTACCCTAAAGAATTATCTTACTCACCCAGAAATTTGAAACAGACGCATGTTTATCTCAATTTTTATTAAAAAGATTGGGAAAAGTAACTCATTGTAATATAAAATATATGATATAATAGTACATTCCACTTAAAAAAATATATAATGAACTTACTTTTTGTTTATCCTTATTCGGGAATAGATTTTATTTATACAGAATTAATATTTTTATTCTTTTCCTTAGTGATAGGATTTTTAAAAAAGAGAGAGATACACAGATATTATTTATACTCAATTTGGATAATTGGAATTTTAATTTATACAACAGTTTCTATATGGGGCGAATTAAAAGTCATTCCCGCTATAATGCTTGGATTATTTATGGTTATTTTATTATTTATACCTGGTATTATATTAGGTAGCCAAAAGAATAAACGAGAATGTGCTATTATACTGCCATTTCACATATTATATATATACTTATATATGCATTTATTTCTTTTGTAAAAATTAACACTTGAGTTGCCTTTGTTTATAGACATGAAGAATTTTCGTGATGAGAACATTCTTTTAATACATTCTGAGGGGAATTTAAAATCTCATACGTTATTAAAGATTGATTTGAATTGGTTTGAAAAACAAGGCATGACAACAAAGAATCCTCTCTTGTAATAAAAACGAATTGGAATAGCTTATTTTTTTGGATTAATGAGTAAAAAAATCCCTTCCACACGAAAATGGTGGAAGGGATTTTGTGTTGAGAGAGTAATAGAGGTAAAATTATTGCATCTTAGTGAATGCGAGAGATTAGCCATGAGGGCAAATCTTTAATCGCTACGCGTTCCTGCTCCATTGAGTCACGATGACGAATGGTCACAGTGTCTTTCAGAGAGGCATCGTTTTCACCAAGTGTTTCAAAGTCTACGGTAATGCAGAATGGTGTACCGATTTCGTCTTGGCGACGATAACGACGCCCTACGGCACCGGCTTCATCGTAAAAGACATTCATCCACGGACGAAGTGTCTTTTCGATTTCATGAGCGATGCGAACTTGTTCCTCGTTCTTTTTAAGTAAGGGGAAGATAGCGGCCTTTACCGGAGCAATGCGTGGAGCAAAATGCATCACAGTACGCACGTCTTTCTTACCCTTTTCATCGACAAGTTCTTCTTCATCAAATGCTTCACAAATGATAGCGAGTACAGTTCTATCACACCCGGCAGAGGGTTCTACGACGTGAGGAATGAATTTTTCGCGAGTTTCTTCGTCGAAGTATTCGAGCGGACGCCCGGAACCATTTTGGTGGCAAGTAAGGTCGTAGTCCGTACGATAAGCAATACCTTCAAGCTCCTGAATACCAAATGGGAATTCGTATTCCAAGTCGTATGTTTTCTTAGAATAGAAAGCACGTTCATCTTCAGGGACATCGAGAATGTGGATGTGTTCGCGAGGCACGCCAACTTCATCGTAGAAAGATAAGCGGTGTTCTAGCCATTCATCAACCAATCTTAAACCATCTTCCGGTTTGCAGAAGTATTCGATTTCCATCTGTTCAAATTCACGAGAACGGAAAGTAAAATTACGAGGGTTGATTTCGTTGCGGAATGACTTACCAATCTGTGCGATACCAAAAGGAACTTTCACACGAGAGCTATCGAGGATGTTCTTGTACTGGCAGAAAATGGACTGAGCCGTTTCCGGTCTGAGCCAACCAACGGCGTTCGGGTCATTTTCATCAGAGGTGGCACCGATGGTTGTACGGAACATGAGGTTAAATTCTCTTGCCTCTGTGAGTAGTGAGCCGTTAGCTGGGTTGTACATGGTAGAATCTACGATTGCTTCCATGCGTTCACCTTTGAGTTCAATTTCTTTGTGAGAAACGCTTGCACCGCACAACTGAGCATAGTACTGAGCGGCTGTCTTGCGTGCTTTGTCGGCCATTTTTTCATTTTCTACAAGCACGGAGTATTCTTTATCAATGCTCCATGAGCCATCTTTCTTTGATGCACCTGTGTAGAAAAAGCCGCTCCCACTCTGAGCCGGAACTTGGTCAGCACGAAGTCTTTCCTTTGTTAGCAAACAGTCACACATGGGGTCATTGAAACCACCAACGTGACCGGAAGCAACAAGCACAGAGTTGTGGGTAAGAATAGCACCGTCCATACCGACTACGTCGTCGCGTTCCTGGACGTTTTTACGCCACCAGTACTCTTTTAGGTTTCTTTTAAGTTCTGCACCTAAGGGACCGTAGTCCCAACAACCATTCAGACCACCGTAAATTTCAGCTGCTTGGAAAATGAAACCTCGTCTTTTGCATAAACTGACGATTTTCTCCATTCTTGCGGGATCTGTATTGGTTCTATCTGCCATAATTTTTGTTTTTCTATTGGTTTGGCGTGTAAAGTGCGTATTCTTACCCTCTAATATGTGATAATTAAAGGAAAAAGCGTGTCTTGGTATGAAGTATTACACTTCCCATGGCAAAGAAACGCCTTTAATAAGCTGTGAATTATACCCGGCTTCTACCAGCACTTGGAATGCCTCAAGGGCTTCGGGGGGCACAGGTTGCTCGGATGAGAACCCTTGTTTAGGATATTCTATGATGCGATGAAAGTCCCCCACCATGGCATTGATAACCAAATCTCTGGGGAGTTCATTTGTGATATAGTCATCAAAGCTTAAAGGGGGAGAACTTACCATGACTTCAACTCCCGGCCATTGGGCTTCTAGGGTGGCCAGCGTGCGGCGTTCCATGTAAGGTTTCTGTAAAGCTATAATTTTCTGTGGTTCGGGGAGTCCGGCTTCGCTAATAACCCGACGAGAGAATTTCACATTTTCGCCCGTGTTTGTAGATTTATTTTCTATGAGAATGCTAGACTTCGGTACTCCGGCATTTTCAGCAGCTTGGGCAAAAAGCTCTGCTTCTGTTATAGCCCAGCCGTTGGTGAATCGTCCTACTCCCCCGGAAAATATCACCCTTGGGGCTAATCCTTGAGTATAGAGAGTGGCGGCATATTCCCCTACTCGCACATCATTACTCCCTAACACGAAAATCAAATCTGCCGGGGATAATTCATGATTCACGTGATGATACGCCCAGAGTATTTTGATGGCTTCTTCTATCGTCATATTTTTACCAGAGTCCATATTTTCCGAATGATACGGCTACGATGCCAAGTACTAAGTTGGCTACGGCATGCATTACGATGACTGCCCCCAGGTTCTTTGTCTTTACTGTCAAAAGATAAGCCAAACTACCATACACAAATGCACCTAAATAATCCACAGGCTGATGTACCGCCATAAAACAAAGTGTTGTAACCCAATAGGCTCGCCATGAATGCGTACCAAAGGGAACTTTCCACATATAGTCCGAGTTTACAAGCAAGCGCATGAGCCAGCCTCGCCAAAAGAGCTCTTCTACCAATGCCACCACCACTACGGCTCTAAAAAACCGCATGACCAAAGCACTATAATACATAGCACCACTGTCGCCAAAGACTTCTGCCGGGTTAAAACCCTCTATCCTCGAGTCTAAGCCCAAAAGGTACTTATACCAAGGCCATTCCGGATTTCCGGCCCACGCAGCTACGCCATTTGGCAAACTATCAGCGATAAAAGTGGGGGCTAACCAACAGGAAATCCCCGCTATCCCAAAAATCATCCCTATAAGGCAGGGTTTTAACTTCCATTCCCAATGTATGTTTTTACGCCACCATAGCACGAGTGTAAAACACACAAGTGACTGTATAGGGTAAATCAACTGCTCCGGGGCTCTCTGCCACCAGTCAGCCGCCGGATGATTCCATTCGATGAGAGGACCACCAAATTGCAATAATAGCAAAAACCCCATAAACACCACAAATGGCACTAAATACGCCTTTGTTGCTTGTGCCTCGGTTGTTGCGTTCATGGGGAAATGGGAAATATCGAACTATTTTTGCAATTTATTCACAAATCGCTCCATGCGATTGCAAGCTTCCTTAATTCTGTCAAATGCTGTTGCATAACAACAACGCAGGAAACCTTCGCCACTTTCACCAAATGCCGTACCGGGTACAGCGGCTACTTGTTCTTCCATAAGCAGTCGTGTAGCAAATTCCTTACTACTTAGCCCAAATTTAGAAATATCCGGGAAAACATAAAATGCACCACCGGGCAAATGGCATGGTATACCAATTTCATTGAGCCGCTTCACCAGATAATCACGTCGCTGCCGGTAGCTTTCTCTCATTTGTAGCATGGCAGTTGTGCCATTTTTAAGAGCTTCAATAGCCGCTTCCTGTGATGTAATCGGGGCACACAGCATGGCATACTGGTGGATTTTCATCATTGCAGAAATCAAAGGTTCCGGTCCGCATGCATACCCTAGCCGGAACCCCGTCATAGCAAATGCTTTAGAGAAACCGTGTAACAAGAGTGTGCGTTCTTTCATCCCTGGCAGAGATGCTATAGATACATGAGGCTGACCATCATAACGAAGTTCGCTGTATATCTCGTCTGTCAGTACAATAAGGTCATGCTTAATGCATATACGGGCTATTTCCTCTAGTGTCTCTACCGGTGCTACTGCTCCGGTTGGATTTGTGGGGAAGTTGAGCATCAGCACTTTGGTGCGTGGGGTGATGGCCGCTTCCAGCACTGCCGGATTCAGGGCAAATAAATCATCCTTGCTCGTTGGCACAGCCGTAGCTATACCATGTGCCATCGCCACACTCGGTGCGTATGAAACATAGCAAGGCTCATGATACAGCACCTCATCACCGGGATTCAAAATGGCTCTCAGAGCTAAATCAATGGCCTCACTCACACCTACGGTAACCAGCACTTCATTTTTCGGGCTATACTCTACCCCGAAAAACCCCTTCACATACTTCACAATAGAGCGTCTCAGTGACTCTAGTCCATAATTAGAAGTATAGGAAGTATGCCCTTTTTCTAAGGAATAAATAGCCGCCTCGCGAATGTTCCATGGCGTCACAAAGTCAGGCTCACCTACCCCTAGAGAGATAATATCCGTTCTGCCTACAACTAAATCGAAAAATTCACGTATCCCCGAACGTGGAATAGCCGTGATTTGCGAAGCTATCTTATCTTCCCAATTCATTGTGTATTACTCCTTTCTCTCTCAAATTACGGAGTTACAGCCAATCGTTCATTCTGTACCGGAGCTTCAAACACAAATCCGTTTTTCTTGTACGTTCTCAAATGGAAATGCGTAGATGTAGAAAGCACCCCTTCCAGTGTAGACAGCTTCTCTGCCACAAACTTAGCGATGTCTCTCATGCTCTTGCCCTCTACCAATATCAGCAGGTCAAAACCGCCGCTGGCCAAATAACACGAAGACACCTCATCAAATCGAGAAATTCTCATAGCCAAGCGGTCAAATCCCCCATCTCTTTCCGGTGTCATTTTTACCTCAATAAAAGCGGCCACCTTCTGGTCATGCTCGTATTCTTCATTGATAATCGCTTGATAACCAAGAATCAATCCCTCTTTTTCCCACTGTTCGCGTTGGGCTCGCACCGCGTCTTCTGTCATGTTTAATCGTTCGGCCAATTCGCCATCGCTCAAATTCGCATGAGTCGCCAGTAATTGTAATAATGATGCAGAAGACATAAGTACGCCAAACATGAAACTTTTACACCCCTATTTTGTCAAGGGCTCTGTGTGTCTGCCTTTTGGTAATCTTCCTCTTCTATCGAAGCTTAGGACTTCATCGCCTAAGCTAGAGATCTCTTTTGAGGCAAATTGGCAACAATGAGATTAGAAAGCCGGGCACAGGCTGGCATACAAAAAACTAACTTCCAAAAATCAGGTAAATTCCTAAAACAATGAGGATTATCAACGCTGTTACAATGTATGAGATAAGTGTCTTTTTGAATCCGTGTATCTTAATTTCAATGAACTTATCTCCCACCCAGGTAAAAAATGCAATCAGGTCTTCTAACATAAACAGACTTTTCTTTCATATTATAACAATTTCAGCGACGTAGCCATAATAAAACGCATAATGGAG
>JAUNER010000016.1 GCA_030525455.1 Akkermansia sp. | reverse complement strand
ATAGCAAAAATATTAATAAAAGCCGGAGCTAATGTGAATTTAAAGGGCAAAAAAAGGCGACCTATTTTAATAGAGGCAGATAACCCGGAATTAGTGGAATTGTTAATAAAAGCCGGGGCTAATGTAAACGAAAAATGGACGCCCCCGATAGGCTCTGATATAGATACTCCATTATCGACTGCGATTAAAGATAACAATATTTCTAAAGTAAAATTGTTGATAAAAGCCGGGGCTAACCCCAACCTCGCCGGTACGACCAATATCACCCCATTGATGTGTGCCGCCATGTATGGCAGACACGATGCTGTGCAAATGCTACTGGCTGCCGGGGCTAAGAAAGATGTCACCGATGACAAGGGAAATACAGCCTACACTTATGCCGCTAAATTCCCGGCTATTGCTCAGATGCTGGCTCCACAGACAGCTCCGCAGGCTCAACCGTCTAATGCTTCCGTTGATGAGGATTATAACCTAATGGTGGCTGCTCAGTCAGGCGATTTAGCCGCCGCGAAAAAAGCCATCGCTGCAGGGGCTAATGTAAACGCTATGTCCGGTAACGGCCTCTCTGCTATCATGTATGCCGCCGCTAAGGGGCACACAGATATCGTCCGCCTACTACTCAAAGCCGGGGCTAATATTGAAGCTAAGGAAAAAAATGGTATTACTCCTCTCATGCTTGCCGCAAACCTCGGCCACACCGAAGCCGTCAAAGCACTCATCCAAGCCGGAGCAAATGCAAACGAAAAAAGCAAAGACGGTCTCACTGCTCTAGCGTATGCAAAAGCATCTGAATCAAAAAATAAGCATGAAATTATCAATCTACTTGCTCCTTTGACAATGAATCCCGTTCAGTTGTTTGTCAAAGGCCTAGAAAACAAAGATGTCAAGCTGGTAGAAAAAGCTATTGCTAATGGTTTAGATGTTAAGGGGGCATTAAATCAAGATGGTTGGACAGCTCTCATGATTGCCGCAAACCGAGGCCACACCGAAGCCGTCAAAGCCCTTATCCAAGCCGGGGCTAATATTGAAGCTAAGGACAAAGACGGGTGGACTCCTCTCATGTATGCCGCACAATTTGGTCACACAGAAGCAATCAAAGCACTCGTCCAAGCCGGGGCTAAGCTCGAAACTAAGGATAAAGATGGTCTTACTCCATTGATGATTATTGCCGCCACAAATAATAAATTTGAAGCTGTCAAAGCACTCATCCAAGCCGGAGCTAAATTTGATGCTAAGGACAAAAACGGGTGGACTCCTCTCATGTTTGCCGCTCGAGAGAATCACACCGAAGCCATTAAAGCCCTTATCCAAGCCGGGGCTAATATCGAGGCTACAAATAAAGGAGGTCTTACTCCATTAATGATTGCCGCCGCAAAAGATAAATTTGAAGCTGTCAACGCTCTCATCCAAGCAGGAGCTAATATCGAGACTAAAGACAAGAATGGTTGGACAGCACTCATGGCTGCTGCAGCCGAAGGTCACACTGAAGCCGTCAGAACTCTCATCCAAGCCGGAGCTAAACTCGAGGCTAAGGACAAAACCGGGTGGACTCCTCTCATGTATGCCGTAGATAATGGTCACACCGAAGCAATCAAAGCACTCATCCAAGCCGGGGCTAATATTGAAGCTAAGGACAAAGATGGCTGGACTCCTCTCATGTTTACTGCCCAAAAAGGTCACACCGAAGCCATTAAAGCCCTTATCCAAGCCGGAGCTAAGCTCGAAGCTACAAATAAAGGTGGTCTTACTCCATTGATGATTGCTGCCGCAAATGATAAATTTGAAGCTGTCAAAACACTCGCCCAAGCCGGGGCTAATATCGAGGCTAAGGACAATTATGGCTGTACTCCTCTCATGTCTGCCGCAACTAATGGTCACACCGAAGCAGTCAACGCTCTCATCCAAGCAGGAGCTAAACTCGAGGCTAAGGACAATTATGGCGGCGGTACTCCTCTCATTTATGCCGCATATAAAGGTCACACGAAAGCCATCAACGCTCTCCTCCATGCCGGGGCTAATATCGAAGCTAAAGATAAAGAAGGTAAGACTCCTCTCTGCCATGCCGCTTTCGAAGGCAACCTCGAAGCCGTCAAAGCCCTCATTGCTGCTGGTGCCAATATCCATCACAAAATAAGAAAATTTTCCATAATAGGCGTGGTTGCTGGAGCCACCCCCGGAGAAAAAGATAAAAGTACAAAAATTATTTTCGCACTCGCCAAAGCAGGTGCAAAACCAACACAAGATGATTTAACTGCTGCATTATATGGAAATAAAACTCACATAGACAATGTCGTAGCTCTCGTCTTACTTGGTGCTCCATATGATCAGAAATATATTCATACATTCGCTTATAAATATCCCAATAGAGCACCGAAATTACTAGCGTGGATGACAAGTGTTAAAGAAGGAGAGAATCCCTTATATGCGGCAATGACCTCAGAAGACAAGCGAATACTCAAAGCAATCACATTATCCGACATAGACCTCAACCAACCTATATGCAGTGAAGGATATACGCCTTTGGGATTAAGCTCTTTGATGGGAGCAACAGAATGCGTAAAAATCCTACTCCAAGCCGGTGCAGACGTTAATAAAAAAGACAGGGATGGTCACACGGCTCTGGATTATGCAGAATTTAAAAACCACCGGCAGATCGTCAAGCTCCTCAAACAAGCCGGGGCAAGGTAACAAAATTTCTCTGAAAAATTCAACATTCAACACAAAACGAAAATACAGATACGCAACATACTCAAATCCGGGGCATCA
The DNA here is from genome assembly GCA_030525455.1 of Akkermansia sp. Lineage (GTDB taxonomy): Bacteria > Verrucomicrobiota > Verrucomicrobiia > Verrucomicrobiales > Akkermansiaceae > Akkermansia. Next base: position 59,765 of record JAUNER010000016.1, on the reverse strand, counting down.
CCCTAGCCGTCATGGTACTCAGCAACTGTGTGCATCATTATGATGCAAATAGCGTGTACGAGAGAAAATGTACACTATGCGATGGTAAAGGCTACCAAGAAGGCTTTGGGGGCGGATATTGAAAGACACGCTGTACCAGATGTGACGGCACAGGTATCGACTCCAAAACAGGTGCTGAACCCAACAATGAAGAGAATAAATTTATATTTAACGACTTCCTAAGAACACAATCCGGCCGCAGTGGCCCCGGATAAACCTTCAACAAAACGATGAAGTGTAGTAAGGGGACTACTTCTAGCACCCACTCGTAGCAGTATGGCAAACCAGTCCCCGAAAGCCACAGCTACCGGACCATTGGGCTTTAGCCCAAACAATGAGGCTAAGCAGCGGTGAATTAAAACACCCCACCGCTGATAACCTCATAGCAGTAATCAGGGAAATTAAGGGCAAGCCAATTAAACTTGATTAGCCTCAAGAGGAGAAGTAGACTACGCGGTGAGCCGACAACTACAAGAGGAAAGCCGATAGCCACATGAGAGAAATCCCCTTTAACCGACCGCATCTGCATGGACCGGAGGCAGAATATCTACAAAAAGCCATAGAAAATGCTCATTTATCGGGGGATGGGCATTATACACGCCTATGCCATGATTGGCTGGAAAAATCCACCGGGGCAAAAAAAGCTCTTCTAGTACCCTCCGGCACAGCGGCACTAGAAATGGCAGCCCTCCTCATTAATTGTAAAGAAGGGGATGAAATTATCATGCCCTCATTTACCTTTGTATCAACGGCGAATGCCTTTGTACTACGAGGGGCACGGCCCGTCTTTATCGACATTAGACCCGATACTCAAAACATAGACGAAAAGCTCATTGAGCAGGCTATTACAGAAAAGACAAAAGCCATTTGCGTGGTTCACTATGCCGGAGTAGCCTGTGAAATGGATACCATCATGGACATAGCAAACCGACATGGGCTCTATGTGATAGAAGATGCGGCACAGGGTGTAGGAGCAACGTATAAAGGGCGGTCACTAGGGAGCATTGGGCATTTGGGGTGCTACAGTTTTCACGAAACAAAAAATCTGATTTGCGGTGAAGGCGGTGCTCTGCTCATCAACGATGAACGATTCATAGAAAAAGCCGAAATCATAAGAGAAAAAGGCACAAACCGCTCAAAGTTTATCCGTGGGCAGGTAGATAAATATACCTGGGTAGACATAGGCTCATCTTATTTACCTAGTGAATTAACAGCGGCGTATTTATATGCCCAGCTTTGCCACAGCAAAGAAATCAACAAACAAAGAATGCAATGGTGGAATCTCTACCACCAAGCCTTAGAATCGGCAGAAAAAAAAGGTCTGCTCAAACGCCCCGTCATTCCGGCAGAATGTGGGCATAATGCCCATATCTACTACATCCAACTCCCCACAGCAGAAGCACGCAATGCCCTAATGGATAAACTGAACCATGCCGGAATTCACGCCACGTTCCACTACATTCCTCTGCACAATACCCCACAGGGCAAAACCCACGGGTTCACCCCCTACCCGATGCCCCAAACACAGCACACAGCAGACACCCTGCTACGTCTACCACTCTACTACGATTTAGAACCACAAGACTGTGCAAAGGTGCTGGAAGTTGGGTTCGGCATAAACATCCCTACGGACATCAGCCTAGTACCGGTAAATGAACTGCCCTACGAGCAGCAAATGCAACTACGCGAGTGGCGAAACTCTGAAGAAATCAGCCAAAACTTCATCATCGACCACATCAGCGAAGAGCAACATAAACAATGGCTCAAAAAAAATTCCTCTGAAATGCCCCCACTCGCCTACCTCATCAAGGCAGGAACGCAACCGCTAGGGCTCGTTTACTTCCCATGGGTCAACAAAATAAACGGCACAGGCGAAATCGGCATTTACATCTACGATAAAAGTTACAAGTACCTACGCCCTGCTTCAAATGCCTACAGTCAAGCTATCGAGTTTGCAAAAAACACCCTTGGCTTACGCCGACTATATGCCCACATCCTAGACGGCAATGAAAAATCCATACGCCTCCACGAACGCTTCGGCTTTACCCTATGCCCCGGGAAATCGACAAATTACCCCAAAGCCGGGGGAGAGGTACTAGTACATACCTACTCCTGTGAGCTAAGCGATGCCTCGGTACAGCTTTCCATTGTCGCCACGGTTTACTGCACCGGAGAATATTTACAGGAATTTTGCGAACGATGCTTCCGGGCAGCAGAACAAGCGGGCTATACCCCGACCACGGTAGAAATGGTACTTGTCATCGACGGATGCCCAAAAAACGGATTAGAAGCCGCCCTAGCAGTACGCCAAACAGACAGTCGAATACGAATCATCGAATTATCCAGAAATTTTGGACACCATCGGGCAATGTATATAGCCTGCCAAGAAGCCGGAGGGGAAAACGTCTTTCTCATCGACAGCGATTTAGAAGAAAGTCCCGAATGGCTCAAGGACTTTACTGAATTAGCTCAATCGGAAAAAGCCGACATGGTCTATGGCGTGCAGAAAAAAAGAAAAGGAGGCTGGTTCGAGGCAATAAGCGGTGAGCTCTTCTACACACTCTTCAACTTCTTATCTGAGCGCCCCATACCGAAAAACATGGTCACCGCCCGACTGATGACGAAGCACTTTGTAAACCATCTGCTAAAATTCCGCGACAAAGAACCTTTCTTTTTCGGGCTGTGCGAATCAACCGGGTTTAAGCAACAAGCTTGCTACGTCACCAAAGTCTCAAGCTCACCGACGACCTACACTTTCCGCAAAAAACTTCAACTTGCCATCACCTCTGTAATTTCCTACAGTGCCAAACCATTGATGTATATCTCATACTTCGGGCTCATCATCACGCTGGTGTCGCTCTGCTATGTGGCGTGGCTCGTCAGCGATTACTTTATCTCTGGTACAGCACCGCTCGGCTGGCCGAGCATCGTGGCATCTATATGGTTAGTTGGCGGCATTATCACCATGAGTCTAGGCATCATAGGCATTTACATTTCAAAAATTTACAAAGAAACAAAAGACAGACCCAGCGCCATCATCGCCCATAGATACGAATAAAGCTCTCCACCCGCATCGTTAAAAACCATGAATTATCTTATCCTACACCTCTTATTCATCATCTACGCATGCAATACAGTGCTAGGTCGCATGGCCGCCCCCTACACCTGGGATGATTGGCATCGCTATGCTTATCTAGGCGGGGTTTTATTTTTACTAGGCATCTACGCTATTGGCTGGCAAATCATCCTGAAAAAATTTACCCTGGGCGTCGCCTATGCCAACCGCTCCATGGTAGTGATTTGGGGGATTTTACTGGCTTGGCTTTGTCTGGACGAACCACTAAGCTGGACCCTACTACTGGGGGCAGGCTTTATCGTAAGCGGCATCTTATTAGTATCAAGCGAGGAGAAAGAATAATGGAAACCACTTACTTTATAGTCCTCAATTTACTCTCTGTCTTTATCGCCTCATGCACACAGGTGATATTAAAGAAATCCGCCGCCACACGCCCGGCAAACACACTCAGCTACTTTCTCAATCCCGCCACCATCACGGCATACACTTTGTTTTTCGGGTGCTGTCTGCTAACTTTCTATTGCTTATCGCATCTGGAAATGATAACCACAAACGTACTGGAATGCTCCGCTTACGTTTACATTCTCATTTTGGATAAAATCTTTTTCCACAAAAAAATCACTTGGAAAAAACTCCTAGGCAATGCCCTCATCATCACCGGCATCATCATCTGCCTGTGCCGATAAACAAGCCCCCCTTACTCCTCTAAAAGCATATTCCGCAACGAAGCAAAAAACTCAGCCTGCGTCTCTTCTGAAACAGGAGTAGTCATGATGTCTTCCCACGTTTCATAATGCATCATGCTTTCCGGAATTTCGCTTAAAAATGACGACCTCTGGCAGGGCATTCTATCCCCATAGCGCAATCGAGTGGCACAGTAAGTAAGCATCAAGCGTTCTTGGGCACGAGTGATACCCACATAGAGCAAGCGCCGCTCTTCCTTAATATCGCCATCATCTAAGGAACGTTTATGGGGCAAAATCCCCTCTTCCAAACCCACCAGATACACCATGGGGAATTCCAGCCCTTTAGCGGCGTGCATGGTAATAAGGCAAACCCCCGGTTTTTTTTCTACATCATCGTCGTTATCCTCTTTATCAAGAGTCACCTGAGCCAGATAGTCCTGAAGGGATTTACCGGGTTGCCAAAAGTTTCTCATAGAAGCTTTTACTTCACCAATAGAAACGAGTCGTTTCTGCGTTTCGGCATCCGTTTTACACATTTGGGTAATGTAATTGCTAAAGCCGGTTTCCTCAATCAACTGCTCGAGAAGCTCAGCAAAATCAGACTCTTTATCATCAAATAAGTCAATATACTTAGCAATCAACTCATTAAATGCTACCACGCAATTTCTGGTACGGGTGGATAAAGAAGCCAAGAACTCCTCATCCTGCAAAGCCGCCCAAACGCTATTACCATGCTCACGGCTCCAATCAATAGCCAAATCTCGAGTCACATCACTAATACCACGAGGGGGCGTATTTACAATGCGAAGCAAGTACTCATCTGCCTGAGGATTAGCTATCGTAGCTAGGTAAGAAATCAAATCCTTTACCTCTTTCCTATCAAAGAAACTCTGAGCCCCCACCATTCGATAGGGGATTTTATGCTCTCTTAGGGCACTTTCAATCACACGGCTCTGAGTATTTGCACGGAACAAAATAGCAAAATCCTCCCAGGGGCGATTCTCTTTACTACGCAACGACTCAATGTCATCTATCACAAACTCAGCTTCCTCCACATCCCCGGGCATGGAAATAAGACGCACCGGCTCGCCACCACCTTTGTGGGCACGGAGTGTTTTTTCACGGCGTCCTAAATTATGACGAATGAGAGCATTTGCCGCATCTAAAATAGGTGCGGTACAACGGTAATTTTCCTCTAGCTTAATAACCCTAGGGTTGGGAAAAAATCGTTCAAACTCTAAGATATTACTAATCTGAGCTCCACGCCAACCATAAATAGACTGGTCATCGTCCCCCACCACACACACATTACAATGAGGACCAACCAAGTGCCCCAGCAAGCTCATCTGCAAGCTATTTGTATCTTGGAACTCGTCTACCGTGATAAACTGAAAGCGTTTTTGCCAAGCTTCTCGTACATCCGGGCACTCACGAAGCAACTTATCTGCCAAAATCAGCAAATCATCAAAATCCACAGAATTTTGAGCATGAATTTCTCGCTGATAAGTAGCAATCACACTAGCTATCAAATTATCATCGATGGAATCCAAACCTGCACCGCTATTTTTCATGCGACTCATAGCAGACAACACATCTTTCGGGGTTATCTTTTCTTTGATTCCACCATGCCGCACAATTAATCGTCGTATCAATCCCGCCTGTTCTGACCCGGTGTAAATGGTAAAATTCGTCTTGTACCCCAGACGACCAATATCTTCCCTCAATATGCGTACGCAAAGTGAATGAAAGGTACTGACCATGATTTTACGGGCGGCTCGTTTTTCCACCAACAGCCCAACACGTTCACGCATTTCATGTGCCGCCTTATTTGTAAAAGTCACTGCCAAAATACTAGCGGGGTTTACCCCCTTTTCTACCATATTAGCTATACGACAAGTGACGGTATGCGTTTTCCCCGTGCCGGCACCGGCCAAAATAAGTACCGGACCAAACAATGTCTCTACAGCCTGCCTCTGGGCAGTATTTAACCTGTCCAAGGATAACTCGGCCATAGCTATCAGACGTTGAAATTAATATCCTTCAAGTTCGGGTGACCGGCTATTACCTCTGCAATGTTCATACGGCGGCTACCCTCTAACTGCACATCTGTTACCAATAAAGCCCCTTGACCACAAGCAATCAATAAACCGGATTCACCGGCAGCAAGCACCTTCCCCGGTGTACCCTGTGCATCTGCAACCACCCGACACCCCGGAAAAATCTTCATATTTCGCACGCGTCCCTTGCGGTTCATGTAGTTAGTAAAAGTTCCCGGCCACGGGGAATAGGCTCGAATCAATCGCTCAATAAATTCAGCAGAACAATTCCAATCTATTCTACCATCAGCTCGTAAGAGTTTTGGGGCGTATGTGGACTGAATTTCCAGTTGTTTACGGCGAGTAGCCGTGCCCTTTTCTATGGCAAACACCACGGGATTCAGCACATCAGGCGTCATTTGTGCCAGCTTATCATGCAGTGTCCCGCCAGTCGATGTATCGTCAATAGGGGTAGTAATTTGTGCAATAATGTCACCTGCATCCAGTTTTTTCACCACGTGCATAATGGTTACACCGGTCTCAGCATCACCCTCTCTAATAGCGGCTTGAATACAAGCAGCTCCTCGATGGCGTGGTAATAACGAAGCATGGGCATTGATACACCCCATAGGTGCTAAATCAATAATTTCCTGGCTCAAAATCTGCCCATACGCCATCACTATCAGCAAATCCGGTCGTAGACGACGAAGCTGAACAATCGCTTCCGGTGCTTTCAGAGTTTCCGGTTGAAAGACGGTAATTCCTGCCTCTAGGGCTATTTTTTTTAATGCCGGGGGCGTAAGCACCTGGTGTCTACCTACCGGACGGTCAGGTTGCGTAACTAACCCAACGACATTTGCATTCTTAATCAGACTGCGAAATGCCGGGATAGCAATGTCACCTGTGCCCATAAAGACGATACGCATGAGCTGAAGATTGCCCTGCAATCCACATTTGGTCAATGATAATTCACTCAATCAGGCGGATTTTTGACATTTTCCTGCTAAATTATGCCTAATTTCTCCGGCTTACAAAAAAATTTCGTTCCATCAAGGGAAGAAATTTTGTACCCTATCATCATGGCACAAGAACAACTACCACGCGTCCTCATCACGACCGCAGGCTATGGAGAAGGTCATAATTCCGCCGCTAAAGGACTAGCTCAAGCACTCGACGGGAAAGCCGAAACGCTCGTGGTAGACTTATTCGCCGAAGCCATGCCGAGTACATTCAAAGTAACTCGCTCGGGCTACCTCTGGATTATTTCCCGAATGCCGGCACTGTGGAAACTCATGTACGATGTCAGCGACCGCAGAAATATAGCAGAAAAACCCATCGCCGGCCTAGGTCCGGTGGAATCATTGCTCGAAAAAACCCTGGAAACTTGGAAACCGGATTTTGTAGTCTCTACCTATATGGTTTATCCTTATATGCTAGACACCATCTTTCAACGGCGTCCCGAACTACAAATACCCTACATCACGGTAGTTACGGATTCTATCGTCATCAACAAAACTTGGATTTGCTCAAATTCACCGCTATGGACAGTAACAGATAACTGGACGCGTGACATCATGATAGAAAAGGGAGTACCGGCTGACCGCATCTGCGTCACTAAATTCCCCGTCAACCCCAAACTACATGAAATCCGGCAAATTCCTATCTCTTGGTCAGAAAACGACCCCTTCCGCGTGCTTTACTTTGCCCAACGCTCAGCTCAATTTGCCCACTCAGAACTAACGGCGATGCTAGAGGCAGATGAACGCATCTACATTACCTGCATCCTTGGGAAGCGATTCAAATCCATTTACCCGAAAATCAAAGAATTACGCACCAAATTCGGTCGCCGTCTCATTATCCGAGGCTGGACTAAACAAGTGCCTATGTATTTAGCCACCCACCACGTCGTCGTGGGGAAAGCCGGCGGGGCAACCGTCCATGAGGTGCTAAGTGCGGCCAGACCCATGCTCGTCAACTTCCTACTGCCCGGTCAGGAGGAGGGCAATACGCAACTTTTAGAAAAACTAGGGGCAGGTCGCTATGTCGCGACAGCCTCTGCTCTGGCAGAGAATCTAACCAAGATGATGGCGGACAATGGAGCAGAATGGAAATCCATGTACGACAATCTCTTAAAGGCAAATATGACTAACGGGGCACGCTGTGTGGCAGATTTAGTCTTGAATAGACTGGCAGAAAAGACAAACTAATGTCCGTGACCTATCTGCTTATAGACAACTCCAATACACGCACCAAGTTCATCCTCTCATCAGCAGATGCACTGCACGATGAACGCCGAATGATTCCTACCCGCGAGGTGAATGAGGAGTCACTAGAGATTCTGCTCTCCGAACTAGACTACGATGCCGTAGTCGTTTGTTCTGTTGTGCCTCGTGTGGCTGAAATGCTCAAATCTGTTATCAAAAAACCCTGCCATTTCCTCTCTAGCTCATCAAAACTAGGCGTGGGGATTGATTATCCCAACCCACGACAAATCGGTGCAGACAGACTTGCCAATGCCGCCGGAGCTGTGACTAAGTATGGAGCACCATGCATCGTGGTAGACTTTGGCACAGCCGTCACATTTGACGTTATTGACAACAATCGTAATTATCTAGGTGGCGTGATTGCTCCCGGATTAGCCAGTATGGGTGACTATTTAGCTCGAAATACTGCTCTTTTACCCGCCATAGACCCACGTGAACCTAAACACGCTATCGGCAAAAGTACGGTCGAAGCCATGCACTCAGGAGCTGTGTATGGCTACCGCGGACTAGTCAAAGAAATTCTCTTTCAATTGGAAAGCGAACTAGACTCCCCTCCTATTGTCATTGCCACCGGGGGTGATGCCGAACTCATCGCCAAGGGGGTATCTCGCATTGATTACGTCGACCAAAATATCACTCTTAACGGATTACGCACTATCGCTGTCGATAATTTACCTCTATCATGACAAGAGAAAAGGCAGAATTATCAATAATTTTCACAAAATTATTCAAGTAATCAAAAATATGTATTGCCAAAGCTGGTTTTTCTATGTAGCATACGTGAACCTTAACTGTAAAAATCATGTCTAACAGCATCGAAGAAAAAGTAAGAGAAATCATCGTTGATCAGCTTGGCGTTGAAGCTGACAAGGTTACAACTGACGCTAAGTTCATCGAAGACCTTGGTGCAGACTCCCTTGACACCGTTGAACTTGTAATGGCTTTCGAAGAAAGCTTCGGCATCGAAGTACCGGACACAGAAGCTGAAAAGCTTCAGTCTGTTGCTGACGTAGTTGCTTTCATCGAAAAGGTTCAGGGCTAAGTTGAATCGATAGAAGCATTTCTAGAACGGCTTCCCTGTCCTCCGGGGCATGGAAGCCTTTTTTGTTTTTCCCTACTCCCCGCCCCCAAATTTACTATCATGCCGGAACTCCCACACCTATCACACGATGACATCCGCTATGCGGCAGAAATGACAAAAGTTCTGCATGAACCCTATCGTCGCATAGAAACATTTGGCGACACTCGATTTAACTTCCTGCTCATCAGCGAAAGCATGGACTCCATAGGCGAAGTACGAGTTCGTAGCGGATGGGTAGAAGCAGAAAAGCCCAAAATTATTCGTCCATCCATTTACCAAGAAATCAGCACAGAGGGGTTTTCTGATGATGCTAAACAGTTCTTTGACTGGTTATCCAAACATGGCCCCGGCTTTTTAACTCTTTTAGAATACGGCTTTAGCTTCCGTCGCTCGGATGTACACGAAGAAACTTTGCACGAACCAATTGAATCCGTCAGAGGGCGACTATTGGAGCAAATCAAGAAAGACGACGACACCGACACGGCTCTCATCGAAGGGATTGATGATGCATGGGAAGTTTCTCTGCTCAAATTCACCGTAGAAATGATTCAAAAATCTCATGAAATTAACATCTTTGATTTCAAACGCAAAGGCTTGCTTTAGTCTGGCTCTGCTCATCTGCTTTGCCGCTCATACATTTGCTCAAGATGAGCCAAATTATTCACTTTGGCCACAGCGGCCTGCTGAGCTAGAAAAAGCTCGCCACCTCATCAGTAAAGGTGAATTATCAGAAGCCATCAAACTGCTCCAGCCTCTAGCCGCTCAAGCCACCATTATCGGTAAAGAAGCTCGCGACATCATTGGAGCTCTGCGTATTCAGCAAATTTTAGACCCAAAATCTGCCAGCATTCAGAAATATACGGTACGCAGGGGTGATTCCTGGATTCGTATGATTAAACGCATGAACTGCTCGCAAGCTCTGGTCATGCAGCTTAATGGACTCATGGATGTGCCGTCTCTGAAACCCGGCGAAACGTATCTTTACCAGAAACTCGACATACGCATTGTTATCAACACTTTAGACAAGGAACTTCGCCTCTACGAAAACGATAATTTTGTCTGTGCTTATCCTATTTTGGCAATGAAAGACACAGGCAAGCGAAATTTTGAGACAAAGCTGAAAGCTGAACAATGCTCTGCCACAATTTACCAAAAGCACTATGCTTCGACAGATAAAACCCTGTTATTAGCGGCAGGGGGCTACATCATCGACAAACACAAAAGCGGCACCATTTACACCCCCGGCTTTTATCTAAGTCGCCAGCATTGTAATGAAATAGCCATGCTGGTTCGTCCGGGGGCTAGTGTCTACATTATTCGCGAGAAAAACAGTAGCACTACTCCCCCCACAGCCACCAACCCAGCAGCGACTCCGCAATCATGAGACTCATCATTCAGCGTGTAAGCGAGGCGAGTGTTTGCATTGATGGTGAATGCGTAGGAGCCATTCACCACGGATTACTCATTCTCGTTGGTATCGAAGCCGCCGATACGATGACAGATGCCCAATGGTTAGCAAAAAAAGTGGCAGATATGCGAATTTTTGCCGACCCCGAAGGGAAAATGAATCTTTCTCTGTGTGATATTCAGGGGTCTGCACTGGTCGTCAGCCAATTCACCCTGCACGCCTCGACGAAAAAGGGCAACCGTCCATCATTTATCCGAGCCGCTCGCCCGGATCACGCCATTCCCCTCTACAAACAGTTCAAAGCAGAACTCTCTACCTTACTTCAAGGCAGAGTGGAATGCGGTCAGTTCGGAGCTGATATGCAGGTGAGCCTCGTCAACGATGGTCCGGTGACGATATTCATGGATTCTCAAAATAAGGAATAACCCTTTCTTATTATCGCTTATGCCATTCCTAGAGCTGGAACACGTCCGTGTAGAATTTCCCCTCTCTACTAAGGGGGGGCTGTGGTCTCGCTCATCTGAATCGTTTGTGGCGGTAAATAATGTGTCTCTTTGCATCGAAAAAGGCTCTATTCTCGGTCTTGTTGGTGAGTCGGGTTGCGGCAAATCCACTCTTTCCCGAACCATCATGCAACTTCAAAAGCCTAGTGCCGGCCGCATTTTTCTGGAAGGTGAGGAACTCACGGCTCTGAGTCCAAAAGAAATCCGTCGCCGACGTCCGGATTTTCAGATGGTTTTCCAAGACCCGTATGCCTCACTTAACCCACGCTTTACTGTCTTTAGTACACTAAAAGAAGCCCTCTGTGCTCGTGGGGAAAAACACAGCTCATCTGAAATGAAAGACGCCGTGGCCCGGCTCATGGAAAAAGTAGGGCTTAACCCCAACCTCATGCAAAAATACCCACATGAGTTTTCCGGTGGCCAACGCCAACGTGTCGCCATCGCTCGTGCATTAGCCCCAAAACCTAAACTCATCATTGCAGACGAACCAGTTTCTGCACTGGACGTTTCTATTCAATCTCAAATTCTGAACTTACTAAGCTCCCTTTCAAAGGAACTAGAGCTTACCATGATTTTTATTTCGCACGACTTAGGAGTGGTGCATTATTTAGCAGATAATATCGCCGTAATGAAGAAAGGCGAAATTGTCGAATATGGCGAGGCTCATTCTGTTTTCACAGCACCTACTCACCCCTATACGCAATCATTGCTCGCCGCCATCCCTAAGCTGTAATTTATTCCGCTGTTCTTTCAGCAAATAGCTCATTCCCACAATTCCTCTATAGCGAGTTTAGCCCCATAAAGTCAGCGGCATTTTTATAGACTTCTCAACGTCGCAGAGATAATGTATAATCCACCAAGCAGACGATACTAAGGAATACCGATATGACTCAACATCCATCTGCAAAAAAATCCCCTTTGCTAACAAGTGCAGAAAAATCTGAACTCGGGTTTGGATTAGCAATACTAATAGCTCTCATGGTATTGCTATGGGAAAATGGATTTGAAAAAATCAGCGAAACTCAAGTTCATTTATACTACTTCCGCGAGTGTATGACGGTGCTGGTGCTGAGTCAGATTTTCTCAACAATTTGTGTGCTCCGCGAACAATGGGATGCAGATAATAAAAAGAAACCACGCTGGATTTCCCTAGGGATTGGTGTCTTATTACTAGGGCAGCTTATAGCGAACTACGCTCATCACGAATTTTTCCAGCTCAAGGAATTAGAAAACATCTTTCGCATTTCTTGCCTTATTTTCGGGGCATTCCCCTTACTCAACCTACGCGAGTATTTCTTTCGCTCTGCGAGAAAAAAGAACGGGATGCGAATCCCAAAAGTAAGCCCGGCCTTATTATTCTTACTTTCCCTCATTTCTGCCATAACGATTGGCGGCACCCTTCTTTTATCCCCCGGAGCGACAAAAGAAGGGATAGAGCTAAGCATTACCGATGCCTATTTTATCAGCACAAGTGCGGTGTGTGTTACAGGCTTAGTTCCTATCAATGTGCATGATTACTTCACAAATTACGGTCAAACCATTCTTCTATTTCTGTTCCAAATCGGGGCATTCGGGGTGATGACTTTCGCCTATTTCGTATCTCTCATGGTCGGCCAAGGTCTCTCACTCAAATCACGCGTTACATTTAGCAACCTGCTAGATGAAGACGGCATCGCTAAAGTAGACCGCTTCATCAACTACATCATCGGGGTAACGTTAGGGGTAGAAGCACTTGGAGCTCTAGGGCTATATTTTGCATGGCAGGATGTACCCGGCTTGAGTGGAGATACACTCATTTGGTATGCAGTATTTCACTCCGTGTCTGCCTTTTGTAATGCAGGCTTTAGCCTATTTGAATCGAACTTGGCTACGCCCTGCATCGTTGGGAATATAGGTGGGCAATCGGTGATTATGCTCATGGTGCTATGTGGGAGTTTGGGGTTTGCCCTCTACATGGAAATTGTGCATCGTTCGCTTATTGCCTTAAAACTTGCTAAGCGAAGTTCTCTACCCCGACATTGGTCCACATATAGCTGGCTAGTTTGTCGTATGACTGCCATTTTGGTCATCGGTGGGGCAATTATACTTTTCCTCATTTCATGGCTGGATGGCTCACTTTCTGCCTCTGATTCACCCTGGTATCGGACACTATGGGAAAGCCTCTTCAACGCTGTTGCTCGTACTGCCGGGTTTAATATCTCTGCCATTGCATATAGTAGTATTCCCTACATTATGTTCCTAGGCATGCTGATGTTTATCGGGGGGAATCCGGGCTCTACTACCGGGGGGGTTCATACGACAGCTTTTGCTATCACATGCGGAGAAGTTGCTCGCGTGCTAAAGGGGAAAAAGGACGTGGTTTTCAAAAACAGAAGCGTGACTCGCTCTACCGTCGAACGAGCCTTGATTACAGTTTTACTGGCCGGTACTTGGGTTATTTTAATCACGATGATTATCAGTTTTCTAGAACCGGAAATTTCACTTCAAAAACTCTTTTTTGAAGTTATCAGTTCATTTGCCACAGTAGGATTCTCGCTAGATGTGACCCCCACACTAGATGCACCTGCCAAGTGGTTATTGATTTTCAACATGATTGTGGGTCGTGTTGGTATGGTTGCCTTTATTCTGGCCTTTATGAAGCCCCCTGCTCGTGAGCTGATTCACTATCCCAGCACACACATTCCTTTAAACTAAGAGTAATCATTATCTCGTTACTCTATGAACCTCGCTGCAACCATTCATTCACGAGACATATGGAAGCTCACTTATCCACTAATGCTCAGCATGATTTTTGAGCATTTGATTGGGCTGACAGATACAATTTTTCTAGGACGAGTCAGCGAAGTAGCCCTAGGAGCGAGTGCACTAGGGGGTGTTTATTATCTTGCACTATTTATGATAGCCCAAGGATTTGGTACGGGGGCACAAATCATTATCGCTAGGAGGAATGGTGAGCAGCGATTCTCTCGCATTGGTCCGACCTTGGTTCAAGGATGTTATTTTGCCATTGGATTGGCTGTATTTCTTCTGAGCATTTCCTATATTTTCACACCGCAAATTCTTCAGCCAATTATTGATTCATCAGAGGTTTACTCTGCTACTTGCGAATACCTTTACTGGCGACTCCCCGGTCTCTTGTTTTCTATGGTTTGCATCGTTTTCCGGGCATTTTATGTAGGTACAGGAATGACGAAAACTCTAACATTAAACTCCGTAGTCATGGTTCTGAGCAATGTCGTCCTAAACTACTGCCTTATCTTTGGTGCGTGTGGCTTGCCAAAAATGGGCATTGCCGGGGCGGCATTAGCATCGACGATTGCAGAGGCGATTTCTCTGGTATTTTTCCTTATCTATACAAAATTGACCGTCGATAAGAAAAAATTAGGCTTCTCGCACGCCTTCATTTTTCGTCCTCGATTATTGGCAGGGATGCTAAAAATTTCCGGCTGGACGATGGTACAATCATTTGTATCCATCGCTGTGTGGTTTATTTTTTTCCTAGCTATTGAGCATTTAGGAGAACGCCCGCTTGCTATCACCAACATTGTCAGAAACATTTCTGCACAGCTTTACATGATAATTTTTGCCTATGCCATCACTGCAGAAGCGCTCATAAGCAACCAAATAGGAGCAGGCAACAGCCATCTCATCCCTAAAACTTGCATCAAATGCAGCTCTATGGCGTACCTAACCTTACTACCTGTGGTGCTATTTATCTATTGCCTCCCGGAACTGTGTGCGAGCTTATTTACCGACGATGAATCGCTCATTACCGGATGTCCTGATTCCATTTTTGTTATGTTAGGCTCGTTAGTGCTTTACACTCCGGCGACAGTTGTCTTTTGTGGGGTTTCCGGTACGGGGAATACGAAAACGGCTTTTGTACTGGAACTCTCGTCCATTTGCCTATATTCGGCATTCATCTACTGGGGCATTTACATTCTCAGACCGGATGTTGCTTACTGCTGGCTTGCCGAGTATGTTTATGCAAGCTGCTTGCTTATCTTATCATCCCTATACCTTAAATTCGGCAAGTGGCAACATAAAAAGATATAAAAAAATCCCCCTCAGAGTTATCGCAGGATAATATCTGAGGGGGGGGATTTAATATAAGATTCTTTCTTAAGCCTTCGAGCTTTATTCCTCTACCGCATCTTCCTGCTTAGCCTCGTCATTTGGCTGAAGGGCAGTCGGAGCATTGTTTTTTTGCTCAAAGCTCTTTTGGGCTTGTTTACGGCGAGATTCCTCAAGCGTAAACAACTCTGCACAGCGGAATGCACGGCGAGAAGCTTCACGAGCTACATGGTCATCCATCAAAGCCAGACCTTCTTCAGAAACCTCTGCTAGGAATAATTTCCAGGCACGCTTAGCTATTTTTTTCACATCGAGCTGACGTGGACCTTGCGGCTCCTGTGGGTTCATGCGCTCTTCAATGCCATTGCCCTTTTTATTACGGCGACGACGTTTACGTTTTCCACCAATGATAAGTTCGCCACCGACAGTTTCCGGCTGAACAAAGGTATCGTTATCAAAACGATCCGGTTTATATTCCGGCTGTTCTTGCTTTTCTAACTGTGGTTGCTGCGGCATACGTACCGGACGAATGGACTCGCGTCTCACAAAAGGCTTTTGTATCGGCACGTGTTTTACCTCAGTATCTGCAACTTCTGCTACCGGAGCAGGAGCCGGGGCAACGGCTTTTTCCGGAGCTTCTGCTTTCTTCACTTCAGGCATCTGTTTCTTTTCTGCAACAGGAGCCTTTTTCTCGACAGGCTTTTTATTGGCGAGAGTTTTCTTTACCGGCTTCTCAACTGCGGATGTAGCAGGAGTAGCGGCTTCCTCGCTAGCCTTGGCGGGGACGGTCTTTGTTTTTTTAGCAACCACTTGTTTAGCCGGCTTGGCTACAATTTTTTTAGCTGGTGCTTTTGTTTCTTGTTTGACCGTTTTTGGTTGTTGCACTTCTACGGGAGTAACTTTCTCGGCAGGCTTTTTAGTCGGTTTTTCCGTTACTTTTTTTGTAACAGATTTTTTTACCGGAGCCTTTTTGGCCGGGGCTTTTTTTGTAGCCTTTACTTCCGGAGTACTCGGTTCTAATGGTTTTTTAGCCATAAGGGGTATAATAAACGAAAGGGATTATGAGGAAATAATCCCGTTTGTCGAGTCTTAAGACTCTTGTTCATCCGGCAACATAGGCAGAGATTTCAGCAAACTCTTATACTTTGCCGTATCAAATGCCTTGCCTGTTATCATCATATCATTAACTGTAATTGCCAAAGCCTGAGCCATTAACTCCATTGCTTCGGCTTCCTCAAGTCCTTCTTTTTCCGTGAGCCGCTGTAAGCAATCTGCCACATACGCCATGTCTGGCATAGTCATTTGTTCACGCACAGCGGGTATCATATCTGCTATTAATTCATCCGGTATTTCCATAGCTTTACTTCTTTACATAGCTCCATATCGACTGCGAATGACGCCCTGAATTTCTGCTTCAAATTCCCGCAGGTCGTCGGCAGTAGGTTCGCCCATGGTAGGTTCCCAGTTAATGCGGCCTGTGCGATCAATATCCCACACACCTTGAGCACCACTCTTAAACATGACCTTCCCGGCTATTAAAGCATGAGGAGGGGTGACTTCATCTACTGTCACTTGAGTTTTCCCCAGCAAAGGAGCAGGGGCGGCTACCGGAGTGACAGGAGAGGGTTCTTCTGGCTTTACGGGTTCCGGTTGTTTAATGTGGATGTCTAGGTCTTGGAGCAAAAAGCGGGTATCCATAAAGGTGAGCTTCAAGCCTAGTTCTTCATGGATTTTTTTCTGAATAGCATTCAGATCCAGCCCCTCCTCTGCCCAAGCTTGTAGGCTTGCGATTTGCTCTGTTGATAAATCTTCCGGGTTTATCATATCTTGTTGTGTCGTTGTTAAAGGTTATGAAATTGCTTTCTTAAATGCTTCCCAACATTGGATAAATGCTGGTGAAAAATCGTCCGGTCGCCGTGCTAACCATGCTTCTATATGGGCTATATCAAACCACTGCACACTATCTACCTCTGCGGCCGGGAAACGGAATCTACCATCGTATCGCACGGCATACAGGTTCACAAATTCCCAACCATTTTGTTCACTGGCAGGGAATTCTGCAACGTTGATAAGCTCGCAGTCTGATACGCCCAGTTCTTCGGCTAATTCTCTTTGGGCAGCGGTATCATAGTCCTCTCCGGCATCTAAGTGACCGGCGGCAGAGGAATCCCATTTACCGGGTTGGCGGTCTTTCCACTCAGAGCGTTTTTGTAAGAGAACGGCTTTGTGTCTGTTAATCACAAAAATATGAGCGGCACGGTGTCTGAGCCCTTGTGCGTGAATTTCCTGTCGGGTGGCCTGACCAATTACTTGGTTTTTTTCATCGACCACATCGAATTGTTCCCCTTCACTCTGAGCGACATCCTTAAGCGGATTTTCATCGTAGGCACGAGTCAATTCCACCCATTGTTGCAGACCTAGTTCTTCCGGTCGAGCAGTGACAGAGACACCGATTTTTTGAGCAACTTGTTCCCAAGCCGGCTCATTTGGCAGTTGTTTTTTGAGTTGTTTGCGGCGTTGCGAGAATCCCTTTCTCATCAGTTCATCCATCAACTTATCATCGTACGGTGGCAGGTCTTTTACAGGTCGCGGCGTGAGTAACATCACCGTTGAGTCAATCTTCGGCCGCGGATGAAATGCCTCCGGTGGTATCGTTTTTAGGGCTTTCGGTATCCAGTTTTTCTGGATTCTGAGCGAAAGCAAGCCGTATGCTTCATCCCCGGGTTCTGCTAAAATTCGGTCAATAAATTCTTTCTGAAGCATAACCACGGCTTTTTTCACCGGGCTGGGTCTAGAGAGAAAATTCTGCAAAATTGCTCCACCTGCCGAGTAAGGCAAATTCCCGAGAAATTTCACCGGAGCTTCTGCGAATAAGCCACGTGGGTCCCAGCTTGCTCCGTCGGCATGATGCACTTCAACATGGGGGGTATCTGCCCAGCGTTGGCGTTGATATTCTGCTAATCTGGCATCAAACTCAACCAGCACCATCTTTCGGCATAGCGGCACGGCATGCTCTGTCAGGGCTCCGGTGCCGGGGCCTACTTCTACCACACAGTCATCCGGCTGTATATCTAGCTGATTTACTATCCAGCGTGCTACATTTTCATCCGTCAAAAAGTTTTGCCCTAGTGATTTACTGGGGCGTACTTCATGATTTTCGAGCACATGGCGAATCTCCGACGGCTTCATGCCTTGCATTTTGCCTAATTTCCACGCACTAAACCAGTAAAAATCAAGCCAGCAGAGAATTTACTTTTCAACCATTGTTTTTACGAATTTCTGCCGCAGCTCCAGACTTTACGTTCGCCGAGAGGGTGTCGTATGTTGCGTCACTTGCTTTCATTTTGCCGGATTAATAATTTTCGCAGAAAGCTCAGTTGACAGAGCTCCTCTAAAGATGTAATCTGTAAGGCAGTCCGAATCATCCAGTATTTATTGAGCGGACACCCCGCTAGCGGGGCTCGCTAAGCAGTTCAATCTTACATTTATCACCATGAAAGTACTCGTTACCGGCGGTGCCGGCTACATTGGCTCTCATACTGTACGCCAACTTGTTAAAATTGGTGCAGATGTTACCGTGCTCGATAATTTAGTTTACGGTCATATCGGTGCCCTCGTTGACCCGGAAGTTAAACTTGTCAAAGGCGATTTAGGCGACCCTGCCGTCGTTTATCCTCTCCTTATGAATGGAGGCTTCGATGCCGTTATCCACTTTGCCGCATATATCAATGTTGGCGAATCTGTCACTGACCCGCTCAAGTACTATATGAACAATATCGCTCGCCCATTAGTACTCCTTGGTGCTATGCAGGCCGCTGGGGTGAAGCGTTTTGTCTTCTCATCTACTTGTGCTACTTATGGTGTACCTACTCAGATTCCTATCCCGGAAACAGAAAAACAGGACCCCATTAACCCATACGGTAGCTCCAAATACATGCTCGAAAAAGTTTGTAAAGACTGCGACCGTGCTTGGGGGCTCAAGAGCGTATTCCTCCGCTACTTCAATGCTTCCGGTTGCTCTACTGACGGCTTAATCGGCGAAGATCACGAACCGGAAACTCACCTCATTCCGAATATCTTACTCACCCTCACCGGCGAAAAGGAAAATATCACCGTCTTCGGTACTGACTACGACACTCCGGACGGTACTTGCATCCGCGACTACATCCATGTTGATGACTTAGCAGATGCTCACTTAAAGGCCGTTGACTACCTCATCAAGGGGGGCGAAACCAACTGGTTTAACCTAGGCACAGGTTTAGGGCTTTCCGTTCGCGAAATTATTGATACCGCTGAACGCGTCACCGGCAAGAAAATCCCCGTCATTTACGGTCCTCGCCGCGAAGGTGACCCACCTCGTCTCATTGCTAACCCCACCAAGGCCAAAGAAGTCCTCGGTTGGGAAGCTCAATGCAAAGATGCAGGGAAGATTGTAGAAACCGCTTGGAAGTGGATGACTGGTCCTCGTAAGGGACACTTCTAATTCTTCGGCTCTTCTCTAAATAACTCCTTTTCATACCTCGGTAGTTTTAAGCTACTGAGGTATTTTTATTTCACCACATCGCTCCCTCTTCACTGCTTATAACACAGCCCTCCGCAATCGCTCCTCTGCCAAACCATTGGGCTTTAACCCAAGCAGCTCCGTCTAGCCACAAGTAAATATAAGTAAAATCCCCACAGAGAAATACAGCTGATAACCGTATTTCTCTGTGCTAAAATCTCGGTTACACCGCTTATAATTCAGCCATGCTAATGACGATTTTCCCACCGCGGAACTCTTCTTGTGCTCTGGCAACGGCATCTTTTACCTCTGCGAGCGGATAGATTTTTTCCACGGCTTGGGCGAGTTTCCTCTCTGCCATCAAATAAGCGAGCTTATCATAAGCCGCAGAAATTTCCTCTGCCGGGGCGTTACGTAACCACTGAGTTACCCACAAGCCTTGCAAAGAAATCCCCTTAAAGATGAGAAATCCGTTGGGAACCTTGATGCTCTTTTTGCTCATAGCACCGTATGTTACCATTGTGCCACCGGGTGCCAGCATATCCATCAATCGCATAGAGCTTTCACCGCCCACGGCGTTTGATGCCAACACGGGACGCTTACCTTCGAGGCTTGCCAATGTTTTTTTCACCACGTCTTCTTCGTCTTCACCCACCACAATATCAGCCCCCAGAGCCATCAGCTCATCTCTCAGCACATCCGGTCGACGCACAAAGTTAATGGTATGCACACCCATCTCGCGAGCCAACTGAATAATACAGCGTCCAACACCGGAATTTGCCGCATTCTGCACAATCCAGTCACCGGGCTTTAAATCCACATACCCCTCCAGCATTCTTAGTGCTGTCAGCGGATTCACTTTGAGCATTGCCGCTTGCACCGGGTCGACGTGAACCGGCAGTTTTTTCACATCTTTCTCAGCTACAGCCACATATTCACTCCAGCTACCTACCCCGCGTAGTAAAATCACCTCATCGCCTTCTGCAAATCCCGCCGACTTTGATTCTACTACTATCCCGCACCCCTCTAACCCGGCTCGAGAATTCGGCAATACGGGTTTTACACCATATACCCCCTGTACGAAGTTAATATCAGACGGATTCACCGGGGCTGCCAACATCTTAATCAGCACCTCGCCATCTGCCACTTGGGGCATCTCTCCTGCGGTGTATTTAAGCACATCTTGGGGCTTTACCGCACATTCCGAAAACTCTGCATAGTGATTTTCTCTCATACTCCCAGTCTCTCATGCTTCCTCCTTAAACGCAAGTCCTGCCTCTGTTTTCTCTCTATTATGCCGGCTTTTTTTCACTTCTTCTAACCCCAAAAAAATAAAAATTACGTCTTTTTTACGGTTATTCTTGACCTATCACAAATTTCTGCTACACTTCTCGTCTCACATATAACAAATAACTTTCGATTGTCATGTCCCGAATTTGCATCATCCGAGGTACTGTACCTCACAAAGGTCGTCGTATCCATCGCTCCGGTCTTGCTAAGAAAAAGGGCGGTATTGGTCGTCACGTCACTAAGACTGTCAATCGTACCGTTTACCCGAATCTTCAGGAAAAGCGCATCTGGGTTCCTGAACTCGGTATGTTCGTAAAAATGAAGATTTCTGCCAAGGCTCTACGTACAATTAACAAGAACGGTGCGTACAACACTCTTAAAAAGGTAGGTCTCCTGTAAAAAAGGCACTTTTTTTGAACACTTTTCACCTCTATGCTGTCTAAGCATTCGTCGAGGTGATTAACACTTCAGAAAAAGCTTCCAAATCACAAGGGATCATCTGATTGAGTGAGCCACCTCTCATACGTTGAAGGTATTATTGAAACTCTTATAATCACATTCTCACATTATTCCTTAGCCGGAACCAATCATACAGATGAAAGCCCAAACTAAAATCGCTCTTAGAATTAACGATGAAAACCCTAATCACCACCTCTGGAACAACAGAGGCGTGTGGTGGTGTCATGTGACCGTTCATAAGCCGGACTCCACGGCCGAACGTCTCCGCTTCTCGCTCAAAACTCGCGATATCGAAAAGGCACGCTCTCGCCGCGATAGAATTTTCGCTGCAATCCAAGAGCGCTTCGGGGTTACTGCTTAATCTCTCTTTTCGATAAGACACCCTCTAGGGTCTTCTCACAGAATTATTGACTTTGAACCGCCTCGCCCATCCGGTGAGGCGGTTCGCTTTTTATCCCAAATTCGAGGATAAACGTAGTGCTCATTCGATTTTACAGAAAGAAGTTTACACTAGCTTGTTCTACGAATTGAGAAAAAGACTTTAGCTTCTCAACAGATTAGAAACAGTCACCTCATGCAATCAACCCACTTGTTTTTCCTTGAAAAATCAACGGTAATCTATAACATGAAAACATCATGTTACAAGCAGAGGGAATAACATTTGAAATTGACACTCCGGATGGCGAATTGAAACTACTAAACAATGTTTGTTTCAAAGCACCTAGAGGGCACTTTATGGCCATAGTAGGTCCGTCAGGATGCGGGAAAACAACTCTGCTAAAATCCATCGCCGGCATGATTTCCATAACAGATGGGACTTACTACTGGGATGGCAGGGATTTAAACGAAGAAGACTTTGAACCCTCAGAAATCGGCTTTGTGCCACAATTTAGCATCGCCTACGACCAACTAAGCGTTGATGAAAGCATAGAAAGTGCGGCTCGCTTACGCTGCAAAGTATCAAGTATCGATGAATTAGACGATAGAATTGATAATGCACTGGAAGTCACCGGGATGGATTCCATAGCAGACCGCGATGTAAAAATCCTATCCGGTGGTCAAAAAAGACGCCTAGCCCTAGCCATGGAGCTTGTATCTGAGCCCAGTCTATTACTATGTGACGAAGTGACATCCGGTCTAGACCCACGCTCAGAACACACCATCGTCGAACTTCTACATGATATTTCCCGGAAGAATGGTTGTATTGTTGTTTCTGTCACACACAGTTTAGCCCACCTTGAGCTATATGACTCCATACTCGTCATGCACCAAGGGAACTTAGCATACCATGGTTCCCCCTCGACAATGCTTCACTATTTTGGCGTAAAATCTCTAGAAGAAATCTACCCCAAGCTCCAAGAACGAGAAGGAGCGGCATGGGGGCGGTCCTGGGAAAAATACCGCGACTCATACTATGCCCGTATGGAGCAAGAACGACAAAAGAAAATTGATGCGGGCGAATTAAAATTAGAAGCCTCAGACCCCAAAGAAACAGCAAACACAGAAACCGACACAGAAGAGGCAGAAGCAGAAGAAAACGATGATGTTTTGGAAGTACCCGGCTTCTTCTCTCAGTTTTTCTGTTTACTAGGACGCCGGTGGCGAATCTTTTCACGCGACAAAGGGCAACTCATCCTCCAAGCAGCCATGATTCTGCTTTTCCCCATCTTAGTTGCCATGTTTACAGATCAAGGGGAAGGGCAAATCGTCAGCTTCTCTGCCACTCAAGACATCCAAAACCTCTTACAAGACATAAAAACCCAAGAAATAAACATGAAGACCGCCTCTGCGGTTTCCGGAATTATCATGTTTGAGGTTATTCTCTTAGGGCTAATGGGCTCAAATAATGCGGCCAGAGAAGTCGCCGGAGAAAGAACCATCATGGAAAAAGAAAAATACGCAGGAATGCGCCCCAGTGCCTACCTGTGTAGTAAGATAGCCTTTTTATGCACGCTGGTATTATTACAATCCGTATGGATGTATTTATTCGTTGATTTCTTTTGGGACCGAGGCGGAGGCATGACACATCTAAGTTTCTTAATACTAGCAAATGCAGCGATGACATTTGTCTGTCTAGGTATCTCTTCACTCGCAAAAACAGCAGACCAAGCTTCACTCTTAAGCATTTACTTAGTCGGCTTCCAGCTACCACTGTCTGGAGCAGTTCTAGCACTACCTGAGTATGTAGAAGGGATTATACGCCCCTTTATTTCAGCCTACTGGTCATGGTCCGGAAGCATCAAAGCACTCAATGCCGATGTATTTCATGCTGTTAAAAATGTACTTGAGACAGGATTAACCGATGCCCATATTTGCTACACCGTACTAGGAGTTCATGTAGTTGCGGGCATCATTCTATCTTACATTGGCATACGCCGTTCCCAATGGGACTAATCGAAGTTTAACATCAATCACACATCATTATGGCAAGACGTCGTGTTTCAAAAAAGAAAGGGAGTTCAAACAACTCACAAATGGTTGTCATTTATACCTTAGCCGCCATAGTCATTATCCTCATTGGGGTAGTGATGTTTAGTAAAAGCGATGGCGACGACAGCCCGAAAGGGAGTTCTGAAATTCCCATTGACATACTCACCACAAACGCCTCACAGCTATCACACAACCACTATTCACTTATAGGAACAGTCATCGACCGCTTCCCCCGTGGCTCAGCAGAAATGGTATCATTCCTTTACACCAATTCTGCCAATAGAGAAATCATCATTCCTATTTGCATTCCGGCAGAAGCCAGAAATGGACTCAACATTAACCGCAAACAAAGCTACAAAATCGACTTTAAAGTAGAAGACCTATCACCCTCTCAGCGAGGCATTTGCGTAGCCACCTCTGTTGCACCAAGATAATTTTTCTCATTTATTACACCATGAAGAAGATCACTTTTTTCATTGCAGCGATGTGTACATTCCCAGCCATGGGGCAACTCATGATGGAGCAAGGCAATAGCACCCCCAGCACTGCATCAAACACAACAACATCAAACACCTATGCACCACCCCAAGGTGACGCAAAGACTCTCTACGGCAACGAAATCCCCTTTCTTAACCCACAAGATGGCACTGTAACCATCAATGGACAACAGCTTAACATGGGGAGCTTTAGAGAAATTGAAGCACGATTCAACAAATACCTAGCCCAACCCGAAGAAACCTCCGAAGACGCTAAGGAATACGAAAAGATTTTTACTAAGCTTCACGATGTTCTCTCAATGAAAAAAGAGAGAATTACAGCCGATAACGTCCTGCGTCAAGTTGTTGACCTCCTAACAAAAGCTTCTACAAACCCACTAGATGGGGGGGTATCTGATGCTTTATGCCAATCCATTTATACAGCATGGCAAGCAAATTCAAATGGCCGAGGCAAAAGCAAAATGGCAACCACATTAGAAAAAGAAATTAAAATGGCTCACCAAAAGCTAAGCCTTATGGAAAGCGGAGTTGACAATAGTGCACCTGCCAGTTCCGGTTCCAACAGCCAAAAAGCGAGTGGTGACAAAGGAGCTAAGAGTACCGGAGATGCCATTCGAGATAATCCTCGCTACCAATATATTAAAAAAAGAATCGTAGAACTGGAAGCACGAAAACTAAAGCTTGAAGGTGAAGAAATTCTTACAACAACTGAGGCAAAACTAACCTATCAAGCTACACTTGTTCAGCTATTTGCCCAACGGCGATTTGACCATGTATCCATAGGCTGTGCAGTATATAGTCGCATTTTCAAAGATGGCGATACTAAGCTCAAACTTGAGAAGAATTCTGATGCGGCCAAAATGTTTGGTGGGACCCTTGGAGTCCCCCCCACAGTAGCCGTACTCGACAATCTTTCCCGAGAAATGATACGAGATTCACGTAAGCACATGCAAGCCGTGAACCACCTAGTAGATTCAAACCACTATGTAGATGCACTTGAGCGACTGAATGAAGCATTACTGATTGGGGAATTTCTCATTCCGGTATCAACATTTTCATTTGAGAAAAAACAAAAGCTCTACTACTTCAAACGAGATGTAGAGAAGCTATTTGAACTAATGAACGGCAAGGATTATGAAGAAGCCTTAACCCTCATTCAATCTCTGAAAAAGCGAGCCAACGACCTAAGCACCGGACGTGCAGAATCTGCCATCAGCGGTGCAATATTTGCTAGTGATGCTTACATAGCTCAGGGGAGTGAAGCTCTAGCACAAGGTGACAGAGCCAGACTAGAAGAATGCATAAAACAAGCCATTCAAATCTGGCCCAAAAACCCACGCCTCTTACCGCTACGCAATGCCATGATGGCGGCAGGTCAGCAGTCATATGCCCTTGAAGATTTCAAACGATTCATCAACGAAAAAGAATATCGAAAAATATTCGACCGCCAGCACGAATTTGCCGTACTGGTGAAAAACGATGAAACGATGAAAGCTCAGTTTACTGAAGTCCTCGGCAAAATGCGACAAATAGAAGAAGCCCTAGGGGCAGCTCGTCAGCGAGAATCTATGCAAGACATCAACGGAGCATGGGAAGAATTACAAAAGCTGAACCTCAAAGATCCAGAACTTTTTGATAATGACCGTGAATTAAATCGATTATACCGAGATTTAACCACTAAAGCCAGTCAATTAGTCCGTGTATTAGATGATGCACGCAAATGCGAAGATTCCGGAGAGATTGGCTCTGCACTAGGCAGGTACATGGAAGCCAAACGAATCTATCCGTATTCAACTTTTGCTAAAGACGGCATAGAGAAACTACTCGACCAAATTATGCCTAGATAAGCACGAATTATATTACCACACCGAACACCTGAGAAGCCCCCCCTCACTTCTCAGGTGTTCTTATTATTCTTATTGATATGCGACTACTGATATTAGGATTTTGCCTTATTTTCTTTACAGGAACAACAAATGCCCTGCCAAAGGAAACATCTCAAGTAATACTCGGAATAGCCCAACATTGGGATAGTTCTCATGTCACACTCAGTCTACTGGAAAACGGACCACAAGGCTGGAAAAGAGTCAAAGGTCCCTTCCCTGCTCGCTTAGGCAAAGCAGGCCTTGTATGGGGATATGGCTTAAGCTCACCACCAAAAGGAGAAAGCTCCAAAAAAGAAGGAGATATGCGATCACCAGCCGGTATTTTCCGTTTAGGTGGGCTCTATGGAACTGTACCAACACCAGATAAGAAAAAATCACTCCCATATCGCCGAATCACCACCAGAGACATTTGGGTAAGTGACCCAGAATCCAAGCTTTACAACAAACATTCCATCCTCAATCACGAACCAAAAACCGCATGGGAATACAAACAACAAATGCGATTAAACGACTATGCCCATAGCCTAAAACTCTTTATTAAACATAATGCAGAAGGCGTACCCGGGTGCCCGAAACCTGGAGCCGGTTCATCCATCTTTTTTCACATTTGGCGAAAAGATGGTGCCTCACCCACTGCGGGATGCACCGCCATGAGCGAAAAAAACCTACGAACGCTCATCTATTGGCTAGACCCTAAAAAACACCCTCTCTATATTCTTCTACCGAGTGCGGAATACTCTAAGTACCGGAAACCTTGGGGGCTCCCATGAAGCCCCTCCCTTTTTACACAAAAAAAAGGCATTGAGAAAACTCAATGCCTTTTCACATAAAAGTTTAATTTGATTTAAGCATTCGGTTCTTCCTGCTGGAACAAAGGAGTAGATGTTTCTTTTGCGGAATCAATAGCAGCTTCCTCCTCTGCATTAGCGAATGATTCACGAGAAACACGCGGATGCTCCTGACGTTCATTCGCCCCACTTACAAGCAAATTACGCCCCATAAATGGTTGATTATGAAGAATATCAACTGAGCGAACAGCATCCTCTTTTTTCTTCATTTCTACAAAGGCATACCCCTTAGATTTATGAGTACGCGGATTATAAATAATCTCTACAGAAATGACATCGCCGATACCCTTGAATACATCTTCCAAATCACTTTCAGTCGCTTCATAAGAAAGATTACCTACATATAAACGACGACCGGAAACTGGTTGCTTTGGCATCGCATTGCGCTCAGCTTTTACCCCACGAGCAATACGAGTATTTGTCTTTGGAGCAACCTTTTCTTTCTTTTGCTTACCTAAGCCAAAGAAGCCTAAAATTCGCTGCCAGAGAGATGGTTTAGTAGGAACTTGCTTTCTATTCTTAGGACGGAACCCGCCATTATTACGGCGTTCATGCCCATAGGAACGACCGCCTTTATAGTAAGGACGGCGAGGTCCATGCCCCTGTCTTCCTGAGGTGTGGTGTTGTGACATACTAATTATACGTTAATTGTTTTGGGGTTCCTTGCCGGCACATACACTATCATAGATTTACTTAGCTAGACTAAGCAGGCTTTTCATTTTGTTCATAACTCACAGAAAGCCCCTTAATCCCTCTCTACGCCTCGGCGTATCCAGAATTGAGATAGACTTATGCTACTAGCAACATCGGCCAGCAAGAGACAGCGTAAAAATACCCCACAAATCTAAGCTGGCAAGTATCTATCTCGTCATCCCTGGCAACAATATCGCATCATAGGTGTACCTAAATAGCAAAATGACTCTACATTCATAACAAAAGTAATAAGTTGTCTCTTGACATAACAAAATAAGTACGCAAAATACGACAAGTACATCACGCATAGCTATGTTAATTCAAAATACGGATAGAACTACCTATGGTATCAATAAGATAAGTGTTGCTCTTACTGCTTTTCTCTTTTTCTTTCTAGCCAGTATTGTTTCGTATGAAAAATATATGTCTAACTTGGAAGCTATTTGTATCATATCTACTCCGGCAATTTACATGGGGTTGATGCTCTACTTTTGTTGCGACCAATTTGGTGTTTATTTTCGATGCACAACGCTTGCAAAAAGTCTTCGTCGCTACATTTACGCCTACTTCGTCTTTATCTTACTTACTTCACCATCGTGGCTATATTTTGACATCTGGGCCTTGGCATTAGCATACTTACTCACATTTATCACAGTTATGCTTGCCCGTACGGCCTGCTTCCGCAGAGAAAAGATGCTGGTGGAAGAAGCCCCAACGCTGCTAATAGGCACAAAAGAACACATAGCCACATTCAAAACTCAACTTATCGAAAATAACACCAATTACGACCACTTCATCATCGAACTTGAACCAGAACAAGTTCACACAGAAAGCACACGAAACATTCTCATTGAGAAATCAATCCATCGCGTAGTTGTCATCCCCGAAGGAATAAGCGTTGACGTTATTCAATGCATCGTTGATTTATGTGGCAAAATGGGGGTTGATTTCTATGCCCCCATGCCGATAAGCATGAAAGCCCCTCACAAAACCTACTTTGGTGTACTGGGTGGAGCACGTATGCTTGTCTACAAATCTACACCCATCCCATATACCACATCATGGCAACTAAAGAAGCTAATTGACCGAGTCGGAGCAATTACCCTCCTTATCTGTACCTCGCCATTGTGGCTTATTGCTGCCATAGGCATAAAAATTTCTTCAAAAGGTCCCATATTCTTCCGTCAAAAACGCTCTGGTATCTATGGGAAAGAATTTGGCATGTGGAAATTCCGCACCATGTATCCGGATGCCGATAAACGGTTGGATGAAGTAAAAGCAAAATTTGGCAATGACATGAGTGGTCCAATTTTCAAGCTAGAAAACGACCCTCGAATTTTCCCTCTTGGTCGCATACTCAGAAAATTCAGCATTGATGAATTACCACAATTACTCAATGTGCTATCCGGCGATATGAGCTTAGTTGGTCCCCGACCGCTTCCTATCTACGAAACAGCTGCCTTTACAAGTGATGAACATCGCCGTCGTTTAAGTGTACTCCCCGGTGTAACAGGGTACTGGCAAATAGCAGGTCGCAGTGACATTACAGACTTTAACGAATTAGTAAACCTTGATATGTACTACATTGACCACTGGTCTCTCTGGTTAGACATCAAGCTACTTCTCAAAACTGTGCCGGCTGTACTATTTGCGAAAGGAGCTAAATAACACCACGCAAAATTACGCCACCAGCCCCCACAAATCAAAAAAATTTATAAAAAACCTCCATCTACACTACAGATGGGGGTTTTTGCTTGAGGTGTCAAAAAAAAAATGCCATACTCTCCTCACTATGGATTTAGTTCAACGTGAAATTTCAAAAGAGACGGTAACTCCGTACTTCCTTGAATACTTTGACCATGAGCCGACCCATGTAGCCGCAGCACCAGGACGAGTCAACCTCATCGGTGAACACACAGACTACAACAATGGCTTTGTGATGCCAATGGCTCTTGAAAACCACTGTGTTGTTGCCGTTGCTCCCTCTCCTACCGGTAAGCATAGATTCTGTGGGTCCTTAGGCGACCAAATCTACGAAATTTCTGTAGAAGACGCCCTAACACCGGGAGAACCCTTCTGGTCAAACTATGTACGAGGCGTTCTTGCTAACCTGAAACGCCGTGGCATTGACGTAGGCCCAGTAGATATGCTCATTGATAGCAATGTTCCACGCGGGGGAGGTCTTTCCTCTAGTGCTGCATTGGAAGTTTCTGTATGCACAGCTCTTGCCGCATTTGCTGGTGCAGATATTTCACCTAAAGAAGCCGCTCTCATTGGCCAAGCAGTGGAACATGAATTCGTCAATGTCCCATGTGGCATTATGGACCAATTTATCTCTGCCAATGGCAAGAAAAACATGGCATTGAAGCTAGACTGTGCTTCACTTGAATACGAATTAGTTCCTATGAAGGACGATTCTGTATCAGTTTTAGTCATCGATAGTGCTGTAAAACATTCACTCGCTGATGGTGCTTATGGTCAACGCAGAAAGCAATGCGAAGAAGCCGCTGAAATCATGGGCGTCCCTTCACTTCGTGAAGCAACACTTGAATTACTCGAATCCAAAAAAGCAGAACTCGGAGACGTTCGTTACCGTCGTGCTCGTCACGTCATCGGCGAAAATGCTCGTGTAGCCGCCTTCGCCAAAGCATTAACAGTTAGCGATTGGAATGAAGCAGGCGTTGCCATGCGAGGTAGCCACGTTTCCCTCCGTGATGACTATGAAGTATCTTGTGCGGAAGTAGACACCTTGGTCGCACTTTGCGATACCATTCCATCTGCTCCTGCTATTTATGGTGCTCGCATGACAGGTGGCGGTTTCGGTGGTTGCATCGTAGCCCTTGTTAAGAGTGACGAAGTTCATCAAGTTGCTAAAGAACTTCTTGATGCCTACTGCCAAGCAACAGGCATTGAGACAACATACTTGGTAACAAGCCCGGGCGATGGTGCCCGTGTATTGTACAAAGCATAATTCCATAAAGTTATGAAATTATTTACAAGCATACTCGGGGCATTAGCCCTAATGGCACAAGGAGCCTACGCCCAAGCCGCAGAAACCCAGGTTGCCAATCAAGCACCCATCTCTGCAACTGAAGTAGCTCTCTTTGTCATCGTCGTCGTGGGCGTAATCGCACTTGGCATCTGGAAAAGCCGTGACCCTCAAGAAGACGAAGAAGAACAAAAAGAAAAAGGAGCTTCTGACTACTTCTTAGCAGGTCGAGGTCTTACCTGGTGGCTCGTAGGTTTCTCACTCATTGCCGCAAACATCTCTACTGAGCAGTTTGTAGGTATGTCCGGTAAGGCCGCTAACTGGGTGGGGCTTGCCATTGCCGGTTACGAATGGCTTGCTGCTATCACCTTGATTGTTGTTGCCTTCTGCTTCCTTCCCAAACTTTTAAGAGGGGGCGTTTACACCATCCCGGAATTCCTTGAAATCCGCTATAATAGTGTAGCTCGTGCTATGATGGCCGTGGCAACCCTCCTTATCCTAGTAGGGGTACCAACCGCAGGCGTTATCTATGCAGGCGCAAAGGTAATCACTGCATTCTTTGCAGGTTATACCGCATGGGGCATTGACTTTAGCGATATTACCACAGGCTGTATTATCATTGCCGTATCAGCTACTATTTACGTATTCGTTGGTGGTCTGAAGGCTTGTGCATGGACAGACCTATTCTGGGGCGTTGCTCTCATCGTAGGTGGTGGTGCTATTGCCTATTTTGCACTAGATGCACTAAGTACAGCAGACCCGAATCACCTCATTCAGTCCGCCTCAGCTAATGCAGGCGTAACACTTGACCAATTAAAGGCAACCACAAGTGACATCTCCGGTGGATTAGACCGCTTCTTCATGCTTAATGGCGGTGAAGCGGCAGAAGGTGTCAACACCGTTGGTGGTAAACTTCACATGATTCGCCCGGATACAGATGCGGAAATCCCATGGACAGCACTATGCCTTGGTCTTTGGATTCCCAACTTCTTCTACTGGGGGCTTAACCAATACATCGTTCAACGCACATTGGCTTCCAAGTCACTCGCTGAAGGTCAAATGGGTATTGTATTTGCAGCATTCCTCAAACTTCTGATTCCGTTTGTCGTTATCGTTCCCGGCATCTTGGCATACAACCTCTATCGTAACGACCTCGAAACGAGTGCCAAGAAGAACTACGACACAGAAATGAAGCAAGTTGCCGTAGCCAAGCAGGAAAACAAACCCGTTATCTACAGAATTACAGCAGACTTCCTTGTAAACAACGTAGATCGTGGCTGTACTCACGCTCTTGACAACGCAAAAGTCATGGGGGCAGATAATGAAACCATGCAAAAACTCGCTAAAGCATGTAATGCTCTTAAGGCAGATGCCCAAAACGAAAGCACCACACTTGCTCAGCGTGCACCATTGGTAGCTCAAGTTGCCAAAATCAACGACGGCATCATCAAGCCGGCTATTGAAAACAAAGATGGCAAATATCACGTCACCACCACTCTCGTGGGCTACGACTACGATGCCGCCTTTGGTACACTCATCAGAAAACTCTTACCTGACACCGGATGGACATGGTTCGTACTGGCCGCATTATTTGGTGCAGTTGTATCATCACTTGCATCCATGCTTAATTCGGCTTCTACCATTCTAACCATGGACATCTACAACAAGTTCAGAAAAGATGCATCTCAGAAGGAACTTGTTACCGTTGGTAAGATTGGCTTGCTCATCTGTGCCGTAATAGCTCTTTGCATTGCCCCATTCCTAGACAACCCTGCCTTTGGTGGTATTTTCACCTTCATTCAGGAATTCCAAGGCTTCTTAAGCCCTGGTGCACTATGTGTATTCCTCTTTGGGTTCTTTGTACCAAAATGCCCTCGCATTTTCGGTTGGTTAGGCATTGTTCTCGGAGCCGCTCTCTACGGCAGCTTAATGCTTAGCTTCCCAGAAATGGCTTTCCTCAATCGCATGGCAATTAGCTTTGTATCCGTTGTTGTTATCGGGTTCATCTTTACTGCTGTCAATGCTTTACGTGGCGGAGAAGCCATCACCCTACCAAATAATAGCGTTGTAGGTCTGGAATCATCCTCTCGTGCTAAGCTATTAGGTATCTTGGTTGTAGTTGCTACCATTGGATTATACGTCTACTTCTGGTAATAGCTCACTAAAGATCTAAATTCCATCTATGCCCCACTGTGACCCAGTGGGGCATTTTTATTCGGATAAATTCACCATATCCTACAATTCCTGAAAGTAAAAGATTGCAAAAGGCGTATGAATATGGGATAATACAAGAAATTATGATTCTACAAAACCTTATTACGACAGCCGTAGCGGTTAGCACTTTCACCATGGCATGGGGTGCGTTAGACAAACCGGCAAAAAACAACGTTATTTGGTCAAATAAAGGAGCAACTGTCCTTTATCCTCAAAAAGAAAAAAATCCAGCCGGTAGCAAAAATCCCGGTTCTGTTTGGGAAAGCGAAGGTTACCCCATTGGTAATGGTCGGGTTGGAGCTATGATTTTTAGTGCTCCGGACCGCGAACGCTTTGCTCTCAATGAAATCAGTTTATGGTCTGGTGGTCCGAACCCAAGTGGTGGTTACAACTATGGTAAAAATGCAGACAAAAACCAATTTGGCAACTATATGCCATTTGGCGACTTGTTTGTAGACTTCAAAAATTCAAATAATGCGGAAGATTTCACCCGAGCCCTCAACCTCAATACAGGTATTCACAAAGTCAATTACAAGGCAAACGGGACCACATATACACGCGAAGCCTTTGCCAGCACACCGGCAAAAGTTCTTATCATCAATTACACAGCAGACAAAGCAAAACAATTTTCTGCAGACTTTTCAATCAACAGCCAGACAGATGCCACCATTACAGCCAACAACAACACCCTCACATGGAAAGGTGAATTAAAAAATGGCGAACGCTACGAAGGCAGAGTCATCATATTACCTACCGGGGGCAAAACAACTGTAAATGGTCAAAATATCTCTGTATCTAATGCAGATTCATGCATGGTGGTCATTGCTATGGAAACAGACTATGTGATGGATTATCACAAAAACTGGAAAGGCGAAGCTCCAGATGCAAAGCTCAATTCCTATGCTAAAAACTTCTCTGCAAAACAATATGATGCGTTGAAAAAAGCACACATTGCTCAATACCGCAGCATGTTTGGGCGCATGAAAGTAGACTTTGGTTCATCAAGTGATGAACTCATTGCCAAACCGACAGCTGAACGCATCAACGCTTATAAAGAATCACCCAATGACCCGGATTTAGAAGAAACACTCTTCCAACTTGGTCGCTACCTCCTCATGTCTAGCTCACGCCCCGGCACATTACCTGCAAACTTACAGGGGTTATGGAACGAGTTTGTAAGTCCACCATGGGCATGTGACTATCACAATAACATCAACGTACAGATGGCCTACTGGGGAGCAGAACCTGCTAACCTCTCTGAGTGCCACAAGCCACTAATTGACTACGTTGAAGCCCAAGCACCAGGATGTCGTGATGCTATTTTGGCAGACAAATCATTCAAGAAAGACGGCAAACCCGTACGAGGCTGGACAGTTCGTACATCTCAAAACATTTGGGGTGGTAATGGCTGGCAGTGGAACATTCCGGGCAATGCCTGGTATGCCCTTCATGCTTGGGAACACTATGCTTTCAGCAACGACAAAGAATATTTGGCTAAGCAAGCTTACCCACTCATGAAAGAAATCTGTCATTTCTGGGAAGACCACTTGAAAGAACTTGGCGATGGCGGCAAAGGATTTTACTCAAATGCCAATATCTCTGATGAAGACCGCAAGCGAGACCTAGCACACATCAAGGCCGGCACACTTGTAGCCCCCAATGGCTGGTCACCGGAACATGGTCCACGTGAAGACGGCGTCATGCATGACCAACAGCTTATAGACGAACTCTTCCTTAATACCATCCAGGCCGCTAAAATCCTCAACAAAGATGCCTCATGGGCAGCTGAGTTAGAAAAAAAACGCCAACGTTTAGCACCAAATAGAATCGGTAAGGAAGGCAACCTCATGGAGTGGATGATTGACCGCATCGCTAAAACACAGCATCGTCACACATCTCACCTCTTTGCCGTATACCCTGGCAACACCATCAGCAAGGCAAAAACCCCGAAACTTGCAGAAGGTGCTCGCCTTTCCTTGGAATGGCGTGGAACTACGGGTGATAGCCGTCGCTCATGGACATGGCCTTGGCGTACTGCTCTTTGGGCACGCTTAGGTGATGGCAACAAAGCTCACGATATGATTGAGGGCTTACTTACACACAACACCTTACCAAACTTACTCACAACACACACACCACTTCAGTTAGATGGTAACTTTGGTATCGTTGGTGGCATTTGTGAAATGTTAGTTCAGTCCCATGCAGGAATCATCGACATCATGCCGAACACTATTGATGCTTGGCCTGAAGGTACTGTAAAAGGCCTCAAAGCCCGTGGCAATATCACTGTTGACTTCACATGGAAAGACGGGAAGGTAGAAAAAGTTCGCCTTACCTCACCACAATCTCAACAGGTAAAAGTACGCATGAATGGGGAAATTAAAACCATGAAAACTTCCCTCCCCAAAAAGTCTACAACGAAAAAGTAATTCACCTCCTTTTTCTACCAGAAATACTTAGACATTACCTCTGTGTCGCTCCGGCACAGAGGTTTTTCTTTCGCTAATAGGCCCGGCATCCGGTTTTTTTCATCGCTTTATAGCATAAAATAAAGTATACTGCGTGAGCGTAATATAGTTTGCATGGCCTACAACGAAGACAGCATTAAATCACTCACCTGGAATGAACATATCCGCCAGAGGCCGGGTATGTACATTGGTAAATTAGGAGATGGCTCATCACCGGATGATGGCATTTACATTTTACTTAAGGAAGTGATTGACAATTCCGTAGACGAATTTGTTATGGGGTATGGGAAAAAAGTAGTTGTTGACATTACCCCGGACGGCTTATGTGAAATACGAGATTTTGGTCGCGGGATTCCCCTTGGTAAAGTACGAGACTGTGCCGCTCAAATCAACACAGGGGCAAAGTACGATAGCGAAGCCTTCCAAAAATCCGGTGGACTTAACGGTGTAGGTATCAAGGCAGTCAATGCACTTTCTGATTTTTTTGAAATTCAATCCTATCGTGCCGGAGAAACACGCGGGCATCAATTCAGCCAAGGTATTGAAACAGAATCGAAACGGATTGAAGGAAAGACAAATGAACCCGATGGCACACGCGTAGCCTTTCGCCCGGATTTATCAGTATTCCCCCCAAACACACAATTCCGCACAGAATATGTGGAAAAAATGTGTCGCTACTGTGCCTACATGAACAGAGGCATGGCCGTCTATTTTAACGGACGCCGCTATATTTCAAAAAATGGCTTATTTGACCTATTAACAGAAGCCATGAGTGAAGAGCCACTCTATCCCATCATTCACCTAACAGGGAATGATATAGAAGTAGCCTTTACTCATGGTGGTCAATATGGCGAAGAATACTATGCCTTTGCTAACGGTCAGCATACGACCCAAGGTGGTACTCATCAATCAGCCTTTCGAGAAGCCATTGTAAAAACGCTCAGAGATTTCTACAAAAAGAATTACGAAGCGTCAGATATTCGCTCCTCATTAGTAGCGGCCATTTCAATCAAAGTTCAAAACCCGGTATTTGAATCTCAAACAAAAATCAAGCTGGGCTCAAACACCATCAGCCCCGAAGGCGAAACAATTCGTACATTTGTAGGGAATTTCATCTCACGAGAACTCGACAATTTCCTCCATAAAAACCCGGAAATTGCCAAAACACTTGAAGCAAAAATCAAGGATGCCGAAAGGGAAAGAAAAGAACTTTCAGGTGTTCAAAAAATTGCTCGTGAAAATGCTCGCAAGGCAAAAATCCACAATAAAAACCTACGAGACTGCCGCATTCACTATAATAGCAAAAATCCGCGTGCCGCAGAAACCACCCTATTTATCACCGAAGGTCTATCTGCTTCCGGCTCTATCACCACTGCTCGAGATGCAGAATCTCAGGCCGTATTCTCACTTCGTGGTAAGCCATTAAACTCATTTGGCATGAGTAGAAAAGTGGTTTATGAGAACGAAGAATTTAATTTTCTGCAACATGCTCTAAACATTGAGTCTGACCTAGAAGACCTCCGCTACAATAAAGTAGTCATCGCCACCGATGCTGATGATGACGGCATGCACATTCGCATCCTATTGATGACTTTCTTTATACAGTTTTTCCCAGAACTTATCAGAGAAGGACACCTATTTATTTTACAAACACCGCTTTTCCGAGTTCGCAATAAGCAAGAAACTATTTACTGCTACTCAGATACAGAGAGAGAAGCAGCTATCGCTAAGCTAGGCAAAAACCCAGAAATCACGCGATTTAAAGGTCTTGGGGAAATTTCGCCTCAGGAATTCAAAGCCTTCATTGGTGAGGGGATGCGGCTAGATAGAGTTCGTCTAGAAGACTCTCACAAAATCAAAGACTTACTTGCCTTCTATATGGGCAAAAATACCCGCGAACGCCAAGAGTACATTCTTGAAAACCTACGAATCGAACAAGACCCGGTAAACGACTAACATCATTATGGCTACTCTTCCGGAAATTCCAAAAGAAAAAATGCCCCGACACATTGCTTGCATTATGGATGGTAATGGACGTTGGGCAAAAAAGCGATTACTACCTCGTAAAGCAGGTCATCGTGCCGGTGCAGATACAGTTGAGCGTTGTGTTGACTACTGCATGACCCATGAAATTCCATGGTTAACTCTTTACGCATTTTCATCAGAAAACTGGTCACGCCCGAAAGCAGAAGTGGAAGCACTGATGATATTGCTTCACGATTTCCTGAAAAAACACTCACAAAAGATGAAGGAGAAAGGGATTCGCTTACACGCCATAGGTGACCTCCGCCGACTTCCGGAAAAAACAAGACATTTGCTTGAAGAAAGCATCCAAGAAACCTCATCAAACACTCAGCTAAACCTCGTTTTAGCACTCTCGTACGGAAGTAGAGCAGAAATCGTCTCTGCCGCACAAAAAATTGCAACCCGCGTAGCGACAGGTGAATTGAAAGCAGAAGAAATCACCGAGCAAACATTAAGCGAGCATTTATACACAGCAAATATGCCGGATCCGGATTTATTGATTCGCACCTCTGGTGAAATGAGAATTTCCAACTTCCTACTCTGGCAAATCAGCTACGCAGAAATTTATGTAACTGACGTCCTCTGGCCAGACTTCTCTACCGAAAATCTACACGAAGCTGTAAGCAACTACGCAAGCCGCAATCGTAGATTTGGCGGAGTTTAATACCAATTCTTCATCATTATGAAGCCATACGCTCTCATTTTAGCCGGTGGTAGTGGTACACGATTTTGGCCACTATCAAGGGACAAACGCCCCAAGCAACTTCAAAAGCTCTTGGGCGGCACCTCATTAATGTGTCAAGCAATCCAGAGATTGCAAGGGCTCATCCCCACAGAAAACATTTTCATCCTTACCAACCAAATTCAAGAAGAAGAAGTAAGACTTCAAGCACCGGGAATCCCGGCAGACAACATCATTACAGAGCCCATCCGCCGAGATACAGCTCCGGCTATTGCTCTAGGCATAGGACTTATCAAAGCCGCCAATCCAAATGCCGTCATGATGGTCATTCCATCTGACCAACTCATTAGAGACGAGCAGGCATTTCGTCTACTCATGCAAGACGCCCTAGAAACGGCTTCCGTTGAAGATGCCCTTATCACCGTAGGCATCAAGCCAAGCTGGCCATGTCCATCGTATGGTTACATTGAGAGAGGCTCCATTATTTCTACAAACACCGCTCATCCCTGCCATGAAGTTATTCAATTTCGTGAAAAGCCAGATGTAGCCACCGCCACAACATATTTAGAACGTGGCAATTTCTGCTGGAATGCCGGAATGTTTGTATGGAGTATTCCAACGGTATGTCGCCAACTCGAAAAACACTGTCCTGAGCTGGCAAATTTTGTTGAAACAATAGCTGAAGCAAACAATCCCCAAGCCACCATCACCGAACACTTCCACACACTCACCCCTATTTCCATAGACTTTGCCCTCATGGAAAAAGCCGATAAAGTACTTAATTTTGAAGCATCATTTGACTGGGATGATGTGGGGTCATGGATTTCTGTATCAAATTACCTAGAATCGGTTCAAAATAATCAAACGAACACAGACATTACAGTAGAACAAGCGACGGGGAACATCGTATTTTCACAATCAGGAGAAAAACACATTGCCCTATTGGGAGTCGAAAATCTGATTATCGTTGAAACGTCAGACGCCATACTCATCGCAGATAAATCAAAAGCTGACGATATTAAAAAAATCGTCTCTCAACTCCCTGAAGAATTACGCTAATGAACCAACACCCGGCTCTTGGTATTGACTATGGTGATGCTAGAATAGGCATTGCCGCCACAGACCCGGTGGGCATCATGGCTCATCCGGTTGAGACAATTCATTGCCAACAAACAGACCCTATCTCTCGCATAAGTGAAATCGTTAAGCAAAGAGACATAAAAACACTCGTTATTGGTATTCCTATTCGCATGAATGGCGAAGAAGGCTCTGCGGCGGCGAAGGTACGGGCATTTGCAGAAAAACTCCACACAGCACTTCCACATCTTCCCATCGTGTACATTGATGAATGCTTAACAACGGTCATTGCCCAAGAAAAACTTCATGCCGCCGGTAAAAAAGCAAAACAATTTCGCCCAATCATCGACCAAGTAGCGGCTGTTGAAATTTTATCTACTTGGCTCGATTCCACCTATTGCTAAAGAATCATCAAACATCCCCGCCATTATTCTATGATTTATCTGGATAACAATGCAACTACGAAAATGGCTCCTGAAGTTTTGGCCTCTATGGAACCCTATTTCAAAGATTGTTATTTTAACCCCTCAGCCGGATATGCCGGTGCAAAAAAAATTCGGGAGGCTGTCGAAGAAGCCCGCTTTTTAATAGCCAAACTAATAGGCTGCGATAGTCATGATATTATTTTTACCTCAGGAGGAACGGAAGCCAGTAACATGGCACTACGAGAAATACAATCTTGCGGTGGCTCTCTAGCCCTACCGACAACAGACCACGATGCTAGTCGCATCACGGCAAAAAACATATCCACTTCATTACTTTGTCCCGTTGACAACCAAGGGGTCATCGATGAGAATGAATGGATAAGCCTATGTCACTCTCCTCATACAGCAGGGTTTACTTTTGCTTGGGCAAATAATGAAACAGGAGTAATTCAAAACGCAAAAAAACTCTGTGCTTTAGCCCACGATGCCGGGAAATTGGTTCATGTAGACATGGTCCAATGTATAGGGAAAATGCCTGTAAATGTCTATGAAATAGATGCAGATTATGCTTCTATCTCTGCCCACAAATTCCATGGTCCAAAGGGAATTGGCTGTCTTTACAGAAAACCCGGGACCCCTATCAAGCCACTCATTTTTGGCGGAGGGCAAGAATTCGGCTTCCGCTCAGGTACAGAAAATGTGCCCGGCATTATCGGAATGGGAACGGCAGCTCGACTCGTACTCAATCATCAAGAAAAACATATAAAACACTTAACCAAACTTCAGCATGATTTTGAGGATTTTCTCATTCATCAAGTAGGTAAAGTCCACATTCACTCTGCACAAGCTCCACGCATTCCAAATACAACAAACGTAGCCTTTGAAGGATGTACAGCAGAAGCTCTCATGCTACTTATGGAACCTAGGGGGCTTCTCTGTGCCGCAGGTTCTGCCTGTCACACAATTCAACCAGAACCATCTCATGTCTTAAAGGCCATGGGTATAAGCGATACAGAAATTCGCTCATCTCTGAGATTTTCATTCTCCTCATATACCACACGTGACGAATTACAGGAAATTTGCAAAATAATTAGCGAAACTGTAATAAAAGTTCGACAAGTCCAATCAACAAAAACAGGCCCCGTTATTGTTTATAAGCCTTAATAATACAGCACTTACACCCCCACATAAACGTCTGGCTCAGAAAATATAAATTCACGGCTTGACCCTTCAATCATCTGTGATAGCTTGCTAGATACTATAAATTCAACATCTATGAGAATAGTATCGTATCAAGATGAAGATGAAAAAGCAGTGCTGGACATCTGGACGATGGCCTCTGAGCAAGCCCATGCCTTTGCAGGCGTCGGTTTTTGGTGTGGATTGGTAGAAAAAATGCGACAAGTTTACCTTCCACGAGCTCGCACATGGGTATGTAAAAACAATGACCAAGTAATAGGTTTTGCCTGTCTCGTTGGTGAGGGAGAATTAGCCGCACTGTTTGTAGCCCCGGAATACCAAGGCAATGGGGTTGGTTCAGCTCTGCTCAACTGGGTAAAAGAAAAGAGCAAAGGTTATTTGACTGTCAACGTCTACGAAGAAAACAACAAAGCTCGCCAATTTTATGACCGTAGCGGATTTCTCGAAATTGGCAGTAGGGACGATGAACTCACAGGCAGCCGAGAATACTGCCTAGAGTGGCGAAAAAATTAGTTCATCACGCAAACGCCTTTACTTCATCTCATCTTATCTCATTCACGTCACTTCTTTATAAAGTGGCGTGTTTTACCTTATGTAATATCATAAAACGGAATTTGTACTGGAAAAATTCAATCATTCCGGCAACAATGTGGCACGCTTACTTATGCCGACACTATTATCAGATCAAATCATCATAGCTTTAGGAGCCATCATCATACTCGCCGCCATTTCTAGTGGATTCTGGAGTTATATCACCTACAAAAACAGCCCTGATACTACTTTAGTAAACTCCGGAGTTTCTGATATTACGCTTCGTCCTGCAGACCTCATTCTTTTTACAATTCTCATACTTTTTTATGGGACAAAAGCACTCAGTGCAGGGATATCCCCGGAGACAAATGAAGTAACTTTTAGCAGTTTATTATTCAACTGTGGTATACAAATCATCATTCTATGCATTGTTACATTCCGGCTAGTTAGCTTAAAAAAAACAAAAGACTTAAACCTGAAGAACATAAAGTTTTCTACCATTATAGGCTATCCCCTATTAGCCTACATTAGCATCGTATGTATCAGTATCATTTT
This sequence comes from Akkermansia sp., assembly GCA_030525455.1. Classification (GTDB taxonomy): domain Bacteria; phylum Verrucomicrobiota; class Verrucomicrobiia; order Verrucomicrobiales; family Akkermansiaceae; genus Akkermansia. Next base: position 17,828 of record JAUNER010000016.1, on the reverse strand, counting down.
AGAGCAATTTAATTACTCAAAGCTCATCTCTGAACTCACAGGGGCACCTCTCGAACAAATAGCTGTTTCCACACTTAGAGGAACAGATAGCTTATCCACTATTGTTACACTTGCTATCTCTGCCGGACTCATCGCCCCCGTCACCGAAGAATTTCTTTTCCGTGGCTACATATACCCTATTCTCAAAAAATCTCTAGGCATGAAGCTTGCTATGGTGCTTTCTGCCCTGCTCTTTGGCATTGTACACGCAAGCTTAGTCCCTCTTTTACCTTTAACAATTTTAGGACTGCTCTTTGCTATACTCTACGAAAAATGCAACACAATTTGGGCACCAATTATGGCACATGCGATATTTAACAACATCACACTCCTAGCCATCCTTTATGCCAGAAATATCTGACACAACCACCATTAGCCAGCTTGGCGAACTGGGGCTATTAAAAAAAATTTTGCCCCTATTAACAACTAACTCCTCTCTTATAGAAGGGGCGGGAGACGATTGTGCCATCGTTGAATGCAATGCAGACACCGATATGCTACTAAAATGTGATTGTGTCGTCGAAGGCCTGCATTTTTTGCCAAATACCCCCCCATCACTCATCGGTAGGAAAGCACTGGCACGAACCATCTCAGACATTGCGGCTATGGGCGGAACTCCGGAACACGCCCTCATCACGCTCATGGTTCATCCCTCTCGCCCGGCATCACTTATCGAGGGAATTTATCAAGGGCTAAACCAAATAGCCTCAGAATACGGCATTTCTCTCGCCGGCGGAGAATGCTCTGCACTTACACATGATAGCTTAGCTATTTCCATCACGCTCACAGGCACAGTTCCACATCGTAAAGCTATATTACGCCGCACAGCCCAAGCAGGCGATTTAATTGCTGTCACCGGCAAACTTGGTGGTAGTTTCCCAAGTAATCGGCACCTCACTTTTACCCCTCGAGTAAAAGAAGGGAATTTACTTAGAGCCAGCGGACTGGTTACAGCAATGATGGATCTATCTGATGGACTTGCAAGCGATTTACCCCGATTGGCAAAAGCCTCCGGGTTAAGCTTTCATTTAAATTTAGAAAAGCTTCCTTGTCATGAAGGTTGCACCCATTTACAAGCCCTCAAAGATGGGGAAGATTATGAATTACTTTTTACATTTGCCCCTCAAAATTACGAAAAAATCAGCTCACTTCTCCCATGCACAATCATTGGAGAAATGACAAAAGAGAAAAACACCCACACATCCCTACCCGGCAAAGGGTGGGAACATTTCTCAGAACAGAAATAAGAACTAATCTCGGTTCCTACTTCTTCGAGAAGAACTACTTTCTCGATAGTCTCTAGGCATTAAGTCCGATAACAATTCAAGAATACTCTGTAATTCTTCCTTTGAGAAAGGATACTTATTATTAATTCTTTTCACTTCTCGCTTAAAATCATCAAATTCGATATCTCTATTCAACAAACGATAAGTAAACATCGGTGCCGTATAATTTTTTTCTTTATTTTTATTAAAGACAGCATAATTAGACTGCACACAATCATCAACTATCGTTTTAAACACATCAAATTCAAGCTCATTCCAATCATACACCACCCGCATTTTACTACTACCGGTTTCTTCAAAAACCAATTGTGTTTGATTCCGTATTGCTATTAAACGATAGCGAGAACCATTCATACGAATGATTTTACTCTTTCGCTTTTCAAGTGTCTTTGGCAAATACTCGTTTAGCAATTCCATTAAAGGAGAAGTGTACAAAACTAACTTGGCGTATGCCTCCATTCGTTTAGAATGTGAAGGAATAACTCTATTTTTCTTTTCCTGATAAATTTCAAATGCTTTTCGGTAATCGTTTGTTTCCGCAATGCATTCTAGCATATCACCACGTATTTCATAAAAAGAAATTTGTTTATTGGCCTCACGTCGTGCTTGATCTGCCCTACGTTTTTCCTCAGCTTCCCTGCGTAAGCGTTCTTTTTCCTTAGCTAAAGCTTTAGTTTCTTCTAATTTTTTATTTTTTTCGTCAAGGGTCTCAGCCGATGAACTTTTCTTTTCATCGACATTCTTACTTTGATTTAATCTCTCTTCTTCTTCTTTAGCCTTAACAACAGCTTCCTCACTTTCACGCACTGCCTTGACATCCTCTACGGCAAACTTCATGCGGCTAATAATTGAAGGGAATCTCGTAGAATCTTCTGTATTCCTTATCGCCTCTGCCAAAAGGTCATCCAATTTTTTTAACTTAACCTCACATTCTGCAACCGTTTTAGCAGAAGTATTCATAATATCAGCCAACTTTGTAGCATTATCATATAGAGGCTTAGAAGCATCTAACCAAGCAGAAACTGTGGTTTTTAATTCTTTTGACGGAGCAGATTCACTCTGCTTTCTCAAGAATCTATAATACACGATAAAGCGTTGAAATTCTGTTTCATTATTCCAAGCTTTCATCATCATTGCCACATTAAAATGAATGGTGTCATCCGTGAGTGGCTGTTTTTCCGGAGATGATGGCTTGGTATTAATAATATCTTCTATAAGCTGTGCTACATCCATAGCACGTTCTTTTTCTTCTTGAGACCGACTAGAAGCATACACATTTAATGCTTCATGCAAACAGGAATCCGCTTCTTCTCCTTTTTCTTGCACAGACAAACATAATGCCTGATTCAGACTAGACCACAAAAATGTAGATAAGGGGCACTCCTTCTCTTTACTTAAATCCTCAAACCGCTTTTTAGCCTCCTCAATGTTTCCTTCATAAAGAGCATTTTGTGCAGCGATAAACATATTCCCAAAGCGAACAGCTCGCTGATGAGAAGTTTCTTTGGACTCAACATCCGCAATTGTTTCTTCCTGAACTTTATTTACATCCGGAACAATAACCGTCGTCGAATCATCTCTGGTTGCCACCCAAATACCTAACAAAGCACAACACGCTGCTACCAGAACTATCATTTTCTGACTCTTACGGCGCTTTTGACGACTTTGAATGGTATTAACATCTGCCCAACTCGAGCCGACATATTCACTAATAGTTGTTTTATAATCTGCTAGAGCTTGAGTCAAAATTTGTATTAACTCCTGATATGACTCAAATCTGTCCTCCCGATTAAACGCCATCAAGCGATTAACGATGTAACATGTCAGCGGTGAAATATTGTGAATCTTTTCCTCTAATGGCGGGGTATTTCTCTTTTGCTCAAGCAACACATCACTCTGTTGCTTTGCATCAATGGGAGGAGGATTCCCCGTAAGCATGTGATACATAGACGCCCCCAAAGCATACATATCTGTACGGCAGTCTTCTGCATCACGCACTAATGTTTCCGGAGCGGCATAATACGGAGTAACCCATACTTCTTTTTCCTCACTATTCTCTCCTTGTAAGAGAGATAAACCAAAGTCCACAATTTTAGCTACCCCTTGATGGGTACACAGAACGTTGGCCGGTTTTATATCACGGTGAATTAACCCTGCTTGATATGCCGCATCTAAACCACGCGTAATGTCAATGGTTAAACGTAGCACCTCTTCCTCTGATATACGTCCCTCCGTATCTATCATTTGGTCCAACCCCACGCCATCCACCAGCTCCATAGCTATGTAAAACATCCCTTGAGCGTGACCAACGTTATAAACTTTCACCAAGTTTTCATGCGATACTCGGGCCATGGTTCGAGCTTCTCGCTCAAAGGCTTCACGCCGGACTTCATCCTTGGCGTAAGTATCATTGAGAATTTTTAGAGCAACTTCACGCCCCAGCACATTATCCTCTGCTCTAAATACAAGACTCATCCCGCCTTTACCTAATCTACCGGTCAACTTATATGCCCCCATGTCTGTCTTTACTCGACTGTATGCCTTACAATGAGGGCACTCCGCATTCGTAAATGGCAATAAATGAGTAACATCCATAGCTTTCCCACAACTCGGACAAGTAGCAATAATTGGCAAAGGTGCGTCACTCATATCTCAAAAGGAAATGTGTTTTAGTTATATATATGATAAATAGAGATAGAAATCAAGAGCAGAGGGCATTTGAATCATCTCACAGCATTAATTTACAGAACAATGTGATAATAACTACAAAGAGGGAACCTGTATTTACAAGTTCCCTCTGAAAATAATTTTACAAGGCAAGAAGCCAAGCTCTCAACAAGCCATTAAGAAAGGGCTGGGAGAGAAGCAGCGGCAACAGCCTGACCGTGACGCTTGGTCTTTTCGTCCGGCACACGAAGCTGAATCTTCAATTCCGGGAATTCAGCGGCAAGAACTTCTTCTGCCTTGTCGATGATGATTTGGCCACCATCACCGGAAGCAACACGACCTAAGAAGAGAAGGTTGCGAACGTCGTAGAAGCAAGCATAATGAGCAATAGCGTAACCGAAGTGTACACCAATGGATTCATAAATCTTGCGGGCACGTTCATCACCTTCAGCCATAGCTGCTTGAACTTTCTTAAGCTGTTCCGGGAATGGCATGCTACCAAACTCAAATCCAGCACGAGGAGCAAGACGAGCAACAGCCTGCTGGGAGAAATAAAGAGCACCAACGCCCATATCCTTGGACCATTCGTCAACACCACCTTCGGCAGAGTAGTCAACAGGAGCAAATGCCAATTCGTTAAGCCATGGCTTGATGTGACCTTCTGGGTCAACGTAACCGGCAGCTTCGGAAGTACCCATAGCAACGCCGAGTACAGCATTATCATTCATGCCCATAGCACCGGCAAGAGCAGTAACTTCACCGTCATTTACAACTTCAAATGGAATGTTATTCCATTTTTCTTTCTGTAAAGTACGGAATACCTTGCCAAGGGTGTTTTCAATATCTTCCTGGCTTACACCACGGAAGAGAGAGGAAGTACGAACAATGCTATTGATAATAACACCGGCAGAAGAACCACCGATGGCATCAACGCGAGGAAGGTGTGCGGCAGCACGTTCCAAAGAGTCCTGAATACCATCGATGTGGTACTGAGGGTCTTTCTGGAAGTACGGATCCCATACAACTTCTTCAGAGTAAACAACTTCACCATTTACAACAGCAGCACACTTGCGGTCAGAACCACCAAGGTCAAAACCAATGCGGTAACCATCCAAGTTACGACCTAAGGTCATAGAACCGGAGTATTCAGCAGGAAGGTCAGCGGCGGAAGCCACCTTCTTCACTTCGATAGGAGCGCCATAAATCTTTTTACCGATGAAGTCCCAGTCGAATTCACGAGCACCGCCCTTGCAGTACTGAGAAGCAAGCATATCAGCGATGGAGTCATCGCCAGCAACGAGGATGATGTTGCCACCCTTCTGCCAAAGTAAGAATTTAATGATACGTTCAACGTATTTTTCATTCAAAGCCTTATTTTCTTCCGTAGCAGGAAGAAGCTTAGCAGACCAACGGAAGCAAGTACCGTCAGCACGGGTTAAAGCAATGTCAACTTGATGAGAAGCAGGATCAGCGGCAGCCTTAGCTTCATAAGCCTTGTTCCAGAGAACAGCCGGTACGAAACCGGGATCCAGCACAGGAGTGATTTTTGGTTGAATGTTCATGGTACTAATACGCCTTTAGAATAACACATCATCTTGCAGATGGGAAGAAATCATTTCTAAAAATAGCCAACTATTTTCATTTTTTAGAAAAATTCTTCCGATTTTCTGCTAAAAAAATGACCTATGCCACCTTTTTACGAGGCAAAAGGCCAATTTTTGACAATAGAGCCTCGACCACCAAAAGCAACAAACCAGACCAAATCAAATACACTTGTAAATCCAAAGAAGATTGATTTCTGGGTGCATCAAAAATACTGATAAGGTCTAGACGCTCCTGGCCCCCGGTTTTCTGGACTAAATCAAAGAACTGAGCCTTTACATCATCAGAAAAATTCCACTCCGGATTCGTCTGCAAAGTTAATGGTCCGAATGGAAGCACATGCTTCCCAATATGAACTGCACCACGAGCAAGAGTGTTTGGTTCTAACTGATAACTATATTGATAAACACCCGGCTTCAGCAACTCCCAACTACCATGCACGATTTCATCGGACTGCTTACTACTTAATTCCAAAGAAAGAGTAGGCATCTGTTTAGCCATCTGTGGGATATTGGCATCACTATAATAAAGAAGCACATTCAGCAAATTCCCCTGAATCTCGGTTCTCACCGAATAGCCCTCTGGTGGCAAAGGACGATTCAACCACCGAACGAGCGTCTGCACCATATCACCATATTCTGCCCACTGACGAACAGTCTGACTATGCTCCCCAGCCATAGGGAATGTAATAGCCGCACATCGACCTGCCCCGCGATTCCAAAATGCAAGCAACGGGGCATTATAATCATCACCGGAAAGGCAAGCGGCCGTAGCCCCATCTTTCAAATAACTAAGATTATAGCCATCAATATGTTTAGGCCACTGAGGCGACGATGCGGCAATTTGCAACCAGCCCATTGTTTCTTGCAAAGGAGTCGGCTCTTTAATAAACAAGGAACGAGCCACGCTCATCGTTTCTTGAGCAAAAACCTGAGGGATTTCACTATCCCTTTCACAGAAAAAGATACGACCGCCCCCTAATTCTGCAAGTTGTTCCAATAATTGAGCATCTGCTGAAGCAGTATTTCCAAGAGCAATGACACTCAAAGTCACCCCCTCTGCGGTCAATTTCTCTAAAAATTTCTCATAATCACCCGGCTCTTCCGAGTCATCAGCATCCGCAAACAAAATCATGTGTCGTGTACCCACTGTGGCTTTTTGCAATTCCTTCCAGCCGGCCTCTAGCCCTTCTTTCACATAAATCCCCCCCCCCATGGATTCAATATGAGAGATGCTTCTCTTCATGCGTTCTCTATTCTCCCCGATAGGCGACATCGTCACAATTTCATGAGGCTGAGTATCTACTACAGTCACAGACAAAAAGTCTTCATCTGTCAACAAATCAATCGTACGGCATACCCCACTATTGGCTAAATCCATTTTCGTCAAGCCCCCACCAGTTGAACACGCCATAGACCCGGAGCGGTCCATCACCATACTCATAGCCACGAGCATGTGAATTTTATCTTTCTTTAGCTCCATAGAAACAGGTAGCAAATCATCTATGGCAGAAGAAAAATACCCCCCTGCACCAAAGCTATGCCTACCCCCACACATCAGCAAACCACCCCCCTGTTCATTGACGTAATACTTCAATGCCCGTAAAAAATCTGACGACAACTTTGATGCAGATAAATTATTGATAATAACAGAACCCACATCAGATAAATCAGCGGCAGAAAGAGCCATCGGCTCTACCGGCTGAAGCACCTTAAATCCTTGGGATTGAATAATAGGCACTAAAGGATCATTTTTATACCCTGAGAGCAAAAGTACAGTATTTCCCGCCCCTGACTCTGTATAACACACAGCTCTATTGTTCCCGACTATAGGGTCATCAGATGGTGAAATAATCACCTCATATACAGCACTACCTGTATTTTCTATACGGTCAGTAAGACGAATCTTACCTTTTCCTTTATGAAGTTGAGCCGTCCCCTTTAATGGCTCACCGCCATTACGAGAAATAGTCCACGGCACAGATGTGCTAAGTCCGGCAGGACCGGATAAAGAAACTTCTAGAATATAACTCTCACCCGGACGAATTCGCGAGGGGATGCGAACATCAGAAATGGCTACATCTTGCTCATTCCTTGTTGTCAAAAGACGATAATCAACTGATATTTTTGCCTCTTGCAAGCCTGCGACTGATTTTTTTAACGGTCCGGTCGGATACCCATCCGTCAGCATCAAAATACGATTACTCCGAGTAGGGTCAACATTTGCAAGCGTAAAATTCAAAGCTTCTTCCATGTTTGTGCTGCTCGTAGGCGATTCAAACATGGTATTCAAATCTTGCCGAAGCACAGCATTTTGAGCAAAATCCACCACTCTGATTCTATCATCTTTCTTTTTATGGCTTTCCAAGATAGAATGAATTTCTGACCAATGAGATGCACCGAGGCCATTAGTTGAATCCGAGCGGTCAATAAGCAACCACAAATCTAACTGAGCCCCCCCTTTATTCAATATAGGATGAGTCAATGCCAATATAAGAACCAATGTCAAAACTAACCGCAATGGCGATAATAGCCGAAAGTTAGGCAACTTCCATGCTACTAGAGCCAATAATGGTAATAAGAAAAAAAACTCCGGATTAACAAATTGAATCATCATAGAGAAGATTTAGAAGAATTACGAGGCAACCATGCAAGCATGAGACAAAGCATAGCCAATAACAAACACCAAACCAAACCGGGGACTTCCTGCATTAACTCCCGCTGCTCTTGCTGATAAACATAAGGTTTATTTATTGGCTTACAGGCAGAAAAATCACCCATGCGTGCATCAGAAAACCACACAGCACCATGAAATAATAAAGACTTTTTATCACGTGTGTAAATTTTTAATTCACATGTAGATGCCGGTAAAATTCCCGTCCACACTCCCTCAGTAACATTTCCATCCACAGAAGTACTTTCGAAAATTCGAGCTTCTTTCATCTCTAACCGAGCACCGCTGGGCAAATTCCCAGCCTTAATAGGCGTATTTTCTGTTTGGAATTGCTCGATAAACCGACGAATCAATAAAGTAGGAGCAGCCAACTGAGAAGCATTCGATTCATCCCAAACCCAATTGAGTATTAATTGATTTTGATTCAACCAAGCCAATGGAGCCCCCCCGTGCCATAAGAGCATAGATGCCTGTGGTGACGGAGCAATAGTCCCAATAGTAGGCACGAGCAAACCACTCCAATTTAATCGTGAGACCAGAGGGTGTTCTTCAGCAGTCACTTCATCCAGCCGTCTATCCCCCTTCGCTGCTACAATAATAGCAGGCTTTTGACACAGCACATCCTCCGTTACCTCCAAAACGAGAGAAGTCTCATTAGCATTTGCTGTATACCCGGGAATTCCCTGCACAATTTTGCGGATATGTTGTTTCAATTTATCAGAAACAGACAATTTCAACGTAAATGGAGTAGGCGACGTTCTCAATAAAATCATCCGATTATCTGCACTAAAGGCATCTGATGGCAAACTTAAATCTGCTCTATCTACCCCCTCCGGTAACACAAACCTAAACTCTGCCACCTGCTGTGGCAAAATATCTAACTTTTGCCGAAGTAACTCATCTCGTCCCTGTAATCGAATAGTAATTTCCGGGGATTGTGGGACGGTACTATTATTTTTTACAGCAATTCTCCATGAATTAGGACTAGAAGCATCAAGCGGTGATACTCCGACAAATCCTAAATTACGAATATGTTTCCCCACGCTGACACCCGATTGCCCCGATGGGATTCGCTCCGGTCGACAAGTAATTAATCGAGTCATTCCTCGCCCCTGCGTTAATGCCTGAGCCAAATGTAAACTTGAATGAACATCATGGGTGGATAAACAAGGCTTCCAATTTGATAATGAACTAAGCAATAACGACACATCATTCCCCTTATACAGAGGAGTACCACCGGGGCGACTACCAAGCAAAATCCAATTTGTTGGAATACCTTTGGCACTAAAATGAGCAATATCCTTCATTATTTCTCTTTGGGCATCTGCACGGAAAGGCTCCATATCCGCAGACTCATCCAGTACAAAAACAACTGTTTGACTTGCATTTTCGCGGGGATATGACGGTTCTACCAACACCCATGTTAAAAGCAAAATGGCCAAAATCTGCATCCAAAATGCCAAGGACTGTCGCAACCGCTCCCACACATGCCCCTCTCTATCTTCCGGTGCGATAGCATTTAAGAGGAAAAGAGTAGCCGATTCATATTCCTTACTTTTTTGCTGTAAAAAATAAATTGCCACTATAAGAGGAATACCCAATAGTGCCCAAAATCCAACAGGATTGCCAAAATAAGGAATCATCATTTTATCCTAATTGAGTTCTACCCCTCCTCGTGCTAGAGCTTCTACACTAAGTGCCTTACTTAACTCTAATTCACATGGAATCAATGCCATAATAGCCTGTCGGCGTAAGCATGCTTCATTCCAAATCTCAAAATGAGTCGCATAAGCATGAGCATACCTCTTTGCAACCGAAGCAGAAATATGCCGCACCATCGATTTTCCGGACTCACAATCTTTCAACTTAAAATTACCAATACCCGGACAGTGGGCTTCTTCACTCAAGGTGGGAACATAAATAATAGTGCTTCCACCACGAGCACAAATCGGGTCTAAATACATACCCGGCTCCCCTGGGTAAAGCAAATCTGAAATAATAACCTTCATCCCTTTCGGACGCCATGGGAGTTGCCAATCCGGTGGCGATTCATGAGTGGATTTAGGCAAATTCTCTAACCATGAATTATTATGCACGGCATCTTTCTCAACTGGGTGAGCTTGATTACCATTCACAGCCCAGAGCTGAACTTGAGCCCCGGACTTAGTAGCAGAATAAACGCAGAACTTTAACAAAGCAATTGTTTGCATAGCTCGAGCGGGATGAAAAAGCATCGAGCCGGACACATCTACCGCCACATCCACCACCGGGGCTAACTCTGCACGATACTGCTTCATGGTCAGCTGTTCCGTACGAGCATAAGCCGCCCAATGAATTCCCCTAGGGTCATCCCCCCATTGATACGCACGATGATCCTGAAAATCAATAGAATTACCCGTACCACGCCCGGCCCAATCGCCCTGTGTTCCAGCCCAAGTTTGTCTGGAAAAAGGCAACCGGAATTGCTGACCTGCCAATTCGGCGGCTTTCTGGGCCTGATGATGCATAATTAATTGGATTTTTCAATTGACAATTGAGGAGCTTTAGAAGGCTTTCGCACTTTGTACCATTCAGTATTTAAGGATTTCAAAAGCACGATACCCAAGACAAGTTCCATCAAAGAGGCAATAATTAAATATCCCCCCATCTCATGCCATTGAGTAAGATTATCTGAACATGTCATTAACCCGGCAAAAGAAGAACCGGGTATGAATGGTATATAGAACTCAATCATCCCCATAATCCCGATAAAGAAACTCAATGCCCCAGATATAGCCACATAAATAACAATAGGAGCAGAGCCCTTCAAATTCTTCCAAAACATCTTAATCATCAATGCCGGCACCATCATCATGTACCAAGCCGAAATAGCTAAAGCACAATAATATATAATGGGATATTCCGAACAACGACTCCCATCTATGCCCATCATGATGTACGCATACAAGCCAAACAGCACACTTACTGCAGCCATGTAATATGAGGCAGAAGGGAAGCCCGGTAATAATAAAGACTTAAGAAAACCGGGAACTTTGGCAACATACTTTTGCGTCAAATGTACAGGCATCAAGTAACTAGGAGTGTTCATATCAATAATGGCAACAAAGGCGGCAATCCATAGAGATATACCGGTAATCGCCATTGAAAAGTCATCAAACGATGTATCTACAGTAAAGTACTGTACTATGAGAGCCACAAACACAATAGGCAATATCAACTTGCGAGCCTGGAAAAACGTATTCTCTGATGCCGGAGCAAACCAACGACGAGCAAACGTGATAAATATATAACTAACAATAAACACACAAAGCCCAATAAAGAAGAAAAATAAAATACCATCCCATGTACCATTCCCCAGCTCATTGGCAAGTTCATTTGCACCTTCAGTAATCAAGAAAGTCACCCCAAAGATACTGGAAAATACCGATAAGGAAAATAAAGTTTTCAGAATCCCACCAAAGCCCGAAAACCACAATCCGAAAGCTGTTAAAATGGCACTACATCCAAACAATAAGAAAATAGAAATCATATCACTCAGCAAATTCACATCCCCATAGAAATATCGAATAAATATGAATGGCAATGTGATGCTAATCATCAGCAATGTTTGCAACATGAAAGAAATCCACTTCCCTGTCACAATACGGAATGATGTCTGCCGAGTTAATAAAAGCAACTCTATATTCTTTGAAGTCAACTCTGCCGTAACCGAACCTAATGCTCGAATGGGAATAAGCACACAGGTAGAAACCACCAGCAAGCCCCAGAGAACAACATTACATACCTCCGGTTCCATTAGCCCCTTATTCGGTTTAATCTCTATAAAACTGAATAAGAAAATAATGGATAAAATGATAGGAGCTGCACACAATGCCCCAATAAATAGCGGTGTACGAAGCCCTTGTCTTAATTCCTTTACAAGGGCAGATGGCCACCAAAGAGGAAAGTCTGCATTTTTTATTTTAGTCGAGTTCATTTGTTAACGAGAGTTTGCATTTTTATCACGAAGAATGTCCACAAATACTTCTTCCAATAGACGAGTGCTATGATGGAATTCAACAACGGGTAATTCACCGCACATGAGGCGTAATTGTTCCGCTACTTCTGATTCATCATTAGCAGAAAAAGAAGCATGAACCACACCATCGGAAACAGATTGAATTGACCAGCCGGGATGCACGGTCAACCAATTTTCTAATGGCTCGGTAACATTATTTACCAAGCGAATTTCATAGACATAATTGCCATTATCCTGACGGTGCAAAAGTTCTTTTTTATCACCATCATGAACAATTTGCCCTTTGTCCATAAAAATAAGGGAATCACACATCTCGCCTAACTCAGATAGGATGTGTGAACTAATGAGCATCGTTTTTCCCTTTTCCTTCAACAACTGCACAAGATTACGGAATTCCAAACGAGCCTTAGGGTCCAACCCGGCCGCAGGTTCATCCAAAATCAAAAGCTGAGGGTCACTAATAAGAGTACGAGCCAAGCACAAGCGTTGAGTTTGCCCTTTTGAGAGCTTATTGATAAGGCGATCCTCCAGTTCTGTTAATTCCGTAAAATCCATTACTTCCTGGATTCTATCGAGAATCAACGATGGCGGTAAGTCATAGGCACGAGCAAAGAAGTCTAAATACTCTCTTACGCTCGTGTTATTATAAGCATGGAAGTAATCAGGCATCCAGCCAATAAGAGGACGGACTTTTTCCGGGAAACTTTCGACATCCAAGCCATTGATAAGAATAGAGCCACTTTCTATCGGGTCAATCGTGGCGAGCATACGCATCGTCGTTGTTTTCCCGGCACCATTTGAACCAATGAGCCCCACCACTTGACCGCGATTGATTTGGAAAGAAATACGGTCTACTGCTTTGAGAGAACCAAAAGTTTTAGATAGATTAGAAACCTGCAATAAAACAGAGTCGTTCATGATAATAAAAGGGTTAATTGTTAAAAGCAATAGGCCCGGAAACGATGATTTCTGTCTTTTCCCACTCAATAGAATCCAAGGTGGGAATCACACCGGTTTTTCCATCCTTATCTACCATATTTGCACGGAAACTACCGGATGTCGGTTTAAATTTCCCCTTATAGTAAACAGATTCGGCTGTAAGTTTTTGTCCGGGCATGAGAGATTTTACCATCCATACTTTACCATCATTGTCCGTATACGTTACATTACTCAATTGAGCCGGGAATGAACTCTGGAAGGAGTACTTCCCATCACTTGTTTTTTCTACATGAAGAGCCCAACGTGTAACAACCGGCTGTAATAAATAATGAACCACAGAGGCTCGGCTCGGGAAATAACCACCGGAACATACCTCATCCTCTCTCTGAGTGTCTTTCAAGCTCTCATGATAACCATCCGAATTTCTTTCACCGGATATGGCAACTTCCATCGGCAAATGGAACTCATCTGACAAAATTAAATTCGTACGAACCACCTGAGTCTGAGAAATAAGACCTGTATGGTCTGCGGCGTTGATGACGAAATGCACCTTTCTAGTCCCTACACCACCGGTTCCATCAATGACGAAAATGAGTAATGCGAGCAATAATGAAACACCTACGGCACTGAGAGGAATAATATAAAACAGACGGAATCGCTTCCCTACCGGAGCCAAAACCTTGAGACAAATTGGACCCACAAAAATAGCAAAAGCCAACAAAATCAAACCGAGAAAGACCGGAGGTGGGGGTATTTTATATTTATTTACATCAATAATTTTAGGAAATCTTCTTTCAATATACTTATCAGTACGTTCATTTGCTCCCACATAGTGATGATGCTCTTTCCGATCAGTTAATTTATTAAACCATTTGATACGAGCATCATCCTCCATATTCATTCTTTCCGGGGCTATGCTGATTTTTCCATTTCCATATCTTTTTGTAGACTCAACCGTAGTTGCATCACCGATGAGCAGTAAATGCCCCCCTGCCGCTATCCATAAACGGATAGCTTTACGATAAGATTCATCTAACTTATTATTATACTGTTTCTCGGGAATAATGAGAAAATCAAAACACGCAAATGTTCGATAATCCGCGGGCCAATCCGTAATATTAATAAGATCTGCCGAGACATAAGAGCTAGAAGCATTTAATGTCTTGAGCCATGTTTCACGGCACTCGCTACTCACGGCAGCCGTCATGTCTGTATAGGCACTGTTAATATAAGTATGTGCCGGTGTTGAGTCCGTTGAATTTATACTTAAATAATTTGAATCACATATCGGATAAAAATAAAATGTTTTTTTTGCAAAAGGAGGTGTCGTCGCAGAAAAAACCTGGTTTGCCCCAGAACCACCGCCAATCGACCTATTCACCCATAATTTAGAATGATAGGGTTTATCGGTCCTATTTGTCACCGTGTATTTGATTGGGGCATAGCTGTGCTCATGAACTTTAGTGCTTAGTTCAGATAATTCAGACTTTATTTTTACTTCTTTCACCTCTACTTCATCAGGAACGCTTACCTCTGTAGAAGCTGAAGCAAAAATGCCAAACGATATAATATTTAGACAAACAAACGTCAGAATATTTTTCAATGAAATCATAATAAAAGTAATTGAAAATTAACGAATCTTAGCGGCGGCCAGTGTACCCGGCAGTGCTTTTTCTTGAGCAGGAATTTCTTCCAACAATTTAGCAACCACCTTTGCAGGAGTATTCCCATCGAGGCGTGCCATGTGGTCAAGTAAAATACGATGCTCCATCACTGCCGGAAGCACAGCGGCTACATCTTCAAAGGAACAAAAAGCCCGCCCCTGACGCAATGCTCTAGCCTTTGCTGCTGTAGCTAAGCCTAAAGCCGCACGTGGACTGGCACCATATTTCACCCCCTGAGAGGCTTCAGATTCTCCCGGGTGAGTAGCATTCACAAGTCGCCCGATGTAATTAGCCACAGCTTCCGGCATAGCCACTTGTCTAGCCAGCTCCATTAACTCAATAAGTTCCTCGGCATTCAACACCGGTGCAACTTCCGGTTCGATGCCGATTTCACGATTTAGGACGATTCGTGTAAGAATGTCAGCGGAGTTTCTATCGACGTTAATTTTGAACAAAAATCGGTCAAGCTGGGCCTCCGGCAATGGATAAGTACCCTCAAGTTCAATCGGGTTTTGAGTAGCGAGTACAAAAAACGGATGCGGTAGCTGATGAGTTTCGCCCATGACGGTTACGCGACGTTCTTGCATCGCTTCGAGCAAGGCCGACTGAGTTTTCGGCGAAGCTCGGTTAATTTCATCAGCCAACATAATATTGGTAAAAATTGGTCCGGGCTGGAAGACAAATGTCTTTTGTCCGTCCTTATCTTGCAAAATCGGATTACCGGTAATATCTCCCGGCAATAAATCCGGTGTAAACTGAACTCGTTTTGAAGTAATACTCAAAGCCTTTGACAAGCCTTTAACAAGTTCTGTCTTACCTAATCCGGGCAAACCTTCGAGTAAAATATGACCGCGGGCAAGAATACCGACAATAACAAGCTCGATGAGCGATTCCTTGCCAAAAAGAACCTGATTGAGGTTTTCAGAAAGAGCATCCAGCTTATTGACAGCAAATGTCAATTTTTCCGTGCTAAGTTGTGGTGAATTCATTTGATTGGGTACTGTGCTTCGTACAGGATAGAAATGCCATACTTACACATCTTATTCAAGCGTAAAGAGCAATTTTACATAGTTTTTACATTGCAAATTTCTCAATTAATGATTACTGTTCCAAAAAACTTTTTCATCTTTCATAATTAGCTCACTTTCCTCACATCAGATAATGAATACTCATGAAACAATAGGTGGTTTTTTCGGGCTGGAATTACCACATTTTGCAAATTTCCCGCTTAGGGATATGGGCATAGCTGTCGGGTCCGGCCGACAAGCCCTAGAATTCATTTTACGCAACATAAAAGAAATCAACAGCCTTTGGATTCCTCACTTCATTTGTCCGACTGTACTAGAACCATTGAAACGCTTGGGAATAAAAACAAAACATTACAGTTTAGATGACTCTCTAACCCCTATACTTTCAACTCCTTTAGACAAGTATGAGTACATTCTCTACCCAAATTATTTTGGAGTAAAATCAGCAGCAGTTTCCAAGCTCGCCGAAGAATTCTCTGCAAACCTCATCATTGATAACGCCATGGCTCTCTTTGCCCCACCTCTAGAGCAAAGTCATAGTTTTTACAGCCCTCGAAAATTTTGTGGAGTACCGGACGGCGGCATTGCCATTTTCGCACCAAAGCGAGAAATTTCACCGCTCCCACCTGCACCGAATGCACATGAGGCACATTTTCTTTTTACTTGTTTATCAGAAGGAGTCCATGCCGCAAGTTGCGAATGCGAAATAAACGAAGCTCGCTTAGTTCACGCCCCAATTCAGGGAATGTCTACATTGACTTCACGGCTTTTAGATAGCATTGATTTTGTTGCTATTTCAAAACGCCGACTTGAGAACTCCCATTACTTACACACCCGACTTGCTTCATGGAATAGGCTCCATGTGCAACTAACCGAAGCACCTGCCTATTATCCGTTTTTTACCGGACTTCCATATTTACGAGATAAATTGATTGACCATGGGGTGTTGCTTCCTATTTTTTGGGAAGAATTATTAGATATACTCCCCATATCTTCCATCGAGTACAAATTTATTACACATATTCTCCCTTTGCCTATTGACCAACGTCTAACGCCGCACCAACTCGATAAAATTCTCTCAATTATTACCTCTGAATATTCCTAGGAATTAATCTTTACAGTATTTTAATTAAATTTATACTCCGCTCATGAGATATTATTTACCTGCTCTCAGCTATCCATTTAGAGACCGTCCTTTTGTATTTGTTTTCATGGCTCTCATGAGTATGTTAGCTGAATTTCTAAAACACTTTGGACCATTAAGTTTAGTGAGTGGTATTATTAGCTGTTATCTCATTTGTCATTTTATGAAAATGCTACGAGATTCCATCCTCAACATCGAGGACGGCATAACCTCGTTCCCAGACTTTACCGGATTTACAGAGTCTATTATTTTGCCATGGATTAGATTGGTTGGTTGCATATTTATCTGTCTCCTCCCAGCCTTGATCGTTGAGTATTTCCTAAATTTAGAAGCTACTTACGGCATCGTAGCATTGTTACTAGGAGCCTATTATTTTCCCATTGCCTACATGAGATGTGCCGCATTAGATTCCATCAACGGGGTTAATCCTATTGAATGTTTCAAGGTCATCTTTAGAATTCCTCTACAATACACAGGCTTATCTCTATTCGTCTTTGCAGGAATACGTACTTACATTTACTTACCGGATGGATTCATTGAAGATATCATCCTTGCTCCGTTCGTCATGTATGCCATAAGCGTTTACGTTCATATCTTTGCTCGATTTATGCACAAACATGAAGACTCTATGGGCTGGTATGAGGAGTCTGACGGCTTTGAAGACTAATTACTAGCCACCTCTAATTCTTGCGTTTGTCCAAGCGGGCTTACAACCGTCGCCCGCTTTCAAACCCACTCCGTGGGTTCTCATCCCACGTCTAACTTTAT
>JAUNER010000033.1 GCA_030525455.1 Akkermansia sp. | reverse complement strand
CCGAATCGACCTGCTTATCGCTACACGCATAGCTAGGCATCTCATCAATAGCCACTTTGGAAGCAATAAGAATACGACCATTTTGAATAGAAGTTGAAGAATCAGATGTAGAAGCATTCAAAGCCACAACATCATGAGAAGAATTACCACCGATAGAAGAATCGGTGCCGTCTGAGTTATAATATGTTTTAAACATACCAAAATTCCTACCTAAAAAAATTAGGAAAGTCATCACGCCTAAAACGGCACTAACCCCAAAGCCCCGAATTACCGGCAAAAAAGAGAACAAAAAAAATCACCTACAAGGAAAAAATTCCGTAGATGATAAGAAAGAGATACGTCCGAGATTTCATATTATAGAAAAATAGTGTTTATTTAGTTAGTAAATATGTTATATTGGTTCGCATGAGTAAGTTCGAGTACGCCAAAATGGTAGACATCAAGGATCTCTTGGATGAGAATACGCGTTTACCAGCAATAGTAGCATCTTCGGCAGAGAAGCTATTGGGGCTTGAACGTTTGAATAAAGCGTACGACAAAATCGTGCGAGACAAAGTGGCGGGAAGTACAGAGAATTTCTTTCAGTTAGCGACAAAGTACTTGAACCTCCGGTTACAGTTGCGACCTGGTGATTTGGATAATATTCCGAAAAAAGGGCCTGTCGTTGTGGTGGCAAATCATCCGCATGGCTTATCAGATGGCATCATGTTTGGTGAGTTATTGACACGGGTGAGAGAGGATGTACGTATCTTAGCAAATGAGCAACTTTCTCTTTGTGAAGAGTTAGACCCATGGCTTATTAAGGTGGACGTCTATGAGGACGAGAATGCCGTACGAAAGAATTTGGCCGGGATGAGAAAAATGATTTCGTGGTTGCGGAATGGCGGTGTACTGGGAATTTTCCCGGCAGGGACCGCATCTAGTTTTTCAATGGCACATAAGCATGTGACTGATGACCCTTGGAATACCAACATTGCCTCTATCATTCGCATGACAAAGGCAACGGTGGTACCTGTTTATTTCCCCGGGCGAAATAGTTTACTATTCCAAGGGATTTCTCTCATCAATCGTAAAGCACGTGTCGCATTTCTGCCGCGAGAGGTTGGTCGCGACTCTCGTCGCCCACACCGCATTGTGGTAGGCAAACCTATTTCATTCAGTCAGCTGAATCAGTATGAATCAGATGAAGCGATGGTATCGCATTTGCGACTGAGGACGTATCTGCTGGGTAAGAGCTATGATAAGAGCCGCCGCCAGCACGTACAGAAAAAGAATAAAAAGAGCAAGATGGCAACACTCATTCCGCCTGTGTCTGTACAAGAGATACAAGCAGAAATTGATGCTTTGCCACCGGAATGCTTGCATGCCCGACAGGAAAAGGGCGATTGGGATGTTTATGTGGCAGATGCTGTACAAATACCGAAAATTCTTATAGAAATCGGGAGATTGCGTGAGTATACTTTCCGTCAAGTAGGGGAGGGTTCGGGCAATGCTTGTGATTTAGATACTTATGATAATCACTATAAGCATTTATTTTTATGGGATAGAGTGAATCAAAAAATAGCCGGGGCGTATCGTATGGGTGAGGTGGATAAAATTGTAGCTCGATACGGTGTGAAAGGACTTTATAATAGTGAGTTCTTTAATTTTAGCCCCAAGGCTATGGAGGTGCTTGCACATTCTTTAGAAATGGGGCGTGCTTTCATTGTGCCGGAGTATCAAAAACGCCCACTGGCATTAGGCTTTATCTGGGAGGGTATTGGGCAGTTTATGGCTCGTAACTCACAGTATCGTTATTTATTTGGAACGGTAAGTATTTCCAGAGAATACACGAATTTATCGCGAGCCTTGATAGTTTCGTATTTGAAAGCCCACGAGATGAATGAGGAATTATGTGGCGAGGTGAAGTCGTATGCACCACCGAAAAAAGTGCGGTTAAAGCGTGCGGAATCTGCGATATTTCCCATTGGGCTTAACGATGCCCAAGCTTTATCTCAGTTGGTGGCGGATGTTGAACATGACAACAAAGGCATACCTGTCTTATTGCGTCAATATCTGAAATTAAATGGGAAGATACTTTCCTTTAGTGTAGATAAACATTTTGGCGATGTGCTGGATTGTCTTATTTTGGTAGATATATTCAAATCACCGCCACGTTCTATCAAGCGATATTTAGGCAAGGGAACATACGAGAAATTGAAACCTTTACTCATGGCAGCTGGCATAGAAGTTGAGGATAGCGAAAATTAAGAGTGGGATTCACTGAGATGAAAGCAAAAATTTCGGAGAATTTCTGCTGACATGAGCGAGTGTAGGTATTATACTCAAGGCATGAAGAGAGTATTGATCAAGCATTTGCTTAAAAGTGAATCTGAAATTTCAGAGGTGCTGATTCAGGGCTGGGTGCGTACGCGTCGTGATAATAAAGCATTTTCCTTTTTGGAAATCAATGATGGTTCGACGGTTAGCTCGTTGCAGGTAGTAGCAGATGCCGGCATTCCCGGCTATGAGAGAATCGGTGAAATGTCTACCGGCGCCGCTGTGAGCATCAAGGGGGCATTAGTAACCGGGCAGGGGCGTCAGAAGTGGGAACTTAGAGCAACAGAACTGGAGTTGGTAGGTTCTGCCCCAGAAAGTTATCCTTTACAGAAAAAAGGCCATTCACCGGAATTTCTTCGATCCATCGCCCATTTGCGACCGCGTACAAATTTGTATGGTGCTGTATTTCGTATGAGAAGCCGTTTGGCCGCAAGTATTCATCGATTTTTCCAAGAGCGTGATTTTGCATGGGTTAGTACGCCGATTATTACGGCGAGTGACTGTGAAGGTGCCGGTGAGATGTTTCGTGTGACGACTTTGGAAGTAGGAGATACCGCCTCGAAAGACGAAACAAAAGATTTCTTTGGTAAAGCCGCTTATTTGACAGTAAGTGGTCAGCTTGAGGGTGAGGCATTCGCTTGTGCTTTGAGTAATATCTATACCTTTGGGCCTACGTTTCGAGCAGAAAACTCAAACACAACTCGCCACGCGGCTGAGTTTTGGATGGTTGAGCCGGAAATGGCGTTCTGTGATTTACAGGGAGATATGGAAATGGCAGAGGCCTTTATCCGTTTCCTCGTGGCAGATGCCCTAGAAAATAGCCCGGAGGAGGTCGAGTTCCTAAATAAATTTGTAGACAAAGGACTTGTGCAGAGACTTGAACATGTGAGAGATACACCATTTGTAAGGTGCTCATATACAGAAGCAGTAGAGATACTGCAACAGAGTGGAAAAAAATTTGACTATCCGGTCACATGGGGGATTAACTTACAGAGTGAGCATGAACGTTACTTGACCGAAGAGCATTTTAAGAGTCCGGTGATTGTTTATAATTATCCGAAAGAAATTAAGCCATTTTATATGCGTCTGAATGACGATGGTAAAACTGTAACGGCCATGGACGTACTTGTGCCCGGTATTGGTGAAATTATCGGTGGCAGTCAGCGTGAAGAACGTATGGATATTTTGGTAGATAATATTCGAAAAGCAGGCATGAATGAAGAAGCCTATGCCTGGTATACTGACTTACGCCGTTATGGTAGTGTGCCACACGCCGGATTTGGTGCCGGGTTTGAACGCTTGTTGATGTTTATCACAGGTGTATCAAACATTCGCGACGTATTGCCATTTGCCCGAACTCCGAAAAATTGCGAGTTTTAGTAATTGGTAAGAATTTGAATGGATGACTCGCCTTAGTTTTGGTGCTGAGGTGAGTCATTTTTTGCTTTTTTAGACAGGAGTCTGAGGGTGTAGGAATAAAGTAATTTATCTATGTCCTGAGCGGTTTTTTGGGTAGATATCTTGCATTCGAGTAGTTCGACAAATAAGTGGAAGTTAACCTGGTTTTCGTTCATAGCCATTTTTAAGCCAGGGTAGCTTATTTCAATGATTGCACCATCTGTGGAGTATTCGGCAGGATGCCCGGCATTGTTATTGTGCTTGCGGTAGTAGTTCAGTAGAGGGAGTAGTTCTGGGACGTCGTGCCATTGTGAGCTATTGACGAAGCGTGCTTGGGGGTATTCCTTGAAATGATAGTTCATCACAAGTGAATTAAATGGCAGATTCCAATAAAAACTAAATAGTGTGATGAAGCTAAGGAAAAGAACGACACCACCGATGCAGAAAAACGTGACTTTTCGTGATGCTTTCATAAGTGTGGATAGGCTTTGTCTTTAAAAAATAGAAATATTATAGATGCCGCATGGATTCAAGCGGAAAAGCCTAGTTTACAAAGTTGTTACAATGTAACTAACCGAGTCTGAGGTGGCTCATTGTTTAGGCTGTAGGGTAAAGACGGCCATATCGCTCGTTGTACCAATACGGAACGGTGGCCCCCAGAGAGAAAGCCCAGAAGAGACAAAAACGTGCATCTGCCCCCACTGTTTGTAGCCATTGCTTTGCTCAAATAAGTAATCTGTAAGCCAGTTTAGTGGCCATATTTGACCATGGTGGGTATGCCCGCTTAGTTGTAAATCTATGGGGAGTTTGGCGTTTTCTGCGAGGCAGCGAGGCTGGTGGTCGAGCAATATGATGGGCTGAGCCGGATTTGTTTGCTTTAGTAGAGAACTGAGCTCTTTGCGTTTTTTATTGCTATAATCATCTCTGCCAATGATTTGTATGCCGTTGGGAAGAGTGGCAATTTCATCGCGAAGCAGGCGGATAGGTGTTTTTGAAATAAACGCCGCACATTGTTCCATGCCGCCTAGGTATTCATGATTTCCCGGTACCATGTAGATACCCAGTGGGGCACGGAGTTGATGGAGCTGCTGAGCCATAGCATCTCGGTAGAGAGCCGTTACGCCATGGTCGATGAGGTCACCGCTAATGAGAATGAGGTCGGGCTTTTCTGCCTGGATTTTTTCGATGTAGTCATGCAGTTGATCCTGTGTGGTGCCTTCACCAAGATGAATGTCGCTTACTCCTACGATTTTTATCGGTGTGGGGCTCAGCTTTTTATCTATTTGTATATCATAGCGGTAAACATCAACGTGAAAATGATGAATGTAGCCGTACGTTAGGATACCTAGGGTAAGGAGTCCGGCGTAGATAAGCCCATGTCGGTAGCGTGGGAAAATCTGCTGTATTAACTGCATGAGCAGGGTAAGTGGAGTCATGTAGAGAACCACGATAAGCCATGATGAGCCTATGAAAAAGAGGGAATGTGAAAGCCATGAGGGAAGTGCCGCATCTCGTAACCCAATGCTAATGAAGAGAGCTAGGGCTATGCACCAGTAGAGACAGATGATGATTTGTCTCCAGGGAGTGGTCAATAGTAAAAGAATATCTTTGAGTTGTCGGAATAGATAAAAATTCGCTAATAAATAGGTAAAAATGATGAGTAGTAGAGGCCATTGCATGAACTTAGTATCAAAAAAAATTACTAACTTACACTCAAAAATTTTGTCATGAAAAAAGAGAAGGTGAACGATATGAAGCTAAACTTCTGATTGATAAATAATCAATTAATAGATGAATAACTCATGACAAGTGGAGAATGGATGATAAGTGACGGACACAAAAAAAAATTGACAGGGTGGGGGGGTAGGGGGGTAGTAATCTAGCTTCTAGTGTGTCGCATGGGGCGACCATACTAGACAAACTGGCAGATCAGAGAGGGAATCGGAACCATGGGTAAATCACTAATCATCGCAGAAAAACCGAGTGTAGCAACAGACCTCGCAAGGGTTCTTGGTAAAACTTTAGGCAAATTTACTAAGGACAAGGGCGGTGCCTACTTTGAAAACGATGCGGCTATTATTACCTCTGCGGTGGGGCATTTGTTAGAACAGCAAAAGCCTATGACGGATACAGGTAAAGCCTTGCCATGGAAGATGGAATATCTGCCCGTAATGCCAAATAAATTTCAGCTCGAACCTATCAAGAGTTCTGAAGATAGACTAAAAAAAATCATGTCCCTCGCTAAAAAGAAAGACGTCACTGAAATTGTTAATGCATGTGACGCCGGGCGTGAGGGGGAACTGATTTTCCATAATCTGGTGCGTTATGGTCAATGGAAAAAACCGACTCGGCGCTTATGGATGCAGTCGATGACAGATGAAGCTATATTAGCCGCATGGAATCAAATGCGAAGTGAAGAAGAAATGGTTCCATTGACAAATGCCGCTATTAGTCGGTCTGAGTCTGACTGGTTAGTTGGGCTAAATAGTACGCGTGCATTAACTATACTTCAATCTCGCGGTGGGTTTAATGTGACCCCTGCCGGGCGGGTACAAACGCCTACGCTGGCCATTCTGGCTCAGCGCGAACGCGAAATTCAAGAGTTTAAACCCGAGGAATACTCAGAGGTGTGGGCTAGTTTCCGTGTGGCTTCTGGTGTGTACCAAGGTAAATGGATAGACCTTAATTGGAAAAAGGATGAGAATGCTCCTCATTCTAAACCGGAACGCATTTGGATAGCCTCACAGGCAGCATCCATTCTAGAGCGATGCAGTCATCAGGATGCTGCTGTAACAGAAGAAAAGAAAAAAGTTTCTGTCGTTCCTCCTCTTCTTTATGATTTAACTTCTCTGCAACGCGAAGCGGCAAGCCGATATGGATTCTCTGCCAAGCGTACATTGCAGTTGGCTCAAGAGTGTTACGAACGCCATAAAGTGTTGACGTATCCACGTACGGATTCTCGCTTCTTGCCCAATGATTATATGGGCAAGGTTAGAGAGATTGTATCTGCCGTACAGCAGGAAGGTGAGGCTTTTGCTCCGTTTGCACAAACGATTTTAGAGCGAGATGCCGTTAAGCCGAATCGACGTATTTTTGATTCCAAAAAAGTCAGTGACCACTTTGCTATCATCCCGACCGGGAAATTTGTGAAGCTGACCGGTGATGTGCAAAAGCTGTATGAAATGGTGATGGCTCGCTTTTTGGCTGTATTTTTCCCGGCGGCTATTTTTGAAGATACGAGAAGAACTTCTCTTATTACTCATACCTCAGGAATTCAAGATGCCTTTTTGACTACTGGGCGTGTCTTGGTAGAACCAGGTTGGCAGGCTGTCTACGGGCGTTCTGCAGGTGTGGCAAGTAGTAAAGATGAACTTGTCCCTGTACAGAGTGGTGAGCGTGCTCAAGTGAGCGATATTGAAATTCGTAGTGCCATGACGAAGCCACCGGCTCGTTATAATGAAGCTACCTTGCTTGCCGCTATGGAAGGGGCAGGGAAATTAGTACACGATGAAGAATTAGCCGCCGCCATGAGCGAACGAGGCTTGGGGACTCCGGCTACGCGTGCGTCTATTATTGAAGGGCTGATTACTCAAGAGTACATCGCTCGTGATGGTCGAGAGTTGGTTGCAACTCGGCGCGGTGTGGAACTTATCGAGCTTTTGGAAAAAATTGGTTTAAGGACCTTGACTTCACCGGAATTGACCGGGGAATGGGAATATCGCTTGAAACAAATGGAGCAAAAAGCATTGTCTCGCGATATTTTTATGGAAGAAATTAAGGAGCTTACGGCAAAGATAGTAGAGCTTATTTGCAATTATCGTGAGGCCCAGCAGCAAGTTGAATTACCCGGCTTAAAGTTGGTCTGTCCCATGTGCCATAAGGAAGCTGCAGAGGGGATGAAAAACACGCTGGATGCTATTTCTTGTCGTAATCCGGAGTGTAAATTTAGCATCCGTAAGGTGATTTCCGGGCGTGAAATGTCTGAAGCTGACCTTGTAACCTTAATCACCGAGGGGAAAACCCCGATTATGGGGGGGTTCACGTCACGGTTCGGGAAGCCATTTGAAGCCGGCGTGATGCTGAATGATAAATGCCGTGCTACTTTGTACTTCCCCGAACGAGAAGAGGAAGAAGTAGTGGTAGCTGATAATGGTGTAAAAGTAGCTACGGTCACGGTGATAAAATTGGGCGAACACGACCTCATGGAAACAGCTAAGGCCTGGAAGTTGCCTAGTGTTCTCGTCGGGAAAGAAAAGAAGCCCCTTTCTGTTTCCAGGACCATTTTGGGACGTGAAATTTCTCTCGAACAAGTGACAAAGATTTTGGCTGAAGGCAAGTCTGATTTGTTGAAGGGCTTTATTTCTCAGCGTACGAAGCGTCCGTTTGATGCTTTCCTCGTATTTTCCCCAAAAACCGGGGAAATTAAGTTTGATTTCCCACCGAGAGTTGAGAAAAAAACTCAAGATAAGAAAGCTACTTCTACGAAAAAATCTGCCGCTTCTGCAGAAACAAAATCGCGTAGTAAAAAATCTAAAGAATAAAGATGGTTTCAGAAAAAAAATCTCAGTCCTTGGCTCTTAACAATAGGGGATGAGGACTGAGAATTTTTTTAAGGGAATATGTCGCTGAAAGTTAAAGATATTTCCGTAGCCAGGTTTGATAAATCTCCGGTGAAATTTCGGACGGCTTGATTTCTGAACGCTCACCCCAGAATACTGCTGTGTGTAATATAGGAATGCCGCATGTGGCTAAATGGCTGTCAATGGCTGCTTTGTGGGCGAGTACAGCGTCTTTTTCTAGCCCATGCACAACCCCCATGATTTGAGCATTCCCAAATTTTTCTCCACCACGTCGCCAGTAGCAATGAGTCATGCAAATGTGCCGACCGCATTCTGCTCCGGCTTGTTCTTCCATGCCTTGTGGTACTGCCCAGTGAAAAAGCCCGTTAAACTTAGTTACCGGTCCATCTGAAGCCTTTGTGCGTACATGTTCAAGGAAGGTGGCAAAGCGACCAATAATACGTTTTTTGTCAAGCATTTCAGCAATTTGGCAGTATTCATTGGTGCTCATATTGAGTTGAGCGGCACGATTAGCCCAAGGGCATTCGACCATTTCTTCCGGTTTGAGTTGTTCTTTGATTGATAGTAAAACTGCCCATTCCTTATCAGAAAGCTCCACTGTTTTGGTGCTTTCCATGCGTGCCGGATGCGGAGTTTTATCGCCCGGTTTTAGTCCGCGACGTCTCATGTGCCCAACCCCAAGGGAAAAGACTCCCTGTGCCGGTAGTAGTACATAGTCGTGGGCTTGAATTTGTTTTTTTAGGATGTCGCAGTGGGAATTTAATGTACCACAGCCAACCGGAACTTTAAGAGTGGTCCATAGGCGGTATTCAGCCCCCGGATTGGTGGCAGATGTGTTCCTCAAAACAACGTGTCCTGTAAAGGGGTCTTGGCTTTTGAGCCAATCAAAGGCTGTTTCTAGTTTGTCTTCCGGTAAATGCCAGGCTACAAGTGCACCATGAGCTAGTTTCGTGGCAAGTAGAGTTTGGCGTACTCGGCGAACGACTCCGGCTTCCATCATTGCTTTTAGCCGTTCAATGACGATAGGCACAGGTTGCTTGCTCATTTCAGAGATGCTATGGAAGGGCAGGCGGTGAAAGCCTTGGATTCTATCCTCAGCGGCCATGAGGATTGTCGTATTTATCGGGTCATTTGGTGAGTTCGGTATAGACATAGTGGTAGAGAGAAATGGCTGGACAAATTCTTGCCCAGCCATAAGTAAGGGGTGCTGATATTTACTGTTGGGACGATTGATAAAGTGGCTTATTATCAAATCTGGCATCGTAGATGGCAAATGCCTCGCGATGCTGGTTGTGATCACCGCGGAAAATGAGACGCCCACTGTGTTGGCGTTCTAGTTCCATCAGTAGATTAGAGTCTTCATTTTTGAAGCGAGAAAGCACTTCAGAGTTGACAACGATAACCATATCTCCAATGGTGTCGCGGTATTTCTGAATGCAGGCATAAATCTGACGCTGAATCTCAACGCTCATGGTCATCACGGATTTCACGCGACCGCGACCACCACAGTACGGGCACGGGTCGTGTACGGATTCTCGTAAGCTTTCGTTGAGTCGCTGGCGAGTCATTTCCATTAGACCAATTGGGGTGATTTGGAGCACTTGAGTTTTTGCTTTATCACGCTTCAGTCGGTCTTTCATGGCCTTGTAGACAGCCTGCTGGTCCTTTCTGTGACGCATATCAATGAAGTCTACGACCACCAAGCCACCGATGTTTCTGAGGCGTAGCTGACGAGCAATTTCGTAGGCGGCTTCCAAGTTGGTATCTAGGATGGTTTTATCCAAATCCTTAGTGCCTTTATTTCGGCCGGTATTGACGTCAATGGCGATGAGAGCTTCTGTTTCATCAATAACCAGATACCCTCCACAAGGCAATAATACTTGGCGTTGGAATGCTTCGTTGATTTGTTTTTCTACGCCTAATTCTTCAAAGATAGGCGTACGCACTGGGAAGTGTTGGATGTGGCGTTTGGCTCGGCGAGAGATTTTCCCGGCGATGGCACGCATGTATTCAGTTGTTTCTGCGTCGTCACAGACAATGTTGTCTACATTGTCTGTTAGGAAGTCGCGTGCCGTGCGTTCAATCAAGTCCGGTTCTTTGTAAACACATACCGGAGCCGGACGAGATTCTTTCTTTTCTTCTACCTCATACCATTGTTCTAAGAGCATGGCCAAATCTCGTACGAAGTGGCGGTATCTTTGCCCTTGGGCAACTGTTCGCATGATGATGCCCATGCCGTCCGGTACGTTGAGCTTCTGCATGATTTGACGCAGTCGCATACGTTCCTTTGGGTCTTCGATTTTTCGAGAGATACCAAATTGGTCAGTAAACGGCATGAGGACGAGGTAACGCCCGGCCAACGAAACATTTGTTGTGACACGTGGCCCTTTGGTGCCGATGGGCCCCTTGGTTACTTGAACCATGATTTCTGACCCAATCGGGTAGATATCGGGGATGTCTTTGGAGGTAATTTTACGCTGTTGCTTTTTAGGGCGACCTTCGCGCTCAATTTCTTCCAGTCCGGAGTCTAGGGCTGCCGGTAAGGCGTCCCAGAAGTGCAAGAAGGCGTTTTTCTCTTGACCAATATCGACGAACATAGCCTTTAGGCCTGGTTCGATATTTTTTACGCGTCCTTTGAAAATACCGCCAACGATGTTATTTTCGCCTTCTCGTTCGATGGTGTATTCTTCTAATACCCCGTTTTCTAGCAGGGCTACACGTCGCTCGAGTTTTTCAGCGTTGATGATGATTGTAGAACCTTCCATGGGATCACATGACCCAAATCCAAAGGTTCGTTTTATTTTTTTTACGATTTTGTTAAACACGGGTGCAAATAAGCTAAAGTGTTTTATGCCTTAATTGCCTCACCATCGAAACAGTACAGAGTATACTGTGTGCGGTTTGCAAATGGCATTGGCTGGTGAAACATTCGGGTACTAAATGTAAACAATGGTACTTGCTTGCTGAGGTGCTTTTCTTTACTTCAGTATAGGGGGCAGGTTAAGTAATCCTGCTACTTCTACCTTTGCTTAGAATGGCTCCTCTTAGTCTTCGGCATCCGTTACGTTTGTAAAGAAGTCTAACTCTTGTAGGGCTTTACCTGTGCCTTCTGCTACAGCACTAAGTGGGTCCTCGGCAATGTGAATGGGTAAGCCTGTTTGTTCGTGAAGGAGTTGGTCTAATCCACGTAACAGAGCCCCACCACCTGCCAGTACGATGCCCCTGTCTACTAGGTCTGCGGCCAATTCCGGTGGGCAGGTTTCTAGAGTGGTTCGTACAGCACCAACGATGGTATTAAGCTGTTCTTTGAGTGCTTCTCTGACTTCTTCTGAGCGAATGCTTACGGTCTTGGGCATACCGGCCACTAGGTCGCGTCCCTTGACCTCAATTGAAAGTTCCTGCTCCAGAGGATAGGCTGAACCAATGCGGATTTTGATGTCTTCCGCAGTGCGTTCACCTATCATCAGGTTATAGGTTCTTCTGATGTATGAAATAATGGCGTCATCCAGCTTGTCGCCTGCACATCGCTCGGACTTGCTGAATACTATGCCGGAAAGGGAAATTAAGGCGACTTCCGTCGTACCACCACCGATGTCTACAATCATGTTGCCGGCGGCTTCTTGTACAGGGAGACCTACACCAATGGCGGCGGCCATCGGTTCTTCAATGAGGTGTACGCAACGTGCCCCTGCTGCCTTAGCGGAGTCTTTTACTGCTTTTCGTTCCACTTCCGTGATGCCGGAGGGAATGGCGATGAGTACGCGCGGACGTACCAAATGGAATCTGGAAATGGCTTTCTTGATGAAGTAACGAAGCATTTCCTCTGTGATGTAAAAATCAGCTATCACACCATCTTTCAATGGGCGAATTGCTGTTACTGAGCCAGGGGTACGTCCAAGCATCCGCTTGGCATCGTCACCCACTGCAAGTACTTTGTCTCCTTTGACTGCAACTACCGAGGGCTCTCGCAATACAATGCCTTGGTCCTTGACGTTGACCAATGTGTTTGCTGTGCCTAGGTCAATCCCTACATCGTATGAAAGGAGGTTGACGATTTTTTGGAAAATGGATGGCATAAAAATTTGTATGATAAAATGGAACTTGTCTTGTGATGCTCAACGTGTTCTCTGCTCTGCCTTTTCCTTTTCACGGGACTGAAAGGCTCAAGCTTCAAACAAGTTGGCGAGATGTCTTATTACAAGACGTCAATACTATGTGAAATCATCCCCTTTAGGTCAAGAGGTAAGATGATGGATGACGTGTTAATTATGGGGGTTTTTACGCCTTACTGGCGTTATTTGAATTTGACTAAGTAGGGAGAGTTAGGACAATAAGTTTTAGGAAGCTATGTTTAGAGAAAAATTCGTACGAGCTGTGTTCTTTGCCTTACGCTGGGGTGTAGGGGGATTTTTTCTCTATACGGCAAGTATGAAGCTTCTGTATGTTAATCGTTTGCAAACGACTATTGAGTCGTTTTATATTGTACCTGAGTCATGGAGCCATCCTTTGGCATGCCTAGGCATCGCTTGCGAAATTATCGTTGGTATTGGATTAATGATTCCTCGTTTGTGTGCCGGGGCTGCTTTACTGGGTAGTGTGTTGACGGCTACTTTTGTGGGGTTATTTGTACAGGCATGGGTGAGGGGCTTGCCTATTCAGTGTAATTGTACGAGTTTAGAGGTTCAGCTTGTGCAGAATTATCCGTTTGAAATTGCATGGCGTGTGGCTTTATTTCTGGCCATGTTGGTGATTCTGTGGAATGCCTGCCGCAAGACAAAAACGTATTTCAATGTGGCTCGCTTGGATTTTAGTGAAATGTAAAAATGACTCTTAGCCTATGGTTGACTAAGAGCCATTTTTTAATAAGATTGTTAGTCTTAGAGCTTATGCCCGAACGATTCGTCTGATTTAAGTGACTGAATCAGTTGAAGCATGAGTTGAATGGTATTTTCTACGTCTCGCATATCTGCGGTCTCTACCGGTGAATGCATATAGCGTAGTGGGAGTGATACCAGTGCAGAGGCTACTCCATTGCCGGATATGTAGATAAAGTCTGTGTCTGTGCCTGTGCTTCGCCCTGCGGCTTCATGCTGAAGCGGGAGGTCGTTGGCTTCTGCCAGTTGTTCTAGGCGTTTAACGAGGTTGGGGTGATTGGCAGTACCGTGAATGACTGTTGGCCCTGCTCCGAGTTTGATGTCGCCATATTTGCCTTTGTCTAACCCGGGTGAGTCGGTGGCGTGGGTGACGTCTATGCAGATGGCGGCATCGGGTTTTAGGCGGTGTGTGGCCATACGGGCTCCGATGCAGCCTACTTCTTCCTGCACGGCGTTGACGAGTACGATATTCCAAGCAAGCTCTTCTTTTTTGTCGCTCAGTTGTTTAGCGATTTCTGTGAGTACAAATCCACTTAGGCGGTTATCGAGTGCTCGGCAGACGAGGCGATTTTTATGTAATGTCAGTGGTCCGTCTACATAGACTCCCACGTGTCCGATTCGTAGCCCCATTTCTGCGACTTCTTCGGCATTGCTTGCTCCTACATCGATGTAAACTTCCCAGATTTTTGGCTCTTTGCCTTCGTTGTCGCGTAGGTGAATGGCTGTATTCCCGGTTATGCCGATGACATCGCCATTGTTACCCATGAAGCGGATGCGTCTGCCTCTGGCTATCGAGGCGTCTGTGCCCCCTACGCGTTCTACATACAGAAACCCATCGCTCGTGATGTGTCTAATCATGAAGCCGATTTCGTCGGCATGGGCTTCTATCATGAGCGTCGGGGCATCAGGCTTGTTGGCTGTAAATGTCGCCCACGTGTTGCCGTAGGTGTCGCATTGCACATCTGCCGTGTACTTGCTCATTTCCTTTGCCCATACTCGCTGGGCTTCTATCTCAAAACCGGATGGGCTGGGTGTATTCAGCAATTCTTCTAAAAATGATTTACTCGCATCATCTATGTTCATGCCGACTAGACTAGCATGAGTCTCTTCCATTACTCAATGCCAAATTCCGCTCACTTTTGTGTAAACGTGAATTTTGATGATGAAAATAATTATTTATTTCAATTTTTCAAGAGTTTAACTCCCTTACTTGACAGCTTTTTCGTTTTTTGTTATTTGTGTAAATAAGTCAGATGATTTTAATTTAACCCTTTATTAAAATGATGACTCATTCAACTACTATTTCTTTTCAAGAGTGGCTTAAGGATCACAATGGTGATGTTTCTCAGTTGCTTTTTGATTGGGATTGGTCGCTTTCGGCTTCTCAATATACCCGTGTCCCGGCTCCTACTTATGCTACGACTGTGGCAGAGGTGGATAGCACTTCTTTCTCTGCTCCTTTGGCGACGGATGCTGATGAGGCTCAAGTAAATGAGCAAACTTGCACCTATGACTACATGGGCAGACGAGCTACCAAAAAAGTGGAAGAAATCACTACCGATGCCGAGGGTAATGAAACAACAACAGTCATCAGCAACCACCGCTTTATTTACCGTGGATATTTACAGATAGGGTGTTGTGACCTCGCTAGAAACGGACACCCCTGCCTATGGCTCATCACCTGGGACCCGACTCAGCCGGTCGCCACACGTCCCCTTGCCATCCAAAAAGACGGCACATGGTATACTATGGTCGCGAACATTATAAACAAGAATTATTAGAAGATGAATAAATGTTACACAAAAGAAGTGTTAGGTGAATTACCAGCAGTATTACGCTGGCTGTTATTTTTTTTATTTATTTACATTTTTTTTGGATTTATAGGTCCAGGACCCTCTTCAAAATTACCAAATTGGTTATTGATTTGTTATGGTTTATCTTTGTTAGACATAAGTTTTTGTTGTGCTCATTTTAATTGGTATTTTGTATGGAAGAAAAGTAAAATAATTTTTGTAATTTTTAATATTGTACCTTTGTTATTTATACTATTTGTAGTGATTTTTTGCGATAACTGGGAACTTTCTTTTGATGCAAAAAATTTAGTGGGAATTATAGATAATCCTGAAGATTATTTACAGAAAAGACAATAAATATGTAAAACACGTAATCCAATGGCACTGCCTTCATATATAATTCAAAGAAACAACAAAAATAGAAAGATAGAATTAACAGAATTTAAAAATATTACCAATTTAAGTAATATATTCAATTCGAATGATTTTACGGCATATCTGACAAGCAGAAAATACGAAAATCCAAGAAAGGCATCAGAAATGGGAATTTATTTTTATGAAGAAAATATTCCTGTATTATACAAAAACTCTCCTTCGCATAAACAATATGATGAAACTGACGTTAATAATACACTTCGTTAGCATTATATTTTTAGGTATAGCAGAGGGGGAGAATTATAGCATATTACCGAGTAGAAAGATATTAAATTGGCGGGAAATAAGTGAACGAGAAGAAAATGTTATAGTACAAGCACAGTGCAGTTTTTCTGTAGCACATGATTTATCATATCTTGAATATCCTCTCATTTTCGGATTTTATGGTGAAAGACCGCATATCAATGGTGTTAAATCATGGACACTTAACAATAATAGGCTTATATGTAATCATTACATTCACTTTGATGCAATTTGGTACTCGCAATTTCATAAATGTTACACTAGCACATGTATGCCACGAGGTATTTGGTGGGTTAAACCAATACTTCGTAGCATGTACCGATGCACAAAATCCATAAATATTCATCCCTATTTGCAAAATAGTTTACTGAAAACAAAACAGCTTTTAGATATCCAACACGCCCCTTCAAAAGAGCCATATATTAATTCATATCAGGAATTTGTAGCCGAAGAATGCGGACAAAGTTTATTGTTTTATATAAAATTAGGGGATAATAAAAGATTGGGAATACTTCAATGTAGCACGGCTCGATGCGAAGAAGAAATACGCAAATTGCCCATTGAAAGCACTTTTGTTGTGAAGGCACCATATCAATGTCTAAAAACTCTGAACCAAAACATCGAGGATATCAGGCATATTTACAGGTATATTTATGATGCAGTCATGTTTAGTAATTTTGATGTCTATCAGCAATTATGGTTAGGGTTAAGATTAAATACGCCATCATTAAAAGCTCAATTCCTCGTAGAAAATATCATCTCAACTGAAAGTCAGAAACTACTAAGTGCTTCTGTAAACGAGGTATGGGAATCTTTTTCGCCAAAGAAAGGTACAAACAAAACATGGAAATGTGTACGACCATACTACGATTCAGATTTAGCAGTCAGAGCAAAATATGTAATCATGGCGATAGAAAATCAAGAAGTCATATATTCTGTCTCGCGATTAAATATTAAAACAATAAATCGTTTACTACATCTACTCAATAACAACCCTCCCAGCATTCCTAAACAATTTCAAAATTTATGCAATATGTACCATTTACCGCCTATGAAAGCTCGTGATTTTTGGCTAATGGTTATAAATATCGAATTAATGCACAAAGGTCGCACTTGGTTGCAAGATAATGAAAACATAGTAAATCACGCTCGATATTTATCATGTTTCCCTAAATGGATGAAAGACATAAGC
>JAUNER010000015.1 GCA_030525455.1 Akkermansia sp. | reverse complement strand
TTTTCGGGCATAAAAGAAAATCGGCAACTGATAATCAATGTATAACTCATTGATAGTGATATCAGCATTCTAAATGCTGTAGCATTCTCGTGCCGGAACGAAAGAAAATACTCTTACGCAACGGATAACTCTACAAAACGAAACAAGTTATGAAGAAAACACTCATTGCTTTACTAGCTCTCGCAGGCATGGCTTCCGGGGCCACAACCTTTACATGGGATGCTTCTCAGGAATATTCCTATACATGGGACTTTTCTGCAACTAATACACAAAATGGTCAAACAGGTGTGTTAGGTGGTACTGTTACAAATACATTTATAACAGAAGATGTTGCAAATGTTGGTACCGCGATTAAAAAAGGGGATAGTACTGGTAGTTACTGGGAAGTAAATACCAATTCTTTCCTTCATGATGCACTTGAAACTGTATCAACATCAGCTGCGACACTTACCCTTACATTGGACTATTATTATACAGGTGCTCAGTGGGGTGAAAATATCTTACACGTTGGGTGTAATGGTACCGGTGTTGCATTTGGTCTTTCTAATGGCTATCTGTCATTTGCTTTAGGAACTGCTGTAGATGATACATTTGCTGCGAATAAAACAGATCTTCGACTCACAACAAACGCTTGGAATACCATTACTTATACATTAACTGATGGTACATGGACTGCTTCTGTAAATGGTCAGACAAGCGATGCTAAAAGTATAGGCGATATCGCTTGGGATGCCAATCCTGATGAAGTTAATAAATACTCTATTGGTATTAAGGCACCAGGTTGGGATAGCGGGGCAACTGGTTTGAATGATTCTGGATGCAAGATTGCAAACATGAGCATTTCTTATGCACCTGTTCCCGAACCTGCCACAGCATCATTGAGCTTGCTTGGCTTGGCAGCATTGATGATTCGCCGTCGTCGTGCTTAATTAACAAAATAACATTGTCTTCTTCAATAAGAGTCGTGCTCGAAAGGGTGCGGCTCTTTTGTTGTCATTTTATTGGGGGGGAGTGTGGCTAGGTTTAAAGTCAAGGTTTAGTTAGTGGTGTTATTTAGCATGGATTAGCCACAGCGTCATAAGTGGGTGAGGGGGGTAATTTCTGTGTCTGTAAGAGAGTAAGGCATGGGGATGGCTTGAAAGAGAGGGGCTAGGCAGGTAAGGTGAGTTTATGGCTATCAAGATAGACCTCTACGACACAACCCTACGAGATGGGGCGCAGAGCGAGGATGTGAATTTAAGTGCGGCAGATAAAGTGCGAATAGCACGGGAGTTGGACTTTTTGGGGGTGGATTACATTGAGGGTGGGTGGCCGGATGCGAACCCGGTAGAGACAGAGTTTTTCCGATTGATGCGAGACGTGGAGTTAAAGAATGCCCGACTGGTGGCATTTGGATGCACGCATCATGCCGGGAATAGTCCGGAAAATGACCCAACGATGCAAGCTTTGGTAAGCTGTGGGGTACGCGTAGCAACGATATTTGGGAAGACGTGTCCGCGCCACGTAGAGGTAGCTCTAGGGATAACAAAAGAGAGGAATTTAGAAATAGTTGGCAATTCCGTGGCGTATTTGAAAAAGCATTTAGACACGGTTTTTTTTGATGCTGAGCATTTTTTTGACGGCTATCACAGAGATTCCGCTTATGCGATAAAAGTGCTAAAAGCGGCGTATGAAAATGGGGCAGATTGTTTAATACTGTGTGACACCAACGGCGGAACCATGCCGGATGAAATAAGCAGAGTAGTAGCACAGGTGAAAGAGAATCTACCTGAAGCCCGTATAGGCATACACGCACATAACGACTGTGAACTAGCAGTAGCTAACAGTTTAGCCGCAGTAAAAGCCGGAGCAACGCAGGTGCAAGGTACGATGAACGGCATAGGAGAACGCTGTGGTAATGCCAATTTATGTTCGGTCATTCCGAATTTACAGCTAAAGATGGAGGGCTATGAGTGTTTATCCGGTGCGGCTTTGACCCGATTAAAGTCTACGTCTGCCTTTGTATCTGAGGTTTCAAATTTAGCACCATTTAGACGTCAGCCATTTGTGGGGAATGCCGCCTTTGCCCATAAGGGCGGGGTGCATGTGAGTGCTATCATGAAAGACTCTGCACTTTACGAACACATGAACCCGGCCAGCGTAGGGAATGCACAGCGAGTGCTCATGACAGAGCAGGGCGGTAAAAGTAATATTATGGCACTGGCCAGAAGTTTGGGCATCGAATTAGATAAGGGCGACCCCATACTTGAACTATTATCCGGTGCGGTGAAAAAGAATTCAGCTCTTGGGTATGACTATGTGGCTGCACCGGCAAGTGCGGAATTATTATTCCTACGCCATAGACATTCTTCCATTAAACCGTATTTTAAGATATTACGCTCTGTAGTGCTAACGTCGCGGCATGAGATGGACCCCGATATGATGGTAGAAGCCACATTGAAATTGAAAGTCAATGGTCAGGACGTGCATACAGCAGCAGGGGGGCATGGTCCGGTGCATGCTTTAGACAGGGCTTTGAGACGGGCCTTGACACAGTGGTATCCGGAACTAGAGCAGATGCACTTAATAGACTACAAGGTGCGAGTATTATCCCCCACGAGAACCAACATCCCCGATGCCGAGGTGGATGAAAACGGAGCCGGGTCAAATGTGCGAGTGTTGATTGAATCTTCGGATGGTGTATCTACATGGACTACAGTAGGGGTATCCTATAATATCATCGAGGCTAGTCTGGAAGCGTTGTGCGATGCTATTTCGTATAAGCTCTATAAAGCAGAGCATTCCCGTTGGCGAGCCGAGTGCTAAGAGTGCAGATAAGTCTAAGGCATGAGACTTTTCATATCCGGTGGCAGAGGGGCAAAGGTGCAAATGTTTTCCCCCTGCCATGGGAAATGTAAGGCAGAGGCATGAAGAGCATGGCGAGGGAGGAGCAGGGATTTTTCTAGCTGTTTTGACCAGCCGTGAGCAATGAACTCTAGGTAATGTCGTTCATCTGAGCCATAGATTTTATCACCCACAATGGGATGCCCCAGATGAGATAAATGCACGCGAATTTGGTGCATACGCCCGGTATGCGGTGTGCAATGAATAAGACTAAGTGGCATATCCGCATGACTCCATGATGAGACAAGGCGGAAGTCGGTGTGGCAGGGTTTGCCCAGAGGATGTGTACATTGCTTTACCCAAATGGCACTCTCTCTGACCTCGGCTTGGCGTAATATAGGCTCATGGCACGAGCATTCATGCCAAGTAGGGTGACCATGAACGATAGCATGGTATTCTTTGTGCATGAGTCTTTCTTGCATAGCGATGCCAAGAGCTTTTGCTGCCTCTTTATGTTTTGCGATGAGAGTTAAGCCACTTGTTTCTCTATCTAATCGATTAATGAGAGAAAGAGCCGCCCCATTGGCCAATTCATAGCAGAGTAAGGCTTCTAAGCCGGCTAGTAAGGTAGGTTCGGGCTTTGCATTAGCAGTATGGACAATCAGAGGGGCACGCTTATCAACGACAATCCAGTCAGGTGATTCAGCTATGACCTGAAAGTCCGGTTCGCAGGCGATAGGCCCATCTGCTATGGGAGTCCGTTCAGTCATGGGTTAGAATAAATGAGGGTCAATTTCAATCCATTCGCCTTCCTCTAATTGTAGATTATCGAGGGATAATGCTCCAATGGCAATGCGAGAAAGTTTAGAGACAGGGGCCCCCACGGCGGCAAGCATACGGCGCACTTGGTGGTATTTCCCCTCTGTGAGGGTAAGTTTACAAACACGAGGAGAGAGAATGTCTAGTTTAGCCGGGGCACAGGGTTTGTTTTCCCCCTGAAGAGTGAGAGAACCCTCGGCGAAGAGTTCTACGGCAGATGCGGGAATGTCTGCCTCTGTTTCTGCTAAGTAAACTTTTTCAACTAAATGCTTTGGTGAGGTCATGCGGTGAATGAACTGACCATCATCTGTGATGAGTAATAAGCCGCTAGTTTCCTTATCTAACCTGCCGACAGAAGCAATAGCGGGATTTCTCTTTGTCCATTGAAAAGGGAGCAAATCATAGACTAAATCACCCTCGCTCTCATCATGACTACAAACATAACCTAGTGGTTTATAAAGAGCAATGTAGATGCCGTTGGGAAAGTCTAGCTTTTCACCATCAATGAGAATGCCGTCTGCTTCCACTTTGTCTGTGGCTTTGGTACAAAGTTTATTGTTGTAAGTGACTTGATGACGTTTTAGCCAGCCTGTAGCTTCTCTGCGAGAACAATAACCATAGCGTGATAAGAGGGCATCTAATCTCATACGGGTATTTTTTTCTATTGTAAACAAAATACAAGGTTGAAATGCGGCTTCAGACTTGCTAGGATGTATACGTTAAATGTAGAGAATCTCGAATAGAGAGGCTCTAGGTCATCTTATCATTTTTTGTTTCATAAGTCGTATGATTGAAAAAATCACAGAAGAACAGTTGAATCCGCAGCAGGCTGAATTTTTTGTAAAGGCACGCCAAGCTGTGGATATGGGGAACTATCCCTATGCCGTAAGTTTGTTTAAGGCATTGGTAAAGAATATACCAGGATTTTTGGAAGCTCGCAAAGCACTGAGAGCTTGTGAAATCAAGTTGAATCCGGAGCCAAAGAAAGGTGGATTATTTGGTGGATTCCGTTTAAGTACCGGTAAGTCAAAAGACCCGATGACTACCATTTCTGCTCTTGAAGACGAGTTAGAAAAAGACCCATTTAGCGTAGCCGTCAATGAGGAATTGTATAATGCCGCTCTTGGGGTAAATTACCCTGAATTGGCTGCATTTGCTCTAGAAACAGTTCGCCAGGGGCATCCGAGTAATAAAAAGATGCTTCACTTGTTGGCTTCTCACTATGTAAC
This sequence comes from Akkermansia sp., assembly GCA_030525455.1. Lineage (GTDB taxonomy): Bacteria > Verrucomicrobiota > Verrucomicrobiia > Verrucomicrobiales > Akkermansiaceae > Akkermansia. Next base: position 58,947 of record JAUNER010000015.1, on the reverse strand, counting down.
TTACGAGATGTTTACTGAAGCCGCAGAAGTTTACCGCGATATCGTCAAGATAGACCCGACGGATAGTGTGGCTGTGAAGAATGAAAAAGACTGTATGGCCAAAGCCTCCATGAAAGATAAATGGGATAAAGCCAACAGCTTTAAAGACGTGATGAAAGATACATCCGAAACTAATGATTTGGATAAGGCTGATAAAAAAGGTCTCACCCGTGCTCAACTCCAAGAACGCTTGGATAAACTCACGGTGGAATATACTGCGGATCAGAAAAATTTATCTGTCGTGCGTGATATAGCCGGTGTGTTTGAACAAATGGGAGATTGGGTAAATGCATCCAACTTCTATCATTATGCTTTCTCATTGAGTAACAATGACGTGTCTCTTCAAAACAAGGGTAACGAAATGACAGAACGAGCCCGCAAGGCACAGGTAGAAGATATTCGTCGTCGTGCGGCAGAGAATCCGGATGATGCCGAGCTTCAAGCACAGCTGGCTCAAATCAGTCGCGAAGTCGCCGAAGAACAAGTAGCTCTATGCCGTCAGCGTGTAGAAAATAACCCCACCGACCCACAGACCCGCTTTGAGTTGGGCGTGGCCTTGTTTGAGTTTGGTGATTTTTCTGCTGCTATCCCGGAATTGCAGAAAGCTCGTAATAACCCCCACATTCGCACCAGAGCCATGCTTTTGCTAGGGAAGTGCTATGATGCCAAGAATATGAATGATATGGCATTACGTCAGCTTTCTGAGGCAAACCAAGAAATCCTAGAGATGAATGATGTGAAGAAAGAAGTTCTTTACCTTATTGGTTTGCTCAATGAAAAAATGGGCAAAAAAGACGAAGCACTGGCGGCTTTCCAGCAGATTTACGATGCAGAGTATGGTTACAGAGATGTGGCTCAGCGTGTAGAATCTGCTTATAGTAATTAAGTTTACACAGACGCATCATTGATATAGGGGGCTCCGTTATAGAGCCCCCTATGTTGTCTTAGAATAGAAACTACTCGTTCCCCTATGATGATAAAGCGATTGATTGTCCTATTGGTAAGTGCCATGATTCCGGCTTATGCTCAGGAAGCAAAGCAAGAGACTGCACCAGACCGTCCGGAGCCTAAGCCCAATGTAGAATTTTACTCATGGTCTGTGAATGATACCAATTATTCTGTACATTTTTTGGTGTCGTTTGACCAGGTTTTGTCAATGTTTGTACCATGGGGGGCATCTCCCTCTAGAGAGGTTGAGATGAAGGATTCTTTAGGGAATAAGGCTAAAGAAGCCCAATCCTTTCAATCGATGCATAAAATTTACCTTAACGATGATGATAAGATAAAGGTATCAGTAAATGGCATTAAGTGGACACCTTCTGCTGAGTCGACGTGGGTTGATGTAAAACTGAGTGTGCCATGTTATATTTACGGCAACAAGGCAACAAAGATTGTAGAATTTGATGTTAAAGAAAATAAGCCGGTTACGGTCACATTAAAAAACGCCGGATTTGATGGTTCTGATGTGCAGGTAACACTCAAGCATGGTACAGAGGTGGGGTGTACAGGGATGATTTTATCATCTGACAAATTGGCCCAAATGCACTTTCTGGGTATGAAAATTTTTAATGTGGATGATATTGAATTTTCTAGCAGTGGAAGTGTAAGGACTTCTAACAAATATGTATGTAATTGGAAAATAAATGGGGAAAATAAGATAAAAATTGCCATTGATTATGCGAATGGAATAAAGAAAATCATGGTGCCGATTGAAAAAAGAATTGGCATCATGGGAGAATTACCATTGAAGAAAGGAGAGAAATAATGAAACGATTCATCTGTGGAATGTGCCTTATGCTGGCGATGATGGGAGTGGTAAGAGCAGAGAAAGGAGAGCTTTTTTTTAAGTCGGTGGAAATTCAAAACATCACAGTAACAAAAAATACTGATATTGATACAAAAGAAAATTATAATCAAATCACGACGATGCTTAAAATTCGCATTCGTGATAATAAAAAAATAGCTTTTCCTTTGGCTCAAAAGTACTTAAAAAATTCTACCGTTCATTTAGTGGATGAATGGGGGCGTGAATACCCAGGGGATGTTATGAGTGTAATTACTCGTGTGGAAGGGCAGGAATCTTATGGAGAGATATCTGTTCGATATGTTATTTCGGAAAAGGAAGCCAAGGGGATTAAAGAATTAAAAATGCTTGGTGATTTGACGGTTTTTGTTATGGATGTTATTGATGGGGGTGTTTATAAAGTTCCTTTAGAGAATGGGGTAATTGTGCCCGTTAAGGTTCCTGATAAGGTTGCTTTGCCGAAGGTGAATTTAGAAGCTGATTTGGTGTGGGGTGAAGATCTGGCTGATGACTATTTGAGCATTGAGGGGTGTAGGAAACATGAATCCGGAAAATACAGTAGCGTAAATTGCCAAATCGGTTTGTTTTCTAATGCCAGTTTGCCGGTAGTGGCTCTCATGCCTCTTGATGAAAAACGCCAGGTGTTTAAACATCTAAAAAATTCCGGTGCGTTTATCGGTCAGCGTCCCAATATCAACAAGCATTATGTGATGCTAAATACTTTATTGAACCAAATCCCCGGTAATATTAATTCTCTGCTCATTAATGTTCTATATGGTGTCAATAACCGCGATGTCAGCATCCCTGTCGATATTAAATTAGGGCTGGGCGTGGGGAAAAAGTAGCTTGTGCCGGAGAAATTAACCTCATATTCCCAGAGGGAGAATATGAGGGAAATGTTATAAATCCCATAGGTTGGCGTCGAATGGTATGAGAAACCAGTTGATGGGCGTAGCTATAACAGAGAGCGGTATATCTGCTACTTCTGCTACCCAACGGATGGGTTGAACCGCGGTGTTTGTAGAACTGAGTCGTTCGGGAAGATTCAGCGAGATGATGTGTTGTGCAGTGTGCTCAATCGTGATGGTGCTGCGCTGTGCATTCGTCGGATCGAACTCTTTTTCCGGAATAAGTCGCTTGGTGCGAATTAAGTCGTTATTCCTTAAGTGTTTCGTAGGAATTTCCGCATAATAATATTCCCTAAAGGCGAGGGTACTAGGATCATTATAGAATCGTTTATAAAGTTCATAGGGACAGCCTCCTACTTGACAGCAGTGGAACCATTTATTCCTGGCAGAAAGATAACAGACTCCTAATTTTATATAGCTAAGTTCCCCTAGGGTGTATACCGTATAGCGTGGGGCTCTGTCCGGATGTTTTTTTGGTATGGGTATTCGTTTTTCATCCACCGGGATGTAACGGCCGATATTATTTACAGCACCACCTGTATCCACTATGGTGCAGGAACTAAGCCCCATCACTAGACAGATGTAGCAGATGTTTATGATTTTGGAGAACATAGACATGATTGTTTATAGTTTGTGTAGTGAGGGTTTCGTGTAGAGTTATTTTCTATCACAATATTTTAATTTTTGATTTTCTCGGGTCAAGGATAATTCTTCCGTAATCTACTACAGCGTAATAAGGCAATCATAAAATAATTCCCTTTTAGGAATATTTTTGAACAATTTGGGGTATTGGGGTAAAAATCATTCCGATTGGGAATAAAGTAATGGTATTTTAGAGGTGGAGGGGAAATAAAAAGCGGGAGCTACAGAAAGTAGCCCCCGCCATGGAGTATGATACGTGTGGTTTGTTAGTGAAGAGAATTATTCACCACAGCCGCCGTCTTTGTAACCACAGGAGCGACAGGACTTACACTTACCATCTTGGACGTAAGCGAGGGAGTTGCACTGTGGGCAGAGAGAAGCACCATTGAGCATAGTCCCCTCTGGAGCCTTTGATGGGACAGGGATTTCCGGTAGTACGGGTTTTTGGCGGACAGGCGTGGTCATCATGCGAGCAGGCAGAACGGTAACAGCTGTATTTTTGTCATCACCGGGGAGGTTAATGTTCGGCATAGAGAAGACCTCGCGTAAGCGGTAGTTATTACTTTCCGGGAAGAGCCAAGCGAGAATCTTCGCAATGAGGTCAACCACGGAAGCACAGGAGCGGATTTCTGCACAAGTATCGGTTTCAGTATCGTCACCGACGCGGCAGAAGCCGGAAGGCTCGAATGAGTAGTTACGGAAGCCCTTGACCACTTCCTTGAGCGGCACGCCGAATTGGAGAGCTGTAGAAAGGAGTTTACAATAAGCTTCGAACATACCGGAAGCGAATGACCCGACCTGACCTAAGCGGCCGAATACCTCACCGCAAGTACCATCGGCATAAACACCGACAGTAAGATAACCGGTAAGTTGGCCACCGACGGAGAATTTTACCGTTTGACCCAAGCGACGACCGGGGAGCTTACGCTGATGAGGTTTGGAAGCTTCAGCGATGATTTCATCGATGGCTTCAGAGCCTGCACCAACGAGTTGTTCCCAGACGTGGTTGGCTTTGAACATACGAGTTTCCGGAGTGTCAACGACATAAACAGCATTTGCCTTTGAGCCGGCACGGAAGATAGCAATGCACTTCACACCGAGATCGTGAGACATAACGAGAGAATCGTAGATGTCTTGAACAGAGGCAGAAACCGGCATATTTACCGTCTTTGAAGAAGCCCCGGAGATGAAAGGCTGAATAGCCCCGAGCATGTAAACGTGACCGGATGGAGAAATAGCACGGATACCATTGCCATTTGTAGCGGCACAGTCAAATACCGGAAGGTCTTTCTTCTGTAACCACGGAATGGATTCAATGTGAGAAGCACCATTGACTACCGTTAATTCATCTGCAGAAAGAATGGCATTATTAGCAGGATTGCTGATATAGGCTACTTTTTCCTGAATTTCGGTGCGAGATTCCTGACCGGAGATAAGGCGACGCCATGCTAAACGAACAGGACCTGCTTGGTCTTCGCATGGGTCGACGATGAGTTGGTTGACCACAGAATCCATATTCCCTTGGAAAGCGGAAATAAGACCATCAAGACCGGCAACTTCGAGAGCGGCTTCGTTGACGTAGTCCTCCTGATAGCCAAGAGAGCGTAAACCCTCGAGAGCTAAGCGGTTAAACATCTTTAATGAACCACCACCGGCAAGTTGCTTCCACTTAACAAGAGTGTAGTCCGGTTCGATGGAAGTTGTGCCTTCGTCGTAGCAACCTAATGGTGCGGAAATAGTACCGGTAGGAGCCATGACGGATACGAATGAGTTACGGTGAGAGGAAGCTTTTGCTACCTTGTCCCACATTTCAGAAGCGACCTTTGCCAATGGAGCGGCAGGGGCGATGCGGTCGGCATTCATCGTGGTTGGAGACTTAAAGCTTTTACGCAGAGCTTGGAGAGCATAAGTACCGGTAAGCCCTTGAGATTCCGGTAGTACACCTGCATTGGCAATGATGTTGTCAATAAGGTCATCAAGTCCCTTTTCATCCTTTTGGGATGGTAATGCGGCGGCTAGTTTTTGAGCGGCACTGTGCAATCGAAGCACAGCCTGTAAGTCTTTCTTACTATTTGGGTATTCTACATACGAACCCAATTCGGCACCCATTTCGGTAGATGTGGTCCAACAGGCAGCTGTCAGGGCACTGCAAAGCTGAGAAGCAATCCAGCGGCCTTCGTCAGAATCGTAAGGTACACCTAAAGCCATGAGTGAACCACCAACGTTAGCAAAACCGATACCTGTAGTACGGTACTTGTAGGTACCTTCAGCGATTTCTTCGATGGGGAAGCCACCGCGTTCGATATTGAGGTCAGCACAAACCATAGCCAAACGAGCGGCATGGATAAGGGCGTCTGCATCGAATACAGGTTTGCCGTCATCGCCCTTTGTCAAGAAGCGATAAGCATTGAAGGAAGAAAGGTTACAGCTGGTGTTATTGAGGAATACGTATTCGGAGCATGGGTTTGACGTAGTGATGGTACCGATGGATTTAACAGGGTTCCAAAGGTTGATAACGTCGTTATTATGTACACCGGGCTCACCATTATCCCAGATAGACTTGGCCATAGCTTCGAGCAATTCCTGAGCACGGAATGTTTGCTCGATGTGAGCAGGGTTAGTGACCCAACGGGTGTAGGTATTGCCATTATTAGCGAGAGCCTGCCAGAAATCACCCTTTAGAGACACAGAGTGGTTAGCATTTTGGTGAGAAAGAGTTTCACCATAAAGCAGGGCGTCCATGTGCGGGTCAAAGCTATTATTAGCGGCAAGCGGTAAAGATAGAATCACGCGTGCGGCGGCCTTTTCTGCAGGAGTGCCGGCTACAAGCTTTGTCTCAGCAATTTGCTTTAGTTCAACGTGAACATTGTGTTCGCGTAAGATAACCTTGGCAATGTCTTCCTGACGGTTCTTTGTATTGATAAATTCAAAGATGTCAGGGTGGTCACTAAACATGAGAACCATACGGGCGGCACGGCGAGTTTTACCACCGGACTTAATAGCACCGGCCATGCGGTCCCAACCACGGTCGAAAGAAATAGGACCGGAAGAACGGCCTTTACCGCTGATAGGTTCACGAGATGACCGCAGAGTAGAAAGGTTAATACCCACACCGGAACCGGAAGCAAAAATACGACCTTCAGTAGTGATGTGGTTTAGGATAGCCTCCATGCTGTCGCCCACTTCTGTCAAGAAGCAAGCAGAACACTGGGGATATTCATAAGTGGAGGAAACGGTGTATGTCTTGAGGTTATTTTTTGTCCCCTTTGTGTGATATGCCTTATTACCATGACCGATGTATGTTTCACGCAAATCCGGACGCCCCCATCGCCATTGTTCCCAGTGACCGATATTAAACCAAACCGGGGAGTTAGGAGCCCAAATTTGCTTAACAAGCATGGCTTTGATTTCTTCGTTGAAGATTTCGGCATCTTCAAGAGTTGCAAAGTAGCCTTCTTCCCAGCCCCATACAGTGTAAGTGTTTGAGATACGGTCGTAGATATTGCGGAAGCTGTCTTCGTATTCAATCGTGCCGGGTTCGCGACCAAAGAGATATTTATCTGCTGTGATTTTTACGGCATTATCATCCCAATGAGATGGGGCTTCCAGACCTAGGCGTTCGTAGATTACCTTACCGGTTTTCCAGTCCATAATGCGTACATCGCGACGAGTCCATGAAATTTCATCGTAAGGATGCACCTCATTGTGAGAGAATCTACGGGTAAACTTCAAGCCGCCAAGCAAATCTTTTCTCTGTGGGAGGATGATTTCTTGACCTGTGCGTAGCTTGAGAACGGTTTGTGTGTTTTCTGCAGGAGTCATGGTTAGTAAATGTGGAAGATTTTTCGCTCTCGGAGCGAGGTTCTGTGGGGCAGTTGATGTGTTCGTTTTGCCCTAGCTCGTTCACGTAGCGGTTCGCATATCTAAGCATATTTTTACGATTCGTAAAGGAAATATTGTAGAGGTTTTTTTGTGGTATACAATATATTGTGGTATGTGACGTGTCAGCTAGAAATTTTTTTTATTTCTTGTGCTTTCAAAAATGAAAAAATTTTTCTTAGGTTCACACCTGCCACCGAAAAAGTGAGAACCAAATGGATAGGGGCCCAAAAAGAGAGTGGCAAGTATTTTTAATGAGGTAAAAATGGGTCTTGATGAATGACAAATTGGTGTGTATAACACGGTGTATGAGTAAGTTTTTATTTTTATATGGAGCAGGGGTCATGAGCATAGCCATCTGTACGGCAACAGACACCGACACAATAGTGACTCCCGTAAACCAAGAAGATAAAAATATTAAGACTCAATCGAATTTGGTACTTCAAGAAATACCTGGCATACAAAAGACTATTGTCCCGATACCGGGAATGCCGGCCCCTATGGATTTACGACTGGCAGGCTCAATTCGCTTAAGTTCGATAGACGTCACAGTGGGACTAAATCAAAATATGGCTCAGCTAGTGTATACCTGTCTTATTGATATACCGGAAGATATTGATGATGAAGCAAAAACATTGCCTATAGGTATACCATTCCTCTACAACGACAGAATGGATAATTTGAAATCAGACTATCCCCTACGAGCAATACCATTCAAAAATGCCCTATTGCAGTACAATGTAGGAGTTGATAGTATTATCTGTAAAAGCTCTCTGGTAGAAGCAACACACCCACAGGCAGATGCACCCTCAATGTTCAGTATTAGGGAGTATACTCATTGGTTAAAAGCAGACATCCCTAATAAACCCGGTAGACATGTAGTGACTTTTCAAATGACATTGCCATATGAACAATCAATTAATATAGCTCAAGGAGAATTTAGCGGGCTTAATTTAGGATTTCAACTTAAACCACTTATGTCGTGGTTTGGGGGCGTTGAAAAGGCAAGTCTAAATGTGTTTGCTTCGGAGATGAGAAATAAAATAGTGAAGCTAGACGAAAGATTGCCGAAAGAATCTATCTATCTCACAGAAAAAGGCGTATATACCATTAATTTATTGGGAACGGATAAGAGAGTCGTCTTGGATGAATTAAACATTGAGCCGGTAAAGGGATATAAACTTAGTGCTGATAAAAAAACAATCGAGATAGATGGTAAGCAATGGTCCTTATCTGATAATTACAACATACAGGCGAGTTCTTCTCAATCCATGGATGATTATGGGAACCCTGTTAGTGCTGATAATTTAAAAGTAGAAAATAATTATTGGGTTTCCGGGAGCATTAATGGCGGCGAAGGTGAAAAATTACTTATTACTCTGCCGGAACCTAAGCAGTTTTATGGCTTGATGCTAGAAACCGGGATGAATCCGACCGCTTTGCCAAAATCAGATACAGAGGCCCATAGATACCCAGACATCAATTACATGACTCATAATCGCCCTGCCAGTATTTCAGTAACTTTAAACGGAGAATATACCTATGAAGCAGGTTTAGATGATGACTGGCTGCCGCAGCTTGCATTGCCGGTAAGTTATACAAAGCCGGTTACAACGATACAAATCGAGATTAAGTCTCTTTATAGAGGAACAAAACCGGGGGCAGATACTTGGATGAGCCGAGTATTACCAATTGTCAAATAAAGTCATAAAACTAATCACCTATACGCCCTTTAGGATAATGCCTAAAGGGCATAGTGATAAGAATCATGAGCAAAGCCCCCGGTATTTGCATCGTCAGTAAATACCACGGCCATGGACCTAATAAATCCAGAACGGAACCGGAGGTCGGTGGGGTTTGTGTAAATCCATAGTTTGTGTCTAAGCAAACATTGACAATATGGATTACAATAAGGTAAATGTTTGAATAAATAAGAGCCCAGATAAAGTCCCAACGGGCTGGTTTCCATTTCAATACAATCGGTAAATAAAGAGCCGCGACAATAATGATGCCATGGGCGGCAAAAAAAGAAAAATAACTGAGTGCCGGATAATCAATATCTAAACTTGGTGTAATGAGAGCCTGTAAAGAAGCCACTAAAGACCCATAGTAAGCAATAGAACGTAAGATGGTAGAATGAAGCCATAATGCCAACGGACAAATGACTAGCATAAGTGAGCAATAATGCAAAGGAAGCAATTCTAGCAACGGGGTATTTGGCGAATCAATGATGGAAGCTGAAATATTGAAAATTAAGAATATAAAACAAAGAATAGCCAGCCAATTCCGAGTACCATTCCGCAATGATTTATTATAGGCCTGACCAAGTTCAATAAAGCAAAACCCCACCAAAAAGATGGCAATGATGGCCATCCAATGTGAAGTAGAGCCTAATTCGAATAGTGCAGACGCTATCATTTTGCATTATACTATGTAAAAAAATAGCTCCCTGCAATCTAAAAAAGCAAGGGAGCTACGGGATAATGAGTAAAAACTAAAAATTGCAGGCTATGAAATGTCCGGGTAAGTGAAGTGACTTAGTAAATCCTTAGCCGCAGAAACCGGGTCCATTTTATCGGAAGCGACGAGGTTTTCGAGAATGGGCATTCTTTCTGCAACGGCCGGATGTTGTTCAAATGAAGTAAGCAATGCCTCGTGGACAAGAGCTTGAACCCATGAAAGAGCTTGAGTTCTACGACGAGTAAACCAGAAGCCTGATTGTTTCATAGAATCTCGGAACTTATACAGAGTTTCTTCGACTGTATCTAAATTACGCCCTTCGAGAGATGAACAGGTAAGAACTTCCGGCGTCCATCCCGGTGTGGGCGATTGTAAGTAGTGAAGAACCATCTTTAGTTCTTGGCAATGAGCTGCGGCACGCTGACGATTATCGCCGTCATCCTTGGTTACTAACAGAATATCCGCTAGTTCCATTATCCCACGTTTAATGCCCTGTAAATCATCACCAGCACCGGTAATGAGAAGAAGCATAAAGATGTCGACCATAGAGCGGACGGTCGTTTCGGATTGCCCCACCCCTACAGTTTCGATAAGAATAATGTCAAAACCAGCCGCTTCACAAGCAATCATGGTTTCTCTTGTCTTTCTGGCAACACCCCCTAATGAACCACCTGAGGGAGATGGCCGAATAAACGCATTTTCTTCACCGGAAAGTTCTTCCATTCGCGTTTTATCACCCATTACAGAACCTCTGGAGACAGTAGAGGAGGGGTCAATGGCAAGAACGGCTACTTTTAGACCTCTTCGGCATAAATAGGTGCCAAATGCTTCGATGAAAGAAGATTTTCCCGCACCGGGTACACCTGTAATACCAATACGCAGAGATTTACCGGAGTATGGTAAAAGCTTTGAAATAAGTTCTCTAGATGATTCTTGGTCTCGTGTGGCATTGCTTTCAATCAGAGTGATTGCACGACCAAGTAAGGCACGATTCCCATTAATGACCCCCTCAACCAGTTCATCAACACTTGGGCGATGAGGCTTTATGATTCTAACTTTGTTCATCTGATAAAAGTGGCTTGTTATCCCGAAATGCTACGATGGCTACATTTCACTCTATCACTTTTTAGTCCGCAAGATAAGGAAAAAACAAATGTAAGCCAAGATTAATTGAATGGAGGAAATAAAAATCCCTCGAGGATTGCCCCCGAGGGATGGATGGGAAAAAGATAATAAATGCCTAATGAAGCATTATACAGATGGTCTACCAACGGAATGGTACTCAAAATTCATAGTTTTGAGATTATCCGGGGACATAATGTTGCGACCATCAAATATAATACGATTACGCATGACGCTGGAGAGCTTCTGCAGGTCTGCATTAGCAAAGTCAGCCCATTCTGTGGCAATAATAAGCACCTCAGCATCACGAGCACATTCGTACATATCATCGACGAAGTTGACACCAATAGGTTCGAGAATGGGGCGTGCCGTACCCATGGCTTTAGGGTCTGTTGCAGAAACAATAGCACCCTCAGCTACAAGTTTTTGGCAAAGCTTAATGCCGATAGACTCGCGAATATCGTCTGTATTTTGCTTGAAAGCAAGCCCCCAGACGGCAATTTTTTTATCGCGGAAAACCCAGAGTCGATCACGTAAACGATTTAAGAAGCGTTCGTGTTGTTCTTCGTTAATTCTTTCAACTTCTTCGAGAAGCAAGAATGGTTCCCCGAGTTGACGGCTAATACTAATAAAGGCCTTTACGTCTTTGGGGAAGCATGACCCCCCGTAGCCTAAGCCGGCATTGAGGAAATGGCGAGAAATACGTTTGTCCATCCCAATTCCTTCTGCCACAAGTTCAACGTCAGCACCTGTTTTTTCACAGACACGAGCAACAGCATTGATGTAAGAGATTTTCAATGCGAGGAAAGAATTTGCAGCGTGTTTGATTAATTCTGCAGATTCAATATCTGTTTCTAAAATAGGAGCATGGAAAGGACGATAAACCTGCTTCAAGACATCCATTGCTCGTTGAGAATTAGCACCGATAACAATGCGGTCAGGGTGTAAAAGGTCATCAACAGCACAACCTTCACGTAAGAATTCCGGGTTAGAAACAACGTCAAATTCTACTTCTTTCCCTGCATAATGAGTGATAGTTTGAGCGACTTTTTCGCCTGTCTTTACAGGAACAGTAGATTTATCAACAATGACTTTGTAGCCCATAGACGGGGTAAGAACCTCTGCAATTTCGCGGGCTACTCGTTCCATGAATGAAAGGTCTACAGAACCATCTTCATTAGGAGGTGTAGGTACAGCGATGAAAATAGCTTCTGCTTCAGGGAGTGCTTCTTGTAAGCTACTTGTAAACTTTAATTTACCTACGGCAACATTTTTTTTGATAAGGTCTTCCAATCCCGGTTCATATATTGGGATGATACCTTCTCTAAGAGCTTTGACTTTAGTCTCATTGTTGTCAACACAGGTTACATGATGCCCCATTTCTGCAAAACAAGTACCCGTTGTCAGACCAACATAACCGCTACCTATAATAGTTAATTTCATAATATGAAAACTAATGGCAAATGTGAAATTCCTTTTACCAAAAATTCGAGTAACATACAAGCTTATATCAAAAAGCCCCTTCAATTAAATGAAGGGGTAGGGGAAATAAGCAAGAAATTTTTACTTGGTAGACTATTTCTTTGGTCCGGCTGAAAATTCCGAGTGAGACATTTTCCAGCCACCACCTAGAGCGGTGTATAACGACACGAGAGAAGTAGCTTGCTGGTAATTGTATTGAGATAACTGAATCTGAGCAGGGTAGAGATTCTGCTGAGCGTAAAGTACTTCAATGTAGTTAGACAAGCCGGTGCGGAATCTTTCAAAGGCAATTTTTACGGCAGTATCATTTGCCTGCACAGCTTCAGCCTGTGTTTTTGTGATAACGCGTAAGTTTTCTCTTTGAGTCAGAGTGCTAGAGATTTCAGCTAGAGCATTAAGTACCGTTTGCTCATAATCATGCTTAGCGGCAAGGAAGCCAGCTTTAGCAGCTTTTTCTGAAGCACTTAAGCTACCAGCACGGAATAATGGGCCTGAAAGGTTGGCACCGATACCCCAGCCACCGCGACGACCACCGATATTGTTTAAATCACTAGAAGCAATCCCCCCGGCGGCAGTTAAAGAAATACTTGGGAAGTAATTAGCAATAGCCACACCAATTTCTGCGTTTGCCGCACGAAGTTTGTACTCGCTTTGGCGAATGTCCGGACGGCGGTTGATGATGTATGCAGGTAAGCCAGCAGGTACGTTGATACCAGTGGCAATTTCTTGGAGAGTACCAGAACGCTTAATTGGACCGGGAGTGCGACCAACGAGAGCACAAATGGCATTTTCGAGATTGACGATTTGAGCCTGAATACTTGGAATTTGTGCTTGAGAAGAAGCGAGAGCTGCCTTTGCAGAAGAAACTTGAAGTTGGTCCCCCACTTCACCTTCTAACTGTTCTTCAAATAAACGTAAACATTCTGAATAGGAATCTACGGAACGATGAAGAATGGCGAGTTGTTCATCCAGTTGCAAAAGTTTGAGATAAGAATCTGCTACTTGCTTCATGAGAGAAAGCATTAAAGCTCTCATGCCTTCTTCAGAAGCTAAGTAATCAGCTTCAGCGGCTTCAGTCATTCGGCGAGTTTTGCCCCACAAATCCAGCTCCCAAGAGATATTACCGGCGAGTGAGCCCGGAGTAAGAGTGGTTCCGGATGTTTGAGCAATGTTGCCACCAGTGTAATTACTACCCTTACTGACATTAGCACCATAGCCAGCCCATGGGAATAGGGGGGCTTCTGTAATGGTGATGTACTGACGAGCTTGCTCGACTCGAGCCATGATTGCTTTTAAGTCGTGGTTATTCTCGTAGGTCTCCTTTAACAGATTTTGGAGGTCTTTATTCTTAAACACCTTCCACCAAGGAAGGTCAGCCAAGGATTCCTGAGAAGCACTAGCTCCACGGAATGCTGCCGGCATGGGCATTTCAACCGGTTTAAAATCGGGCCCCATGACACATGAGGCAAGCAGACAAGCTGTGCCAAAGGTGATAGTGCCGTTAAGAAGTGATTTCAGTTTCATTTGTTTTGAAATTAAACTTTTGTGTGGATTTATTGATTAGAAAGAGATTGATGAGCCTCTTGTCTGAGGTGATTGCGAGCAATGATTTCGTCCGGGTCATCTGTTTCGATGGTGTGACGAGCAATTTTTACTCGGAATAACTTCATGATAAAGTAGAATGATGAAGGGATGAGGAAGCAACCAATAACGGTAGCCATCGTCATGCCGGCTACAACAACGATACCAATGATATTACGAGAATAAGCACCGGAACCGGTTGCAATTGCCAGCGGAACACAACCTAAAATGAAGGCAAAGGAAGTCATTAAAATCGGACGCAAACGTAGTTTGGCAGCAGATAGTGTGGCTTCCATGAGTGTTTTACCACGTTCCATTTCAAGTACGGCAAATTCCACAATTAAAATAGCATTCTTAGCAGCCAAGCCAATGAGCATCACTAACCCAATCTGGGCATATAGATTTAATTCATAATTAAAGTATGAAAGCCCAAGGAATGCCCCAAGTGCTGCGATAGGAACGGTTAAGAAAATACTTAATGGTAAAGACCAACGTTCGTAAAGAGCTGCAAGAATGAGGAATACGAAGATGGAGGATAGTATGAAAATTTCCACAATCCCGATGCCATCCTGGATTTTTTCTTCCTGATAGCTCATATCGGCATAGCTGTACCCCATGTCCATTGGCATGCATGCCTCGAATGTTTCTTCGAGTGCGGTCATTGCCTGAGAATTAGAGAAGCCGGGAGCCGGAACGACCATCAACTTTGAAGCATTGTAAAGGTTTTGACGAATGAGGAATTCGGGACCGAGTGTGTCTTTAACCTTAATCAAAGTTGACAGAGGTACAGATTTACCCTGTTTATTTTTGACATAGAAGTTATTAAGAGCATCAATGCCAGTTCTGTCAGAACCTTGAGCTTGAATGTAAACTTGCCATTGCTGACCATAAAGGGTGATGTAGTTGATGAAGAGCGAGCCCATGTAAGCTTGGAGCAAGCCGTTGGCCTCATTAATATCAACACCTATGGTAGCACATTTTTCTTCGTCAAGACGAATGTCTTTCTGTTGCACAGCAAAAGACATCATGTTATTGACGACGGCTAATTCCGGGCGTTTTTGAGCTTCAGCCACAAACGTTTTGGTTTGTTCTGCTAAGTACTGAGTGCCACGACCATCACGGTCTTCGAGCATAAAGGTAACGCCATTGGCAGACCCCACCCCTGCAATAGCCGGAGGTTGGAAACACATAGCCATGCCTTCCGGTACTTGAGCGGCAAGCATACCGCTATATTTAGCAACGAGTGCTTTAGAGCTTTGGTCAGCAGCCTTTCGTTCTTCCCATGGCTTGAGCATGATGAAGAAGAAAGCATTGTTTGTACTTTGTACGTTAGTCAATAAGCTAAACCCGGAAATAGCGATGACATTTTCTACATTGGGATCAGAGCACAATACTTCACTTACCTTATCAGCGGCTCTCGTTGTTACCTGAAGAGAGTTAGATTCAGGCATGATGAGGGCGGCGAAAATGTAACCTTGGTCTTCATCCGGAATGAAACCACTAGGAATATTCTTGGAAACCGGAAGAATGCAATAGGTGATGAGTGCTAAAAGCGGAATAGAGATAATCAACTTTCTGCATAAGAAACGGCAGACTTTTGTATAGCCATTTGCCGTTGCATCATAGGTCTTATTGAAAAGCTTGTAGAATATCGTTATCGGATTGCGAGAATTGTGATTTTTCGGCTTTAGCAGGATGGAAGATAGTGCCGGTGATAATGTAAGGGCGTTAAATGCCGAAATAAGCATGGAAATTGCAATCGTTACCGCAAACTGTTGGAATAACGTACCGGTGATGCCTGGTAAGAGCAAAGAAGGAAGGAACACAGCCGCCAATACTAAGGCGATAGCCACAACAGGACCGGATACTTCTTCCATGGCTGCAAAGGCGGCTTGACGCGGAGTTAAGCCACGTTCCATGTGTGCCTCAACAGCTTCAACCACAACGATGGCGTCGTCCACTACCAACCCGATTGCCAGCACCATACCCATTAAGCAAATGGTGTTGAGGGTAAAGCCCAGCATTGGGAATAGGGCAAAGGTGGCAATGATAGATACAGGAACAGCCACTGCCGGAATAAGTGTAGCTCGCCAGCCCTGAAGGAAGACGAATACTACCAATACCACAAGTAAAAGTGCTTCGACAAAGGTATGTTTAATTTCTTCGATAGAAGCACGAACAGCCAGAGTGGTGTCTAATGTAAGAGAATATTCAAGCCCGGCAGGGAAGCTTTTTGCTCGGTCTTCGAAAAGTTCTTTAAGAGCGTCAACGGTTTCGATAGCGTTAGAGCCGGGTGCTGAGAAAATGGCAATAGCACCGGATTCTTTACCATTATATTTACTGGATACATTATATGTTTGAGAGCCTAATTCAACCTTTGCAATGTCTTTGAGGTAAATAATTTTATTCCCCTCGGCTCTAATAATAATGTTGCCGAATTCTTCAGGCGTAGTAAGACGCCCCTTAGTCATGATAGTATAGGTAAACTCTGTGCCGGGAGGAGCAGGTTCCGCACCTAATTGACCGGCAGGAATCACGGTATTTTGGTCGCGGATAGCCTTTTGAATTTCTGGTACAGAAATATTTTGAGCGGCCATTTTGGTGGTATCCAGCCAAATACGCATTGCATATTTACCGGCACCGAAAACTTGAACGTCACCAACCCCTTTAACACGTTTTACCGGTTCTACCAAGCTTACGTAGGAATAGTTACTTAAGAAAATAGGGGATAAACTATCATCGGGGGAATACAAGTTGAATACTGCAATAGGGCTACCCGTTGACTGGGTAATGGTAATCCCCATCTGTGATACTTCTCCCGGTAGCTGGGCTGTGGCTGCACCATAGCGCATATAGGCTAGGGTCTGGTCCATGTTGGGGTCAGTACCAACCTCGAAAACAATGCTGAGTGAACAAATACCATTGTTCGCATTAGTAGAGGTCATGTAGTCCATGCCAATAACCCCAGAGATTGATTGCTCAAGGGGAGAAGCCACAGAGTTTGCCACCGTTTCTGCATTAGCCCCCGGGTAGGTGGCTTGCATTTTAATAGTGGGTGGAACAATATTTGGGTATTGTTCAATGGGGAGGCCCATGAGAGAAAGCCCCCCGAGCATGACCATTACTATAGAGATAACGATAGCAATAGTCGGATGTTTGATAAAGAAGCTAGACATAGCAGTGGATGTAAGCTTAGGTTAAAGCTGTGGTGTTATTTTGTGGCAGGTGATTGGGTTGGCTTCTCATCCATACCTTCGGGTGTTTTGGCTTTGTCAAAGCTTTGTGTGGATACGGAAGGAATAATAGGTTGGGTGATTTTGTGCTCATACGGAGTGGCGTTTACCGGCTTGCGTGATTGAGCGTCGCGAGCAGCTTGCATAATCCCCTCGACTACGATGTCTCTATCTTTGTTGAATTTGGAATTTGGGGTGTTTACGATTTTTACAACTTGCATGCCGTCAACCATAGGGCCGGTTTCAATCACCTGCATATTAGGTACATTGTTTTCATCCAGGTAAATGAGGAATTTGGCACTTTGGGTAGACATAATGGCTCGCGGCGGAATCAAGAGTGCATCTTTCAATGTGTGAGTAATTGCTTTTACTCGCACAAACATACCGGGGCGGAGTAGGTAGTCTTTATTAGGAATATGACCTACAATAGAAATAGTACCTGTCTGAGGGTCTAAATTTCTATCAATGGCAACAACCGTACCTTTTTGGTCATAGACTTCGCCATTGGCTAGGATGAGGTCAAACTTGGTGCCGGCAGGATTTTCTTTTTCTGCTTGTTTTGTGAATTTTACAGTATTGATGAAATCATTTTCACTAAGGGCAAAGTCTACTCGAATTGGGTCAATGGCGGAAATAGTTGTCAGTGCCTGAGGATTGCTCGGTGTGAGTAAATTACCAATTGAGGGGGTTGCAATGCCGGCTAACCCGGAAATAGGGGCTGTGATAGTGGTGAATTTTAGGTTAATTTGAGCTTCATTGATTTGAGCCTTGGCGGTATCAATGGCGGCTTGAGTTTCTAATAATTGCTGTTGAGCATCGTCAAGTTGCTTACGAGAAACGGAACCGGTTTTAACAAGTGGGCTGTAACGAGCTACATCAAGCTCATATTTTTTCAGCATTGCCTGGTATTGTGCCAGTCGGCCTTCTGCCTGTTTCAGTGTTGCTTCGAAGGGTCGTTTATCGATTTGGAAGAGAGTTTGTCCTTTCTGGACGTATGCTCCATCATGGTAATTTTTAGATAGCAAATAACCGGTAACTTGGGGGCGAATTTCAGCATCTTCTGTACCGCGTAACGAGCCAACCCACTCATGATAGATTGGTACATCCTTTGTGATTAGCTTAGTCACTTTCACATTGGCAGCCGGAGCAACGGCCGGTGCTGCGGCTTCCTTTTTGTCGCAGGAACAAATAGTAAAGGTAGATGCACAAAGAAGTAAGGATGCTGTAACTGTTAACGGCTTGTTATACATAATTTTATGTTCTGTATGTTATGGAAAACTTTACCTTCGCTGAGAGGGATTTGCAAGTGATTGTAAAAATTTTTACCTTAAAGTCAATTCTAAGATGAGTACGTTTATGGTAATGTGTTTTGTAAAATACTGAACCTTATATATTTGTTATTTTGAACAAATGTTTATAATTTGTTTTATCTAGGTCATAATATTAAGGCTTGTTACAGAGCTTATTTTTATGGTAGATTGTCCACGAAATGCTTAACAAAGTAACTGACTCGCTTGGAAATCACATAGACCGCTTGGATTACATACGTGTACTAGCCTGTTTCATGGTAGTGCTTGCTCATTGTTGTGACCCTTTTGTAGGAAAGTTTGACAATAGTAATGATTGGGTGACTGCTGTAGGGGTAGGGAGTTCATTGCGTCCCTGTGTACCATTATTTGCGATGATTTCCGGAGTGTTATTGTTTCCCGTCAAATTGGGGATGCTTGACTTTTACAAACGACGAGCCAAGCGAATAGGCGTCCCGCTCATTGTTTGGTCATTAGCATTGCCGCTCATGTATTATGCCTACTTTACGGCAGGGGTGCAGACGAGTAATGCAAACATAATGGCAGATAACTACACTTGGGCGGCCACACTCGATAAGCTCTGGACGTGGCTCTTTAACTTTAATTATGATACCACACCTCTATGGTATATGTATATGCTTATAGGCTTATACTTATTCATACCTGTGATAAGTGCATGGCTTGAGCGAGCAAAACGAGAGGAAGTAAAATTATTTTTGGGCATTTGGATGGTAAGCATGATGGTTCCCTTTGTGCAAATGTTTGCACCTATGTTAGGGTATGCCGGGAATTATGGGAATTTAGGTATATGGGGGGTATGTGATTGGAATCCATACGGGTTATTTTACAATTTTTCCGGTTTTATGGGGTATATGGTACTAGCTCATTATTTGACTAAATACCCACTTGATTGGAGTTGGAAAAAGACATTTTCTATCATCACACCGATGTATTTGGTTGGATTTGGGATTACATTTTGGGGGTATTTAGAAACGCAGAAACTCTATCCTGGTGATTATTCTAAACTCGAAATATTGTGGTATTTCTCCGGTATTCAAGTTTTTATGATGACCTTTGCGATTTGGGTATTGATGAGTAAATTGCCTTTGAAAGAAAATAAGCTTATGAAGAAGTTAGCTTCTCTCACATTGGGGATATTTTTGGCTCACTTTTTCTTTGTGCAGGTAGCTTATGATACCCTACAGGCTACGACCTTATCAGCCTTGCCAGCATTTGTGCAAATTGCATTGATGGCTGTATTGGCATTTACCATCACTCTGATATTGGTTTGGGGGCTTAGTATAAGTAAGCTGACACGTAAGAGTGTAATGTAAATTAAGGAAGCCCCCTGTTAAGATTCGCAAAGGATTTCGACAGCTATTATCTCGATGATGGGTATTATTTTCCCATCATCGAAATAAATTTCTCCATTGATGGGGTCAATTTTTTTTACATAGCCTGAATAGTCAACGTAATTCCCGCCATCTTTATTGCCATCGGGCACAAAGTAGCGAAATCGAGCACGGGGAGGGTGGGTGGATTGTTGTAATATCTGTAAATGATGATTAATATCAAGTTTGATATTATCGTCAATATCAATGCGTTGACTTGTTAGGCGAGCTTCTTCGAGAATGGCTTCATTGTGACCGGAAAGTGCCGCAAATGGCGAAAACTGAGCTGCACGCTCTAAAAGACTCATACGCGGATGTACTTTTGACTCATGATGTGGCAGATGGATGATATCTGAATAGTCGTTCATGCCTGATGTCCTCCTATTTGATTATTACGGTCTTTTCCGGTAGCATTTTTTTCTAAATTCATACCACGCAAAATAGAATTTTTACCAAATTTATTTTTAATATGAATAAGAGTTTCTTGCATGGCTCGCTCGCGTTTTAGGAATTTCTTTTCTTGAGCTTCTTGTGCTTTTTGTTCTTCATAATCTGTGAATAACTCTAATTGTTCCGGGGGCTTGGGTAAATGAGCAAGTAGAGACTCCGGTATAACGTGTGTGGCAACAATGTTTAATCTGCGTACAAGTAAGCGAGAATCTATGAGCTGGTTGGCGAGAGCTTCTGTCGCACGAAGAATGACTTTAGATGATGAGGTGAATTCTTTTAAGTTATGAGTACCATGGGAATGAGCCGGTATTTTTCTGCCATAGCTATCTATGTGGATAGGGCCATGATAATATCTGCTTCGTTCCGGGTCAGATAGGTTATCTTTATCATAGCCAATGGTTACAACAATTTGGTTAGTTACTAAATGTTTGCTAACTAAGTCAAGGGCTAGTTGGTCAGCCATTTCTTTTAGTACCAGTTTAGCATCATTTGCTTCGTATGGAGCATGAAGCACTTGACCGGAACTTAAACTGTTGGCACTAGGTCGATAAGCTTTGATGGCATCTATGGTACAGGGTTCCCACCCCCAAGCATGGTCAATGAGAAGTTCTGCATTTTTCCCAAATAGCTTATATAATAGTTCTTCATTAGTGTGGGAGCATTTTGCTACATCGCCCATTGTATATATCCCAAATGCTTCTAATTTAGAAGCATAGCCTTTACCGACACGCCAGAAATCTGTAAGTGGTCTATGATGCCATAAGGTTTCACGATAAGTCTGCTCATTGAGTTCTGCGATTCGTACGCCATATTCGTCAGTTGGTATGTGTTTTGCGACAATATCCATGGCAACTTTTGCGAGGAATAAGTTAGTACCTATGCCGGCAGTAGCGGTAATTCCCGTCGTGTTTAATATATCCAATAGGATGGTAGTTGTGAGTTCCTTGGCTGTTTGTCGATAGGTTTTTAAATAGGCCGTAATATCAATAAATACCTCATCTATGGAATAGACGATAATATGATTTGGTGAAACGTATTTTGTATAAATACCATATATTTGGGCACTGTAATCAATGTAATGAGCCATCCGAGGAGGGGCTATGATAAAATTCAGCTGTAATTCCGGATGTTCGTTTAGTTCTGTTAGAAAATGACTGGCACCTGCAAATTGTTTAGCGGGGGATTTTTGTTTTCGGACTTTATTGATATAGTTTACTTGTTGTTTTACTTCAAACAATCGAGGTCTACCAGGTATATTGAATGATTTGAGAGCAGGGCTAACGGCTAGACAAATGGTCTTATCTGTCCGTTTTTCATCTGCTACAACTAGTAAGGTGTCTAGTGGGTTGAGTCCCAGTTCACAACATTCGACTGATGCGTAAAATGATTTAAGGTCAATGGCTATGTATGTTTTGTCCTGATTCATAGGGTGGAGCGATATTCTATCATGTGAGGGGAGAATGATTCAAGTCGTAAATAATCTGAAATAAAAAAAGAGAGCCGCCAAGAGAGAAACTCCCCTAGCGGCTCTGTGTGTGTTTTACGAGTGAAAAAATCAGTAGCAACCTTAGCAGACGCCTTGGTCAATCATGGAGTCAGCCACCTTTACGAAGCCGGCGATGTTAGCACCGGTGACGTAGTTGGTGAAGGATTTGTCTGTGGAGAATTCACGAGCATGAGAGAGAGCATTTTCGTGAATGTTGGCCATGATGCTCTTTAGTTTGGTGTCCACTTCTTCACGAGTCCAAGAGAGACGCATACTGTTCTGAGACATTTCAAGACCGGATGTAGCTACGCCACCAGCATTAGCTGCTTTTGCCGGACCATAAAGGATTTTGGCTCCGAGGTATGTTTCGATACCTTCGAGGTTTGTCGGCATATTGGCACCTTCTGCAACAAGAGTACAGCCATTCTTGATGAGTGTACGAGCATCATTGCCATCAATTTCGTTTTGTGTAGCTGATGGGAATGCACAATCGCAAGGAACGCTCCATGGACGTTGCCCTTCAAAGTATTGAGACTTGGTGAATTCCTTGGCGTATTCAGCGATGCGACCACGACGCTTGTTCTTGAGCTCCATAATCCATGCAAGCTTTTCGGCATTGATACCTTCCGGGTCGTAGATATACCCATTAGAGTCAGACATGGTTACAGGCTTGGCTCCGAGTTGGATGAGTTTTTCAACAGTATACTGAGCTACGTTGCCGGAGCCTGATACCAAACATACCTTGCCCTGAAGGTCATCACCACGTGTAGCAAGCATGTTCTGTGCGAAGTAAACACAGCCATAACCGGTTGCTTCCGGACGAATGAGGGAGCCACCCCAGTTGAGGCTCTTACCTGTAAGTACGCCTGTGAATTCGTTGCGAAGTCTCTTGTACTGCCCAAACATATAGCCAACTTCGCGTGCACCAACGCCAATGTCACCGGCAGGAACGTCGCAGTTTGCACCAATGTGGCGTTCGAGTTCGAGCATGAAGCTTTGGCAGAAACGCATTACTTCCATGTCGCTCTTGCCTTTGGGGTCAAAGTCGGCACCACCTTTACCACCACCCATCGGTAGTGTTGTAAGGGAGTTCTTGAATACTTGTTCAAAACCAAGGAACTTAAGAATGCCTAAGTTGACGCTCGGATGGAAGCGGATACCACCTTTGTATGGACCGATTGCACTGTTGAACTGAACTCGATAACCACGGTTTACTTGTACTTTACCTTGGTCGTCAATCCATGGTACTCGGAATAGGATTGTTCTTTCCGGTTCTACAATGCGTTCAAGTATCGCATTGTCTTCGTATTTAGAATTTGCGGCAAGTACCGGCTCAATGGTGCTCAGTACTTCTTGTACTGCTTGAATGAATTCTTTTTCGTGGCCATGCTTGGATTTTACAAGCTCTAATACACGCTGTGAATAGCTCTGGGACATAGTCTCTTTCTGAAGTTTTAGAATTTCCTGTTTGCGGGGTTTTTTTCTTATGTCGCTTTTTTTATCTCGAATAAAAAAAACTCCCGTTCCCTTGGACGCCTTTTCGTTTACAGTTTCGTACTTCGCTTGGCAATGATTTTTTTTGTCTCATTACATCAAGGGTCAATAGAAAAATCAAAAATAATTTTTATTGTTTCTATTTTTCTATTGACCCTCGATTTTGCTATTCTTATAAAAATAAACAAAAGTTAAGAATAGAGTGTGGTCTTACTCGTGAATAGAATTACCCAATCGTTCAAGCCAGGCACGAGTTTTCAAATCAGACTCAGCAAGTTGACGACCACGGTGGAGCAGAGTACCTAAGGATTTAGGATTTCCCATGTGTAAGCGTTTAGCCAACCAGGCGTAAGAGATGAGGGTATTTTGTCTGGCGGCTAGAGCAATGATGATTTTAGAAGTCAGACTATAGGGTGTAGTAAGTAATTCTTCTTCAGATAAGCCAAAAGCCTTTAGTCCTGTAGAGACAATTAGTTCAGCCTGATAAGCTTTTACTTCAGAAATAATGGGTTTGTCACTTACCGGGTGGCGCTGAGTGACTTTATTGAGGTTTTTTAATAAGTTATCACGAAAAGCGATAGACCCGTAGCACCATCCGCGTTGCACAGTGCTGGTGCCGATGTGACCGGCAGGAATGAGGGAATGTTCGTCCATTCTTTCGGCTTCAAATCGCCCCAATAAGTGATTAAGGTATTTTTGGCGACCTTCTGCATTATCTTCACAACCAAAACTTTGCAGACCTTTCTCCGGTTTTAACCAGCGTGGTCGTTTTTCTTGTTTTTCTTCCATCCATGCTGGTAAGCTGGTCCATTTGCAACCGGATAGGAAGGTATGGCGTCTTGCCAGTCCCGAACGTGCCGGATTTAAATGAATATAATCAATCATGGTTGAAAAATAGTGTGAGTTATTCGCTTCTACAATCATTGCATGATAGCGTCCGGCAAATAAATGCCCCCTTGTGCGATGCCGTGAATTGAAGCGTTGTGTATAGGTCGTTTGCAACCATTTCATCCCATTTACCAGATTGGCTTTTGTTGTTAGAAATAAGAGATGATAGTGGTTTGGCATAAGGGCGTAGGCGTATACTATCCATCCACAGCTTTTTGCTGCTTCGCCAAATGTCTTTATAAATAATTCTCTGTCTTCATCGTCCAGAAATATAGCATCTCCGCGATTACCTATGCTTTGAACGTGGTAAACGGCTCCGGGATATTCTATTCGTAAAGGACGACTCATAGTGCCTAAAGTATATCATCAGGGGTAGAGAAATCAATCCTATTTTCTATTTTTCTATTGACCCTAGAATGTTAAAAAAAATGTGTACATCATGAGAGATATGGGATATTTGCGTTAGGTATAGAAAAGAAAAATAGAGGGAACAAAGACATAGAGACTTGACATCATGGGGAAAAGAAGAGTAATTCATGCCAATCAATGGAGCAAACGGATACAATGGTATTTGAATGGTGGGGGACGACTCATTTGTTAGCCCTTATCAGTATTAATATTTTGTGTATTGGGATATTAATTGGGGCTAGGAAATTAAACACGAACCACCGAGAATTAGGAGGAAAAGTTCTTGGGGGAATTTTTTTACTAACATATTTAGCAGAAAGTATAGGGAGAGTCATAAGGGTTCATTGGGAACCATGGACAGAAAGATTGCCCTTACATTTTTGCAGTTTTATGAGTCTGGTGTGTTTTTTTGCACTATGGGGACGATGCAAATGGGCCTCGGCACTAGCTTTTTTCGGGGTAATAACAGCGAGTGTACAAGGCTTGATAACACCTATGCTTTATAGAGATTTCCCATCTGTTGATTATTTTGCTTTTTTCATTGGGCATGGACTTCTCTTTATTTCCGCATTATACATCCCCATTGTACTTGAATGGCGTGCTCGTCCATGGGACGATTTACGAAGTTTATTAATATGCGATATTTATTTGTTATGTATACACCCTATTAACCTTTTACTAGACACGAATTACGGATTTACACAAATCGCCCCCAAAGGCAGTATATTGGAATGGTTTGGTGAGGCACCGTGGTGTTATTTAGCCATGCAGATACCCGCTTTTCTTGTGTTGCGAGCCTTGTATTTATGTGTTCGCAAAAGCTCTAAATAAAACCGTATTATTTCAATAAACCAATAGCTAGAACATTGACTTAATTATAGAAGATAAGTCACCACATTCGGTAATAAACTAAGAGATTGCTTTACTCTCAAATGGGCATATCGTACAATTCCGACATGAAATTGGAATTAAATTCACCGCTTGATATGCACTTGCATCTCCGAGATGGAGACATGATGAAATTAGTAGCTCCCTTAAGTGCGGATTCTTTTGCCGGAGCTGTCATTATGCCCAATTTAGTTCCACCGGTTTCAAGTGTTGAAGAAGTTAAGTCTTATAAAATAAGGATTCTTGAAGCATGTGGCGATAGAGTGTTTAAGCCATACATGACGGCATTCTTTAAGAACTATACAGAAGAAGAACTCACCCAGTTAAAAGACTATATTTTTGGTATTAAGCTTTATCCTGCCGGAGCAACCACAAATAGCGACGGTGGCGTAAAAGCCATGCAAGAAGCAGAAAAGACAATCTCAATTATGCAAGAGATGGGTATCCCACTTTTGGTACATGGTGAAAGCCATGGATTTGTGATGGATAGAGAAGCAGAGTTTCTGGCGGTGTATCGTGATTTAGCCAGTAGATTTCCTAAACTCCGAATTTGCATGGAACACATTACAACTGCCTCTGCTGTAAAACTACTCGATGAATTTGAAAATCTTTGTGCAACAGTCACTTTGCAGCACCTCATTATTACGTTAGATGATGTTGCCGGAGGGATGTTAAGACCACATTTATTCTGTAAACCTATTGCCAAAAGACCAGAAGATAGAGAAGCACTATTACAAGCGGCATTATCCGGGCATTCACGCTTGATGTTTGGTAGTGATTCTGCTCCTCATCCGATTCATGCTAAGGAATCATGCGGATGTGCAGCGGGGGTATTTACAGCACCATTGGCCTTGCCCAGACTCACTACATTATTTGAAGAGCATGGATGTTTAGACAAACTTCAAGGATTTGTCTCAGATAACGCTTGTAAACTTTATGGAATCACTCCTCCTGTAAAGAAAGTGACGCTTATTCGTGAATCTATGGAAATACCCACTGCCTACGAAGCTCACGGTCAAAAAGTTGTTCCTATGGATGCAGGATGTGTGCTTCCTTGGCGACTTGCTTAATTTCAAGCGAAAAATTTAATGACAAAGCAGGTAAGCAAACCAAGTTTTTTTCGCTGGAATGTAGACATCAATTAGCATAAAATATCGATATGGAGCGTATTCGTGTATATACAGGTGGTGTAGCATCATGTAATGGTTATCTTTTTAAGACAGCAGAAAACACCTACATAGCTGTTGATGCCCCAGCTGGTTTTGTCGATTGGATTTATTCCAAAAAGCCGGATATTATCATCACGGATTTACTCATTACACATCAGCATTTTGACCATGTGGAAGATGCGTGTCGTATGCGACAAGTTTTTGGATGCCGGATTCATGCAGGGAGTGAATATAGTGAGCAACTAACACTCGAAAAAATGGCTCGAGATGGATGGGGGATGCCTATTTCTGTGCCACCATTTATCGTTGATGAAATCATAACTGACGAGAAACATACAGCAAATTGGGGGGGGCTACTATGGCATTTGCACTATGTACCCGGCCATTCAAATGATAGTATTATCTACGAACTTCCGGACGAGAAAATCATGTTTACAGGCGACGTGTTGTTTGCAGGGTCAATTGGGCGTACAGACTTGCCTGGTGGAAACCTTAGATTGCTCAAGAAAGGAATTGAGACAAAGATAACCTGCCAACCTGCAAATACGATTATTCTGCCGGGGCATGGTCCATATACATCTATTAAGAACGAATTGCTAAGCAATCCATTTATCTCATAGACTTATTCGGATAGAGGGCTAATCTGAAAGAATGCAAAGATAAATGAAAGAAAAAACAGTACGGAAATGTTATTTGCAGAATTAGGACTATCAGATGCAGTACTGAAAGCTGTGGAAAAATGTGGGTATGAGCAACCAACTCCTATTCAGGCCCAAGCTATACCGATTGTGTTGCAGGGGCGTGATTTGATAGGTGCATCACAAACCGGCACGGGTAAGACAGCCGCTTTTGCCCTTCCATTGCTTAGTAAAATTGCACCCATTGGTAAACCGCAAATCCTCGTACTGGAACCAACTCGTGAGCTTGCTGACCAGGTAGCAGAATCATTCGCCAAATATGGTGAGCATACCGGGTTAAAGATAGCCTTACTTTATGGAGGGGTTGGGTATGGAAAACAAACAGATGAGTTGAAACAAGGGGCAGACGTCGTCGTTGCCACGCCTGGTCGCCTGCTTGACCATTTTTATAGAACAACAATGCGATTCGGCGAAGTTAAAGTTCTGGTACTCGATGAAGTAGATAGAATGCTAGACATGGGCTTTATGCCTATAGTTCGTCGTATTGTCAATTTATGTCCTTGGGATGGTCGTCAGACTTTATTTTTCTCTGCCACCATGCCTCCGGTCATAGAGGGGTTTGCAAAATGGTGTTTAACAGATCCGGTGGAAGTTACGATTGCACGCCGAGAAGTTGCATCGACCATCAATCATGCTATTTATCCTGTAGCCTTAGAACAGAGAGATGAATTATTGCTTTCTTTATTGAAATCAACCGAATTCCGTTCTGTAATGATTTTTACTCGAACCAGGAAAGAAGCCGATGCCGTGTGCGGAATGCTTAAACATCATGGCTATAGTGGCGAAGTAGCAGTCATGCACTCAGATATTTCACAGCGTGAACGCATGGAAGCTCTAAAGGGATTTAAGGCAGGGAAATATGATATTTTAGTTGCAACCGACGTTGCCGCTCGTGGAATTGATATAAACGGGGTAACTCACGTTATCAATTACCGTGTACCGGAAAATGCGGAAGATTATGTACATCGCATTGGCCGAACAGGGCGAGCTGATTCAACTGGAGATGCGTTTACAATCATGACAGCAGATGAAATTGATTTTGTCTCTTCTATTGAAAATTTCATTGGTAAATCGATTGAACGTAAAAAACTAGAAAGCTTTAGTTATACGTACACAGCATTACTTGAAGAAAAGCCTGTACGCCCCATTCGACGACCGAAGCCTGCCGCACCTAAGCGTCGTCGTCGCTAGTCAATTACATAAACTCAAGAGCTAGCAATCTAGCTTTCATTATTTAGTAGCCATGCGAATTCTAGCCATAGACCCAGCTATTAGAAATACAGGCTACGCAGTTGTCGATGGTGATGTGAGAAATCCTAAGGCTCTGGATTATGGTACCTTATCATTTCCGGATAAGTTGCCAAAATCATCTTGTTTGTTGGGGATAAAGGACCATGTTCTTTCACTCATTGCTCAATGGCACCCTGACGAATTGGCTATAGAGAGAATTATTTACGTACAATCACATCAGACAGCTATCACGATGGGGGCGGCTCAGGCCGCTGTGATTATCGCCGCAAGAGAAGCCGGACTCAACATCAGAGAGTATTCCCCTAAAAGCGTCAAATTAGCTGTGGTAGGGAAGGGAGCGGCTCAAAAATCTCAAGTCGCTTTTATGGTGAGAGCTTTATTGAGTCTTACAGAGACACCGGCACCGGATGCTGCTGATGCCTTGGCCATTGGCTTAACACATCTTGCCACATCAGACCCACTTAAAGCCCATTTTATTGAGCATAAATATCTATAATAAAAAACCACCCCCAGTGAAGAGGATGGCTTTTTTTTGAATAGATTTAGGATGAAATGATTAATCCTTAATGGCACCGCAATAGTAAGCACAGCTCCACATTGCACGCGGATGGTGGAAGAATGACTTCCAAAGTGAACCTTTTAAGGAATTGGACTTAGAGCCATCTTTGTTCAGATAGCCAAACCAGTCACCATGCGTTTGGTCTTGGAAATGAGCAAATGCCCAGTCGCGTACCATATCGTGGTACTTGGCATAGCGTTCTTCACCTGTTAATTTATAGGCAAGAACCATGGCAATCAGGGCTTCGTCATGAGGCCACCAGAATTTCATATTATGCCAATATTCTTGAGTTGGCTTGCCATAAACGTCTGTGAAATAGAGTAAACCACCGTTTTCTTTATCCCAGCCTCTTTCAAAAGCCCAGTCAATCATATCGCACCCAACCTTGATAAGTTCAGGGTCGTTATGACGATAACGAGCTTCTTCTAGAACAAACCAGCCACCTTCAATTGTATGACCAGGATTCAAAGTGCGTTCATCGAAGTGATCAATAATAGAGCCGTCAGTACCGACAACTTCCATTACTGCTTTGATTTCAGGTTTAATGAATAAAGTTCTAAGGTCGTTTATGCATCTATCTGCCCATGCTGTATAGTAGCCATCAGCATCACCTAGGTACTTGCGTAATTCCTGTGCTGTCACGAGGGTAATCATGCGGGTACCTAAGCCGGTAGTGGGGCGAAGTCCCGTGGACTTCGGAGCCATTTTCCCGGGGGTAAAGCAAACATCTGTAAAAATGTCAAACCAATGACGAGCGGCTTTAGCAGATTCTTCAGAGCCGGTTGCCTTTGCATGAGCGGCAAAGGCAATGGCTGCAAAAGATTCACTATAAGCATATCGACGCTTACGTATGGGAGTGCCATCAGCGGCTACGTGGAAGTACATTCTTCCATCGCTTGGGTCGACGCATTTTTCTGTTAGGAAAGAGAGGGCACTTTCAGCCCATTTGAGCCATAGGGGATTTTTTTCAATGCTGTTGTACATTGTCAAAAGCATCCAAGCCATACGCCCCTGAGCCCACACAGACTTATCAGAATCAACTAATGTGCCGTCTGCATCGAAACAGTGATAGAGACCGCCATTCACTTCATCGTATGCACGAGGGAACCAAAATGGCAAAACGTCATCTAACAGTTTGCTCTTATAAAATTCCCCTAGCGATGGGAAATCAAGTGATGTAGCCATAAGAGTATAATAAACTAATTTAGCAATTAGTTAAGAGCCCAGTCGAAGAAACCGATTGCTGTTAATTCTTCGCGAAGCTCTGTAAGTTGTGCTTGGCTTGGATTACCCTGTGGTAAACGAGCGGGACCTAAGTCTACGCCTAACCAGCCCATAAGAGCCTTAGCACAGCCCATGTAGCCCTTAGAGGCGAGGATGTTAATCATCTGTACAGACTTCCATTGGCAATCCTTAGCAGTTTCGATGTCACCTTCGGCAAATGCCTTCATCATCTTTTGGTAAAGAGCAGGTGCAAAGTTAAAAGAGCTACCAACTGCACCCTTTGCACCTACGGAAAGAGCACCTGTGAACCATTCATCAACACCCCATGGAATGTCAACTGCGGTATCGTAATTAAGTGTGGTCTGGTAAAGTGCCAAGTCCGGATTAGTGAACTTAATACCGGCGAAGTTCGGAATTTGTTCCTGAGCTAACTTAATGAAGTCAACCGGATTGAAACGTA
Source organism: Akkermansia sp. (assembly GCA_030525455.1). Classification (GTDB taxonomy): domain Bacteria; phylum Verrucomicrobiota; class Verrucomicrobiia; order Verrucomicrobiales; family Akkermansiaceae; genus Akkermansia. Next base: position 28,124 of record JAUNER010000015.1, on the reverse strand, counting down.
CACCTGTAAGCACAGGAATATCGTAGTAATAATAAGGAAGATTTGGAGCACCGGAAGCAGCTACGGCACAGCATTCAACTAACTTCTGAACAGAACCCGGCTTGAAATATGATGGTGCTAAAGAGCTAGTGCCTACAAAGCCACATTCTTGGGCATAAGCAGCAAGTTCACAAGCATCCCAAACGCTATTGGAACCAGTGTGAGCAACTACCTTGATGCTGTATTTTTCAGAAGCTTCTTTCCATGCAGCGTATATTTCCTTACGTTCTGCAAGTTGCATAGAAGAAGATTCACCTGTACTACCTGTAATAAATACGAGATCGACATTTTGTTGAGCCAAGTGTTTAGCTTGAGCGTCTACGATAGAGGCATTCAATGAGCCATTGGCCTTGAACGGTGTGTGTGCGGCGGCAACAAGACCATGTAGTTTTAATGATGTATTCATAATGTTATCTATGAAACTGGTTCGAGATTTATTTTGCCAAATTATCTCCGTGCTTGCAATACTTGAATGCAAATTTTTCAAAAGACCAGAGCCCGTGTATTTGAGTTTTTATTGCCTTTATAGTTCTTGACTGCCGAGCGTTTCTGTGTACTTTTATAGCATGAGTTTCGGATTAATTTTTTCGCTGTTATTGTGTGCAAGTTCATTATCTTATGTTCATGCGGATGCCCCGGCATTGTCAGCTCCTGCTCCTAGTAAAGCAGAGATTCTTTCAGAGCACCTTGTAGAAGCGACGTTTAGTGGGATTATAGATAGACCATGTATGTTCCGTACAGCACTGTGTCCTGACCGCTGTGGTCATGCTAAAAAGATAGCCTCCTTTCAAACGATAAAGTATCTCGAGTACAAATTGGTTGGGAAGTATGGGGATGAGAAGCAAGAAGTATTCATGCTTGATATGGATCCGGCACATAAACCTCAATTTCAATCAGCTGAGATTATTGCGGAGATTTCAAAGTTAAAGCCGGGGGATAAAGTGCGTTTACATTGGGTGCATTATTATATGCACGACGACAAAGGCTCTTATCCGGAACGCCCCGTATTGTCCATTATTCCTATAGAAGAATCTAAATCCTCTGAACCCTCGTTGACTAAATAAGGGGGATTTGCAGACTTCTGGTCTTTAGTTGAAAAACGGGAAGAATTCTCGACTAATCCGATAAATTTTGATATATTAAAGAGACTTCACCAGTAGAAATAAGTGTTAAAACTTATTTAAGAGAAGATTAACCTTTTACCAACGACGAACCAATGCGATTACCAACAATATTGCTAACATCGACAGTAGTTTCTCTCGCCGCTATGGGCATAGGGGGGAATCAAGCCATAGCAAAGGAAGGCTTTGAAAAGGCAAATCGTGGCAAATTTACGAACTTAAAGACTGCTTATGGCACAATGACCTGTGCGAAGGACATGGCTGAAATCAGCGGTGGAGCTAAATCCGGGGCTAATACCCTACGTTTATTTGGCGGAGAAAATTGCCAAGTGAAGCTTGATTTAAATAATGTACCTCAGACTGATGTTAAATTAAGTGCATGGGCAGAACGTTGGACCGGGCAGGCTCCATTTGCATTTACAATTACAGCTCAAGGACCTAAAGGCGATAAAGTGATATACGATGGCAAGGATGTAAAAGTAGGTGGCTTTAAGACAAAGATAGACACCATGGTTCCTTCCGGCACAAAGTCTTTGTTGTTTAGTGTAACCAGCCCGGAAAATAAAGGGGTAAAGATTGACGACCTTCTCATCGTTCGAGATATTCCCATGACTCTGGATAAAGACATCCGCACCACATCCAATGTTTATCCGGTGATGGTGCGTATGCCTGGTAATCCGGTAGTAGCTGTAAATCTAAAAGCGGATGGATGTAGAAATCCCATTGCATTAAAAAAAGTAGTCTTAGACTTATCCGGCACTACAAACATCTCAGATATTGAATCAATAACCGTTATTCGTGCCGGTGAAGATATGCAATCGCCAGAGGGTGCTTATAAGTTCCCTGCCGACGCATCACAGGTTTTGGGTACAGTAGAGATAAAAGATGCGAAGAAATTGCCCTATATTAGTGTAGAGGGTAATTTACCAATTGAGGCCGGTGATAATTATATGTGGGCCTGCGTCACGATGAAAGATGGTGCATCTATTGACGGGCGTGTGGTTATTCGCCCATGTTCCCTTGAGACAACGACTGGGAAAAAGAAAATCAATGCTCCCTCTGTGGCTCAGCGTATAGGTGTTGCTGTGGTGAAGCCTGGTGATTTTAATTCTAAGTTTTATCGCATTCCTGGTTTGGCACGCACGAAGAAAGGCACATTACTGGCCGTCTATGATATTCGCTATGATCATGCAGGGGATTTGCCTGCCAACATTGACGTCGGTGTAAGTCGTTCTACAGATGGCGGTCGCACTTGGTCTGAAGTAGGAATTGCCATGAATGACTCAGAGATTGCACCTGAATTAGGTAAAACTAAAGGTGTGGGCGACCCAGCGATTTTGGTAGATGAAAAGACAGGTCGCATTTGGGTAGCCGCCATTTGGAGTCATAAGCATTCCATCTGGGGTAGTAAGAGTGGCGATAACTCACCGGATGTGTGTGGTCAGCTTGTTTTAGCTTACAGCGATGACGATGGTAAGACCTGGTCAAAGCCCATTAACATCACTGAGCAAACGAAGCAAAAAGATTGGCGAATCTTGTTTAATGGTCCCGGTTGCGGTATTTGCATGAAAAACGGATACCTCGTTTTTGCCGCTCAGTATTGGGACAATGATGGTACACCGTGGTCAACTATTGTGTACTCAAAGGATGGTGGTAAGTCTTGGCACTGCGGTGTTGGTGTTCATAAACAAACCACAGAAGCTCAAGTAACAGAGTTAAAAGATGGTTCTATCATGATCAATGCACGCTGTAACTGGCGCGGTGCTCGTGTAGTGGGGGTGACAAAGGATTATGGTAAAACATGGGAAATGCACCCGACAAACCGTGATACAAAACAGCTTAGTGAGCCGGTTTGTCAAGGGAGCATTTTCACCATTCCGAATGTTCCGCAAGCGGGAAGAGTGGTCTTTTTCTCAAACCCGAATAAGACTGATGCTCGTTCTCACATGACCATTAAGGCATCATTAGACGATGCTTCTTCCTGGCCGAGTGATAAGTGGACCATGTACGATGTGCGTCCATGTTGGGGGTATTCATGCTTAGCACCTGTTGATGATAAGCATATTGGTGTGATTTATGAGGGTAGAGGTCCCTTGTATTTTATTAAGTTCCCGTACGAGGAGCTGGTATCTCCAAAGAAAAAATAATCAGCTTTTCTAAGTATTTTGATGAGGGGTATTGTTCGGGATTTACCGAGCAATACCCTTTTTTGATAGCTCTTTTGCAGAGACAGTTATTTTAGGAGAGGGAATACGCATAATTATATTGCAAAATAGTAGGAGATAAGTGTTTAATAAAGCTATGGGTAATGAGTTTAGAATTGGTCCGATTAAGAGAATTCCGTCTATTTCTCTTTCTGCCTTTTATGGTTCTCATAAAGCGGCTTTGAAATTGGAGCTATTAAATTCACCTATTGGTCTGTCCAGACCCTTGTATGAGCCTGCTATTAATCGCCCCGGTTTGGCTATTGCCGGATTTTACAATTATTTTGCAAATAAAAGATTGCAGGTGATAGGTATGGCAGAGAATAGTTACCTAGAATCATTGCACCAAGAGAAGCAATTAGGGAGTTTCCGTTCATTATTAGAGCATGATATTCCCGGTATTGTATTTTCCGGTAATTATACCCCTAGTCCGGAAATCCTTTTATTGGCAAATGAGGCCGGAGTTTGCATCTTTCGTACTAGTTTAATGACGATGAAATTTGTAAACATGGCTACTATCATTCTTGAGAATGAATTTGCAGATCGTGTTTCACAACATGGCTGTTTGATTGATGTTCGAGGCACCGGGGTACTTTTGCGAGGGTCTAGCGGTGTGGGGAAAAGTGAAACTGCTTTGGGTTTGGTCGAGCGTGGGGCTGCTTTGGTGGCAGACGACATTGTTCATTTGCGGAATGTAGGTGGCGAATTGATAGGGGCTGCACCACAGGCTAGTAGAGGGTACATGGAGGTCAGAGGTTTGGGTATTGTAAACATTTGTCAGTTGTTTGGTATGAAATCTATTAGAGAGTCGAAGCGATTAGACTTTATCGTCACACTTGTTCATGCTGATAAACAGGAAGAACTTTCTCGTACAGGATTGGATCAAAAGAGGGTGGAAATTCTGGGAGTTCCGGTGCCGATGGTTGAATTACCTGTGGCTCCCGGACGCGATACGGCTAGATTGGTAGAGGTTGCTATTATGCAATATCTCTTAAAATCAATGGGTGTTGATATGGCTGATGAGTTTAACCGAAACCTGCTATCTACCATGAAAGGGTAGTCGTTGTTTTGTCGACTATGTCACTATTTTGTGTGCTTGCATCGTAAATTATAAAAAATTAGTTTGGACAAGAGGCTTGAAATAGTGTAGGGTCTTCACGCAATAAGAGCTCTTCCCTTTTATTTTATGGTTACCAAGGAACTCACAATTATCAATAAACTCGGCATCCACGCTCGTCCTGCAGCTCAATTTGTGAAGCTGACCAGTAAGTTTGAATCCGATGTTGTGGTCGAACATGATGGTGAAGAGGTTGATGGTAAAAGTATTTTAGGGCTTATGATGCTTGCGGTTGGTCATGGTTCAAAGATTGTTGTTACTGCGACTGGACCAGATGAGGAAGATGCTGTAAAGGCGATTGAAGATTTGATTGCTCGCAAATTTGAAGAAGAATAAGCCCTAGTTTAGAGACTTTTTTACTCTGCTATTGGTCTTATGAATCAGGATATAACGGAAACACAAGAGATTCGACTTACCGGTATTCCTGTATCTCCGGGTATTGCTTTTGGGTATATCAAGGTGCATGTTTCAGGCTCGCAGGAACCTGAAAGTTATGATATTACAGAGGCAGATATTCCTGGGGAATTAGTACGATTTCATCGAGCTTTACTTGATACGACAACGCAGATTTCGCGTATGCGTGATCGTATGAAACTTATTTCCGGCGAAAAAGAGGCTGCCATTTTTGATGCCCACATGATGTTTTTGCAGGATAAGTCAGTAATTTCGAAAGTTGAGAAATTGCTGTCAACTCGCCTTAAAAACGTCGAATTTGTTTACTATGTCGTGATGCAGGACTACATTGAAGTACTGCGTCGCCTTGATGACCCCTACTTTAGAGCACGCACTGGTGATATGGAAGATGTCATGCAGCGTGTGATAAAGAACCTTACGCAGATTGAGCCGTTAGAAAATCTTCTTAATAATACAGAGAGAGAAGAAGACGAAGATTTGCAAATTCTCATGGCTTATGATTTGACTCCGTCAGATACAGCGGCGATGGATGCGTTTAAAATTCGTGGATTTGCCACAGAAACCGGGTCAACTGTTTCTCATACGGCGATTTTAGCTCGTTCTATGGGAATTCCTGCCATTGTGGGGATAGAGCATGGTGTGCTAAAGGTTGAATGCCGGGCATTTGCTATCATCGATGGCTATAAAGGAGTGCTTGTTATTAAGCCTACTGATGAAACAATTCAGTATTATAAGCGAATTCAAAGTGAGAAAGAAAAAGCTTATAAGAAGCTTGAAGCACTACGAGGTTTGCCCACAGAGACTAAAGACGGCAGAAAGGTTCGTTTATCTGGTAATGTGGAATTTCCGCATGAGTATTCAGCTGTAAAGGAAGTAGGTGCAGAGGGGGTAGGGCTGTTCCGCACAGAGTTCTTTTTATTAGGGAATAGGACGGGAATGCCGGATGAAGAAGAGCAGTACAACTATTATCGCGAATTGGCAGAGGGGTGTGCACCACATGGCGTTATTTTCCGTACGCTTGATGCAGGTGGTGATAAATTGCCTAGTGAAAAGCTCGATGCACCGGAACCGAATCCTTTCCTTGGGTGGCGAGGAATTCGAGTTTCTTTGACTCGAAAATCAATATTTAAAAAGCAACTGCGTGCTATTTTGCGGGCGACTGTCGGCATCCCTAAATGTGGCGTAATGTTTCCTATGATTTCGGGTTATACAGAAGTCATGCAGGCTAAAGCTGTCCTTCAGGAATGTCGTGATGAGTTGGAAGCAGAGGGAATTCCATACGATAAGAATTTGAGAGTTGGCATAATGATAGAAGTTCCTAGTGCGGCTCTTATGACGGATTTCCTTGCAAAGGAGGTTGATTTCTTCTCTGTCGGTACAAACGATTTAACCCAGTACACGATAGCCGTGGACCGTGTGAATAACAAGGTGGCTAATTTATTCCGTTCTACGCATCCGGCTGTTGGTCGCTTGATAAACATGACGGTGCAGGCCGGAGAGAGAGAGGGGATACCTACGGCAATTTGTGGTGAAATGGCAGGGGATATTTTACTAATGCCACTTTTAATTGGTTTGGGTGCTGTTTCTTTCTCTGTAGGGGTTCATTTGGTTCCTGTGGTTCGTTATGCCATTAGAAACCTCAATTATGAAGAGTGCCGAGCTATGGCCCAAGAGGCATTGGCTTCTTCTAATAGCCGCGATATTGTCAATTTAAGTACGGCTCTTGCAAAGAAATCATATCCTATTCTATTTGAGTAGTTTTTTCTCTGCTCAGATGAGTTTGTAAATTTTTATGTAAAAAAAGAGTCGCTTCTTTTGTGAGCGACTCTTTTTTTGTGGGAATTTTTTTGATTAATTAAGCACGACGTCGGCGACTCAGTAATCCAACTAGTCCCAGTAGGGATAAGGAAACTGTGGCTGGTTCCGGAATGACTAGACCGGCAGTAAGTTGCCCTGCCATAGCTTGAGCATCGTATGCCATTGTAGCAGCGTAATAGTCTATACCATCATAGAATTGGATGTTAGATAAATCCACGTCTGCTGCTATGTCGGTTAATGTGAGTATGTAATTATCTGCTTCACTAATGTCGACAATGACAGAGTCTGCTAAAAAGCCCGTGGTTGAGAACGCGGAGTTTGTCCTTAAAATAAGACTTGTCAGATCTGTGGCAGAAGTGAGGGCAAGGGCACTTCCTGTATCTAAAGAAAGCGTGCTTGCTCCGCCTAATGAGCTGAGTGTGGTATTTGTGCCACCTGTTACTTCAATGTGAGAGAAGTTGCTTAGCTGTGCATTAAAGGAATCTACTTTTACATTGTCAAGCACTAGGGTACTTGTGCCGGTGACGGCTCTACTTAGTGGAGAGTAAGTCCCTACGATTTGTTTATTATAGCGGTCAAAGCCGGATGAGAAGTTGCCGGAATAAAGGTCTTTAATTACCACTTTTGAATTGCCGCTAAAGGAGCCATCTGCACTGCCGGCGTAGATATTTCCACCAATGGCGGCTAAGTTTCCAGTGATGGTGACTGAGCTTTCTCCACCAATTGTTCCGGATTCTCCACCGCCATAGACATTCCCGGCAATTCCTCCGGAGGTGATATTTACGGAGCTATTACCTTCAATCGTATCGCCTCTACCACCGCCATAGACATGACCTTCGATAAAACCACCTGTGATGGTTACTTGGGAATTTCCTTTAATAGTCCCGGCAAAACCGCCACCATAGATATTGGAGTTTAACGAACCGCCATTAACGTAGACACTAGTGTTTCCGCCAATGGTTTTAGCACCGGTATGAATACCACCAAGTACTTGATATGAGAATTCACCGGAATTGACAACGATATCGACATTGCCATCTATATTAGATTCAAAACTACCGACTATGGAGGATTGCTTGTTTTCCACATTGGTAAATGAAGTGTCAAATTTAGCATTTTGGGCAGAAAATTCCAGATAGACATTTCCGGTCACAGTTATTGCATTCACCGTCCCAAATACTGTACTTCCACCTACGGCATTATCTGTAAAACGTAGAGATGCATCCCCTGTAAGAGTCCCCGATGAATGGGCCCCATACCAGTCATTGGCTTTACCACCGGCAGAAATGGTCAAACCAGCATCGCCGGTGAAATTACCGGAATTTGCATAAATTTTCTCTGCACTACCAGAGGTGATTTCTGTTTGAACCACGACTCCATTGCCACCTATAGTGGTAGCTTCTGCACGAGCATTGATGCTTTCCTGGCCGGATAGAGCAATGCCGGTCTTTGATGCTGTGGCTGTCTGTCCCCCCATCCATGTTTGATTACCCTGCGGTGTGGCTGCTTCTGTTACCAAATTGGTAGCAAAATAAGCAGACGCCTCATTCATATAATTGGTCGTGGTTGGTGCATATGAGCGAGTGCCGTCTAGTGCGAGGTCGTTAATGGTGAGTGTGGAGTTCCCATTATAGTTAATGGTTAGCCCATTGTAGGTAGAGCCTTCTGTTACACCCAAGGCTTCACCAATGAGCATATCGCCTAACCAGACATAGTACCCGGCTTTGAGCCCTTCCACCACATTCCCGGTAATGTATGAAAGACGGATATTTTCTGAATTTTCAGACATATCCATGGAGTAAAGAACTGTGTTACCCCATTTGATGTAGGCTTCGTCTATATTCAGATTTCCGTAGAAGGCATCTGTGCCCAGATAGATGCTGAGTGCGTTATCAAGAGTAAATTCATTTGCAACGGCATCGCCTAGGTTGAAGTTGAAATCAAAGGTGAAGCCTTTATCTAATGATTCACTTAATGCCCAAGTGGTGGTGATGCTATCGCCTTTCCCCATGCTTATGGCATTTGTGTTGACTTGTACACCATTACTTAGAGCAAAGCCTGCTGATGTGAGGGCAGAGGAGCTAAATTGTGGGGCGTTTGTGCCATTATAGAAGTTTACTTTGAATTGTGAGTTATCGACACGCACCTGGCCTGCAGAGCGACCTGCGTAGCCGAGGGATTTAGCGACATTGCCGGCGATAATCAAATCCCCCTGTGCATTGGGGTGTAGACCATCTGTGCCGGGATTATTGAACATAGATGAGCAACCATAAAATGAGGTACTTGCTGCTACATCAATGATGCCTTTGTTGATGTTGATGGTTGTTACATTTGAATGACCTTCACCCCATGTTTTTAGGCGTTCGTTATAGGATGCAATGGCACTATGGTAGGTTTCCTCGTTGCTATTGAGGTGTTGTGTCCAGCAAGGGATTTCGAGCACATAAATGTTTGCATTAGCATTTGCTGTGGTCATGGAATTGACGATGGTATCCATGTCACCTAGGAGTCCGGTGATTTTCTCTTCATTAAAGCACCATCCTGTGTTTGATAGTAGGTCGTTTGTGCCTATGAGCATGAAGTAGGTGTCCGGGGCATTGTCGCCGGTAAAGGTTTCTCCGGTATAGGTTCCATTACTATTTGTCAATTCTGTGGATTGCCCTAGCCAGTTGAGGATGTTTGAATTTCCAAAGCGACCATAACTGGACGTACCGGTTGAGGAGGAGGGGCGTCCGGAAATTTCGTATGCTCGGGCAGAGGCTTGTGAACTGTGTACATTATTAAAAGTCTGTCCGCCATAATTTGTCCCGGCCGTTATTCCTCCTGAGTAATTCCCTGACTTTATTCCAACAGCATCGTAAGAAATACCATTGTCGGCAAAAATCTTGTGTAATGCCCAACGGTAAGAGGCAGAATTGACACCATGTGTGATGGAATCCCCTACATACATGAGTGTGCCAAGGTCATTTGCTGGTGTATTTGCGGCATAGCTGATGCTATTGCCAAGTGCGAAAGCTAAAAGTGCTAATGGAAGTCGTGTTTTCACCTGTCTGATTCGGTTAAAGTTAGAGCAAACTTGTGAACATTACTTTTTTATCATTTTATCCTGACTTTTCAACTGGGAAATTTATGATTTTGAATCTCGATTTTGTAAATAACAGATTTTTAATGGTATATATATATCTGGTCTTTTTTTGGGGCAAGTGGTCTGGTGAGGGAAAGGGGATAAGTGGTATTTATGATTAGATTAATAGGCTAAAAAAAGAGCCGTTACCCTTTAAGCAAGTAGTGGATTTTGTTAACAAATTGAAAAATTGAGTTATTTACGGTGACGTGCAGCCAGACCTGCCAAAGCAAGAATGGAAAGCGTGGCTGTGGTGGGTTCCGGGATAGCCGCAGTTGCAGTGTGATGTTTGGAGTCCAGCCTGTCTTTTCTACATTAGTTCTAGGCTGATACATAATGACAGAATTTGTTGCATCAGATTTTACACCGCGAAGACCGACTTGTGCAAGCACATCAGTGTCAGAACCAGGATGTGTGTTATTTTTTCACACAGAGTGGAGAATCTCTATGCCGCGAAATGTCCGATTTTTGGGTATAAAAGAAAATCGACAACTGATAATCAATATGTAATACGTTGATAGTAATATCAGCATTCTAAATGCGTCGGCAAAATCATAAATTAAAGCAAGAAGAAGTAGGGGGGGATTCATGCTTTACAGGAAAGAATAAGGCAATTAGAATGAGAGGCATGGGAACAGGAATGAGATATAGGCGATGTGGGAATAGTGGTGTATTATTGCCGGAAGTATCACTTGGCTTATGGCATAACTTTGGGGTGGCGTCCGACAAACAAACGTGTAGGGAGCTGATTGGACGAGCCATGGATTTAGGGATATGCCATTTTGATTTAGCAGATAACTATGGACCACCGCCCGGAAGTGCTGAGGAAACATTTGGGTATTTGTTGAAGAATGAATTTATGGGCCATCGAGATGAAATGTTTATTTCGACAAAGGCCGGCCATCTGATGTGGCCGGGTGTATATGGAGATTGGGGGAGTAGAAAACATTTGATAGCCGGTATCAATCAAAGTTTACGGAGAATGAATTTGGAATATGTTGATGTTTTTTATCACCATCGACCAGACCCCGAAACGCCATTGGAAGAAACACTTCAAGCACTCATAGATATTGTTAGGTCGGGCAAAGCTCTGTATATAGGGCTGTCAAAATACCCTGCCGATATACTTAAACAGGCATGTGCCATACTCAGAGCAGAGAAAGTGCCCTGTTTACTACACCAGGTGCGATATAATTTGCTGAATCGGGAATGTGAGGCAGAAGTGTTACCAACGACAAAGCAAGTAGGAGCAGGGTGTGTTGCTTTTTCTCCCTTAGCCCAGGGGATGCTTACGGGGAAATATGTGTGTGCTCAAATACCAGAAAATTCACGAGCAGCAGACAAAACATCTGTCTTTTTGAACGAAGAAAAAATTCAGGCAGACATGGCACGTGTCGTTCGCTTGAAGCAAGTAGCAGATGATGCCGGTTTGTCCTTAACGGAACTTTCATTGCGGTATTTATTACAGCAATCAGAAGTCAGCTCCGTTCTAATTGGAGCCCGTACTTGTGAACAATTAGAACAATGTGCTTCTGTAGCGGGGAAAGCACCTCTTGAAGATGAACTAATGCAAGTGCTAAGAAAGTTAGTATAAAACAAAAAACATTTGCTACAATGAAAAGGCGGTCACCCGAAAGAGATGACCGCCTTTTTTTAGCGAGTAGATTATGAGATGGGCTCACATTTTTTTGTACGAGCTGACAAAAGGTATGTGAGCAAACCTTTATAATGATGTGTATGAAATCTTAGGCTTCACCGGACTCACGTTTTACGCGGATTTGGAGGTCAGCCAAAGCATTCATGTAGTAAATGTAAGCATCGAAAGCAGATGCGTATGGTGTGAAGGAGTTTTCCTTCTGCATGTACTGGAAGTGGTCAGCACTTTGAAGCTTACGCCATACGTGGGTAAGGTCTTTGTTATTAGCGGCCTTAACGGATTTTTCGAGCTTGTAGATTTTGCTGATAGCTTCCTGCTGCATTACGTTGTCAACCCAGTGAGACATGGTGCCGAAAGTAGAGCAAGTAGTTTCGTGGTGACAATCGCAAACAGCAATTGGCTTGATTTCTGAAACAACCTCAGACGGAGTCATGAAGCGATTGCCGTATTCAACAGCAGCCAAAATCATATTACGCCAGAATTCAAATACCCCGGTAGAGTCAGACTGACGTTCACCAAGAGTTTCAAAGTCCATAGAGATGGAAGTAACGCTACCCGGTTGCTTGGTCAACCAATCAGCAAATGTGGTCGGAGCCAATGGGTATTCAGACCATTCAGGATTTGTACGTAATACAGCAAGGTCGTTAGAAAGCTCGCGGTTACGGAAAATCGTGGTGGTATTGTAAACCCAAGGAGCTAGGAATACTTCGTTTGGCATGAAGCCCTTGAGCATAGCCGGGTTACCGTCAGCGATGATACCCTTGAGACCAAGAGATTCTACTTGAGCGGCTATGGCGTTAGAGTAAAGCATACCGGTGTTGATAAGGACCTGAGGCTTTACGTCGAAGAGTTTTTCGATTAATTCGCAATGCTCTTGGATTTGTTCAGCAAATTCCTGCTGAGAGTAAACAGAGGCAAGAGAATTATAGTATGGCATGGCGAGGAATTCCACGCAACCTGTTTCTGCTAAATCCTTATATGCTGTGATAAGGTCAGGGCGATGGTACATAGCCTGTTCCAAAATCACACCACTAAGTGCTATACCGAAACGGAACTTGCCTTCTGTAAGTTCAATGAGTTGCTTCATCAAACGGATAGCAGGGAAGTAACTGCGTTCAGCAACAGTACTTAAAACACGTGCGTTCATGTTGTCGTCTTCATAGAAGGCGTGTTCGCCAATCTTGAAGAAATCGTAATGAATCAGACGGTTTGGCTGATGGGCGATAAAAGTGAGGGAGATATTGCTCATGTTTGTGAAAATGTTAGAGGTTGATGATAGAATTAACGATTGCAAACATGTTCATAAACACGGATGACTTTATCTGCGGCAGCATCCCATGTAGAAGCCTTGATGTCTTCTGCACTTTCTTCAGCCACACGCTTGTAAAGTTCAGGGTCAGAGCTGAGGTTTACAATGTGCTCTGCCATCTTATTTACATCCCAGAAGTCGGCCTTAAGGGCACCCTTCATCACTTCAGCCACACCGGACTGCTTGGAAATAACAGCAGGAATGTTGAACTGAGCAGCTTCAAGAGCGGATAAACCGAATGGTTCTGATACGGAAGGCATACAGTAAATATCTGTGATAGAAAGAAGTTCATTTACCTTTGCCTTATTAAGGAAGCCTGTGAAGTGGAACTTATCACCTACACCGTGGAATGCTCCGGTTTCAATGAGCTGGCGGAGTTTTTCACCTGTACCGGCCATTACGAAACGAACATCCTGAGTTTGTTCAAGAACCTTAGCGGCAATCTGAAGGAAGAATTCAGGCCCTTTCTGAGCAGTTAAGCGACCAAGGAAAAGAACGAGCTTTTCAGGGAATTTCTTTTTGCCCTTGAATACTTCAACCGGGTCAGCACCATTGTGAATTGGGAAAATCTTATGAGGGTCGATAGCATAGTGACCGCTGGCAATAGTACCTGTATACTTACTTACCGGAATAACGGCATCAGCCTGTTCCATACCATATTTTTCGATGTCGTAGATCCAACCACGAGCATCAGCACCGGCACGGTCAAACTGAGAAGCATGAAGGTGAACAACCAAAGGCTTGCCTGTGGCTCTCTTTACTTCAACACCGGCTAAGTAGGTCATCCAGTCGTGGGCGTGCACAACGTCGAAATCCTGCTGCATAGCAACCTTAACGGCAATCTTGGAGAACTGAATTACCTTAAGAGCAAGGTCGCCGGCATAGAGGTCTTCTTTCGTTTTGAAAAGCTGAAGGTCGGATTCGTGGGTCTTTGCAAAAGTAAGACGACCTTCTTTAGTGAAACGAACAGTACCGGTACTGCCTTCGATGGTGGTGTATGGGTCTAAATCAATAGGAGCACGTTCTACCATAGCGAAGCTCTCGTAGGAGTAACGCTTGTCAACTTGCTCGACTTCTTGATAGGAAACATTGTTAAGACCTGTTAATTGGAAGCCGTCAAATTGTGCAGACGGATCGGCTTTGGGAACGATAACACGCAGGTCTACTTTTTTTGCCAATGCTTTAGACAAACCTAGGCAAGCGATGCCTAAGCCGCCATTAACGAGGGGAGGGAATTCCCAACCCAGGGTCAGAACTTTTAATCTACTCATTGCTAAATTTTAGTTAATTGAAGAGCATTCGCCCCATCGGCTCATCCGGTGGGCTAGAATGCGCCGTGACTATCAAACATGAAAAAATGTGGTTTGTCGAGTCAAAATATTCCTGTGTACACGATTTTTTTACTTTATGTCTATCTATGGTAAATATGTATGGAATTGAGAAGAAATAGGAGAACTCAAACAAGGCAGGTGATATGATAGGAAAAGCATTGATTTTTTTTTAAGTTTAGAGGATAATATGCTCATGCATCCGGGACTTATTGAAGTGATAATCATCTGTACCATCATCGAGATATTTAAGTGGCTAGTAGAGGTGGTTAAATGGATGGCAGATGGCGTGGTCGCCGGTTGGAATTGGATATTGGGGATATTTGACACTATTTGGTCCGGTGGTGCATGGGTGTTAGACTGTTTGCAAGCAGGGTGGGAATGGGTGATAAGCATAATTCCGTGGTGAGAACATGATAAACGCTTGAAAACGTGGCAAGGAACTGCAACTATAGCTCCGAACACATGACAATCGACGAGCAATTAGACATTTTGATGGCAGGGACGGCCGTAGTCATCGGTCGTGATGAATTGAAAGAACGCTTAAAATTAGGGCGTCCGTTACGCGTCAAACTCGGTGTAGACCCCACAGCACCGGACATTCACTTAGGACATACAGTAGCGATTGAAAAATTACGTCAATTCCAGGAATTAGGGCACCAGGCTATATTGTTGATTGGAGACTTTACCGCAACAATTGGTGACCCGACCGGACGTTCTGTAACACGACCGCCTTTATCACGCGAAGAAGTGCTTGCCAATGCAGAAACATATACCAAGCAAGCCTTTAAGATTCTTGACAAAGAGAAGACAGAAGTTGTTTATAACGGCGACTGGTTTAGAAAGATGACATACGAAGATGTGCTAAAGCTCAACTCTCGTGTGACGATGCAACAAATGTTGGCTCGTGAAGATTTCAAAAACCGTGTAGAAAGTGGTAAGGAAGTTAGACTCCACGAATTACAGTACCCCATCATGCAAGGTTGGGACTCTGTAGAAATTCGCTCTGATGTTGAGTTGGGCGGTACAGACCAATTATTCAATATTCTGGTAGGTCGCGACTTACAGAAAGAAGAAGGGATGCTACCACAAATCGCCATGACTATGCCGTTGCTTGAAGGCTTGGATGGTGTTCGTAAGATGTCCAAGTCTTATGGTAATTATGTAGGTGTAGACGAAGCCCCGGACATGATGTTTGGGAAGATGATGAGTGCTAGTGACGAGCTAATGGATAGGTACTATTTAGTATTGCTTGGCGAGAAGAGAGATGAAACCCTGCATCCCATGGAAGCCAAGAAGCAACTGGCATGGAAAATCACAGCACGTTATCATAGCCCTGAAGCAGCAGATGCGGCTCGCAGCGACTGGGAAACACGATTCTCTAAAAGAGACTTAGCCTCTGCGGCGTTGCCGGAAGTGGAAATCAGCTCATTGCCCGAAGGGACAGCCCTGACAATCGTGGCATATCTGTTTGAAAATGTGTTTAAGATTAAAAAATCTAACGGCATTTTGAGAAAAGAACACTTTACGCCCGGTGCAATTCAGCTCAACGATGTAAAAATCACAGACCCTGCCGCTGTATTGGAACTTACGCCGGAATCTATCTTACGATTGAGTAAAAAACACGCAGTAAGATTTAAGTAATTAAATTCAACTTTATCAAGGGCTGGTGAAAATCAGCCCTCATTTTTATGACCAAATTCCTGCCCAAACTTGATAGATTTACCATTGGGCTTTTGCTTAGTGTTAGTTTGGGATTATTATTGCCCTGTGTTGGGGTATGGGATATGGTTTTTTCCCTATTGAGTGATAGTGCTATTATTTTACTCTTTTTTCTTTACGGGGCGAGATTATCGAGGAAATCGATTTGGGAAGGTATCACGCATTGGCGACTTCAGGGGCTAGTAGCACTCTCTACATTTGTGTTATTTCCACTCATGGGGTTGGCATTTCGACCGCTTTGGGAATTGGCACTTGGGCAGGAGTTGAGTTTGGGGATGCTATATGTGTGTATGCTTCCCTCCACGGTGCAGTCGAGTATCACCTTTACATCGATAGCCAAGGGGAATGTAGCCGCCGCCATTTGTTCGGCATCAATTTCCAGTTTATTAGGGGTATTTCTTACACCATTATTAGTGGGATTTGTTTGGTCTACTCAAGGGGGCGGGGTGGACTTCTCTACTTTTGTAGATATATGCTTGATTATATTAGTCCCCTTTGTGGTTGGGCAGTTTGCCCAGCGGTGGATAGGAGCTTGGGTCATTCATCATAAACATATCACCTCGTGGACGGATCATAGTACCATTTGGTTGGTGGTGTATACAGCATTTAGCCATGCAATGAATGAGGGAATGTGGTCTAGTTTACCTATATTAGCTCTGGTAAAGGTGCTGGGCTTTTGTGCTGTTTTGCTGTTTTTAGTTTTAGTCATTACTTACTATGGGGCAAAAAAACTTGGATTTTCGAGAGAAGACCAGTTGGCCATTGTTTTTTGTGGTTCCAAAAAAAGCCTAGCCACCGGGATTCCGATGATGAATGTGATTTTTGCAGGCTTTGCACTTGGTCAGCTCATGATACCGGTTATGATTTTTCACCAATTACAGTTAATGGTTTGTGCAATTTTAGCCAGACGCTGGGGGCGGAGCCATGAATCATCTGAAACAGATGAATAAAAGCTCGACTTTTTCCCGTATATTGGCTGAATAAGATTGACGTGAAGAGGTAAATTTGATAAACAGTATGCACGTATGAAGTTAACCCGCTCACTGATGTTGGCATGCTTTGCATTTTTTGCTGTAAGCAATTTGCAGGCTCAATCATTATCCCCAGACCTTAAAACTAAATGGGATAAGGGGACATTACTTGTAGAATCTCCTGTACGTCCGGATGGTCAGAAGCACGTATTAGGTCTTACCGCACCGAAAATGAAGACAGTGCGTGTAGCATTTGTCGGTTTAGGGATGCGTGGCCCACATGCTGTGGCCAGATTTACTCACATTCCCGGTGTAGAAATCGTGGCTTTGTGCGACTATGTGAAAGAACGTGCAGAAAAATGCCAGAAAGATTTGCGTAAGGCAGGTTTGGCTCCTGCTGCTATTTATTCCGGAGCAAAGGGCTATGAAGAACTTTGCAAGCGTGATGATATAGACCTTGTTTACATCGCAACAGACTGGGATCATCACTTCCCGGTTGCTAAGTGTGCCTTGGAAAACGGCAAGCACACTGCTATTGAAGTACCAAGTGCTATGAACTTGCAACAGTGCTGGGACCTTGTCAACCTGTCTGAAAAGACTCGTAAGCATTGCATGATTCTCGAAAACTGCTGTTATGACTGGTTTGAATTAGACGCACTTAATATGGCTCAGAAGGGTATCTTTGGTGAAGTCCTCTATGCTAAAGGGGCTTATATCCATAATCTGGACCCATTCTGGGGTGAATACTGGTGCAACGAAAAGAAAGACCCGGAAAAACTTAGCTGGCGTTTGAAGTACAACAAAGAAAACCGTGGTGACGTTTATGCCACTCACGGGTTAGGTCCGGTAGCTCAGGTAATGAACATCCACCGTGGTGACCGTTTCGTCAACCTCGTGGCAATGGATACCAAGTCCGTACATGGTCGTGAATTGGTTGAGAAAAAGACAGGTAAGCCCTGCCCGGAATTCCGCAATGGTGACCATACCACCACTCTTATGCGTACTGCAAATGGTAAGGTTGTTGAAATTCAGCACAATGTGATGAATCCTCAGCCATATAACCGTTTATTCCAGTTGAATGGTACTCGTGGTTTTGCTAACAAGTATCCGATTGAAGGCTTCGTACTTGAAAGTAGCCACATGAAGGCCGCTGAAGGTGCTCCGGATTTGGAAGATTTGGATTCACACGCATTCATGAGCAAAGAAAACATGAAGAAGTTACGTGAAACCTATCGTCACCCCATCATCAAGAAGTATGGCGACTTAGGTGCCAAGATTGGTGGTCACGGGGGTATGGACTTCTTTATGGAAGCTCGCCTGGTTTACTGCTTACAGAATGGTTTGCCATTAGACATGGACGTTTACGACATGGCTGAATGGTGCTGCTTAGCAGAACTTGGTTCTTTATCAATGGACAATAATAACTGCTCCGTTGCATTCCCTGACTTTACTCGTGGTCACTGGAATGATGTAAAGGGCTATAAGCATGCTTGGGCCGCTCCTGCTGATGAAGCTGCCGCTGAAGCCGCTGCTGAGGCTTACACCGCTGCCCAAAAGGCTGCTGTGAAGAAGCTTGACTTATGGAATCTCTATGATGCCGCTAAGTCCGGTGATGCCAAAGCTGTAAAAGCTTACGAAGCAGCTACTGCTCAGTTAGATGCTGAAATTGCCAAGGCTGAAAAAGCTCAGGCCAAGAAGTAAGCTGACAACGATATAATTGTTTCAAAAAAAAATCGCTGGGGTGCAATTTTCGCATCTCGGCGATTTTTTTTGCTTGCAGTTTACATTCAGATAATTCGCCTTACTATTTGGGCAAAAGCCCAATGGTCCGGTAGATGGTGTTGATTTAAAGCTGATTAGCCCCCAGTGGGTGGAGGGCAGGAGTGTCTTTCTAGGTTGCTTAGATACTCCTCTATGGACAAAAAAAATCCCAGTCATTTCTGACCGGGAAGAAAATTGGCATCGTGTACGGGACTCGAACCCGTGTTGCCCGCGTGAAAGGCGGGAGTCCTAGACCGCTAGACGAACACGACATGAGCACCAGCTTGGAGGCGGGAGCGGGAATCGAACCCGCGATAACGATTTTGCAGACCGTTGCCTTACCACTTGGCGACCCCGCCGCTGTGCTGTGCAAGGATGATAGTTTGGAAGAGTGGGATTGTCAACAAAAAAATGTTTACATCGAGAATTTTTTTATGGGAGAAATTAATTCATTTTTAGAAGAGGTTTGATATCGGGAATTGGGAAAGAGATATTGGGGAGGGGAGTATTCAATTTTTCAGATACTTCTGTTTGAATGACAGTTGCTTCGCGGTCGAGAGCCTGAGCATCAGCCAGCAACTTTCTGACCTTATTTCTGCCACTAAGGAAAACACCCTGAGCCCGACTAATATCAAATTGTTTATTTTTGCCACTGAGTAAATCGTTAAAATAGTCACGATAGTATTCAGCCGTGGATTGGATATTGCCATAAAGAGCTAAATCTTTATTAACAAAATTGATAAGAGCCGCATCGACTCCTTCCGTATTGAGTTCCTTAATCTCATTATTTCTATTAGCGAGCAAAGTTGCGGCATCTTCTGCACAATCGGCTAATGCAGGTAAGCTAGGTGATTTTTTGATTTTCAGGAGTCGCTCTACTAGCTCATTACTTTCTTCACCGTAAGCGGTGTTGATGGAGTTTAGGTCTTCACAATAGTTAACACTTGGGTCTCCACATGAGCAAAGTAAACTCAGAGATATGATAAGACCGGAAAAGCCTATAAACCGTTTAAGTTGTGATTTAATGGTGAGATACATAAGAAACATTTGGTAAAGTGACAATTCCGCTGCCATTATTTGGTGACATGATAATTTCAACCACAAGAGGCAAACTGGTATGAGAAATCATTTCGTGAGGAATAGAAACGCCAAGGGGCGATGTTTTTTGTCCCGGAACTAATTCGCAAGGTTTTACAAAATGGAGAAGTTCTCTATTTTCTTGGTACACATGGTATTCTTGAATGTACAATGACTTATGGCGATCGGTATTGTAAATGGTTAAACCATCGAGCAATTTAGTAGCATTAGGCCCGGGAATAGTGAACTGTAATTTAATGTGCTTTTGGTCACTAAGTGGAGGAGAAAGCCAAAGTGCACAAATCTGCTGATGTTCGAGGAAATCCGGTGAGAGAATGAATGAGGATTTATCCAAGTAGGGAATCATCTGATTAGTTAAACTCGGCGAGCACGGGACACCCCAGCCCTGAGAGTACATTAAAGACAAAAGATATAAAGAGCGTAAGTCTTTATATTGCAATGCCATTTTTAGAAATCTAGAAGCTTGGGCATAGTTTTTCTGGGCTAAAGTTGGCTGAGCTTTTAAGTCGGGGAAATACATAGGAATGTCTAACAGATAGACCCCCATAGACTTTACCGCCGCATAACATCCACTTATAGCAGAACGATAAAGCCAAACAATGGCCTGGTTTGTCTCTTGGTGAGAGGTGTCGGTGTCATTTAGAATTAAATTAGCCAGAGCATATTGAGCCAAGGGATAACCTTCTTGAGCAAAGAGAGTCACTTCATCCTTATGTTGTGAAATAAACTGTACGTTTTCCGGCTTTTCAATTTCATTGATGTTGCGTGAAGTAAAGATGGATAGTAATTTATCCATGCTCGGAGTCAGAATTTTATCTTTGTAAATAGGGAGAGCAGTAACAATGCGAACCGTCGGGAAACTATCTTCTTGCCTGATAAAATCACCCTTGAAACAAGCTATATTTACCGGATAAACAGTGTTTGACTCATCTTCAAAACTATAATAATAGGGTTCTGAGCTTGTTAATGTGGGAAGCTCTGAGAAGAAAAATCCAGTTGTTGATAGACCCGGTACATTAAATGAAGGAACAGAATTAGCAGAGCGGGAAACCAGCTTGTTCTTTTTATCTCTAATAGTGAGATATACAGAAGTAGATTTATCTAAAATAGGTTGTAACTGAAGATAAATACAGGAAACGCGTAAATGATTGGGTAAATCCGGTGTGGGGAAGCCGGATTTAATCAAAGTAGAATTATTGAGATTGAGGGAGAATTGTGAAAGTTGTCGGAATGCTACAGAAGCATCCTCTGCCGTACGTAATTCCGGAATGCGGATTTGCGACAGTTCCTGCACTAACATTGGGGAAGGATTAATGGGAGTAATGACAGGTTGTTGCTGGATGACATCCTTAATTTGATTGATAGTCGTCCCCATAGGGTTTTGACGCATATAGTCTACTAAAAAGACCACGCCAAGAGCTGTCAGTAATGTACATAAGCACCCAACGATGAGATAGGGGATAATACTGCGTTTTTCAGGAATGGAAATGGTGGTGACGTGAGGCACATCATTGGGAAGTTCCGCCATGGGGGGGAATTTAGATGGCTCTCGGTGCTGTGCATGGTAAATATCTTCGTGACTAAGCTTAATGGTAGACGAAATAGAATTTGAGCACGTGGGGCAAATGTCTTTTATCCATTCCTGGGCGTTTTGGTAACGTCCAGAAATAGTCGGCGATAGAGCTTTGTCCAGACTGAACAAAAACTCACGTGAGTAAAATCGAGAGAGCAGGGTATTGCTATGCAAGGGGGGCATCGTGTCTTCTATCAAGCGAGCCTCTGCACGTTCCGGTAGTTCCCCTGTTAAGATAGTGTAAAAAGTAGCACCAACGGAATATAAGTCACTCCATGGACCGATGGTAGATTTTCCTAAAGCTTGTTCAGGCGATGAAAATCCCTGAGTTGTCAGCACAGTGGCAGCCGGCATATTGAGAGCATGGCGAGCCGCCCCAAAGTCGATGAGTACAGGGACACCTTCCTCGGTAAGTAAGATATTTCCCGGTTTAATGTCGCGATGATAAATTTTGCTCTCATGCAGATATTCCAAGATGTGAAGCAAGCGAATAAGTAGGCCTTTTAATTCATCCTCAGTATATCTATGACCGGTTGTATGGAGCTTTTCTGCCAGATAATCGAGTGATAAACCATTGATATAATCCATGGCAAAGTACGCCGTATCATTGGCTTCAAAGACTGAGAGAATTTTTACAATACCCTCATGGTTAAGTTCGGCAAGGGTGCGAGCTTCTGTCAAAAAGCTTTTAAGAGACCATTCGTAGTGTTTTCTATCATGTTCATTATTAGGAAGAATTTTCCCGGTAAATGGGTCACGATAGGAACAAGCGGTAGGGAAGTTCTCTTTGATAACAACTTTTCTATTCAGATGTAAATCAGTAGCGAGATAGGTAATGCCAAATCCTCCACTCCCCAGAACCTTCAAAATTTCATAATGTTCAATCTTCATGCCGGGGGCTAATTCTCGCTGATAAACGAAAAATTCGCCCTGAGCTTCTGCCGGGGGTAAAGAATGTTTCTCTTCAAGGAGAGATTTAGTTGTTATAGATTGCGGTGCAGGAATCGGTGGCGGTACAGGCATCGCCTGTGCCATCGTATCATTAGAAAGAGGACTTCCTGTTTCTTCCGGCATAGAGCAAGAATCGAACTAAGACTTATGGCGTTTGATGAATTCTTTTGCCGCTTTCATATAGGCCTCAGAGGCCATGCCGTTGGGGTCGTGTTCAAAAATCGTTTTTCCAAAGCTAGGAGCTTCCCCCAAGCGAATTGAGCGAGGGATGGTAGTTTTGTAAAGCACTTTTGGTAAATGTTGAGCTACTTGGTCGATGACAGAGCGGGCTAAATTTGTACGAGAATCATACATTGTCATTAGCACCCCTTCGTGCTTGATGGTGGGATTTGCCCCACTGGCACAAATTTGAGCAATGACATGAAGAATTTTAGCTAAACCTTCCAAGCCGAACCATTCACATTGCAGTGGGGTTAGCACTTCATCACAGGCGGCAAGGGCAGACGTCATCAGCACCCCAAGAGAGGGAGGGGTATCCATGATACAGTAATCATAATCCCCTGCTTCTTTGAGCGGAGCCAGAGTTTCTTTCAAGCGAGATAAGTGATTACCGGAACGGGCTAATTCAATTTCTACCCCGGCTAAATCCATCGTAGCAGGAATGATGTCGAGGCGTTTTCTGCCGCTGGGCAGAATACAGGATACCGCATCTGTTTGTCCAATGAGAGCCGGATACAAACTAATCGATTCTCTTAAATCGATACCTAAGCCACTAGTCGCATTTGCTTGAGGGTCAAGGTCAATAAGTAAAACCTTTTTCTTTAGTTGAGCAAGTGCGGCAGCTAAGTTGATAGCAGTTGTGGTTTTTCCTACACCACCTTTTTGGTTGGCTATGGCTACGATTTTCATGTCGGAAATTGTGTGAGGGAAATGTAGCAAAAATTAGGTAATATTCAATGAATTTTCATGCCACGTCGAAGTCTAGTGAGACATGACAAATCTCTTCATTATTTGTTTGGGCGTTTCGATGATAAGACCAATCTAAACCCAAGAGTAACATCTCTGGTAGTTACGGGCAGGGGATTTCTTTGAATGGGGGTTAATTGGTTGGGTCTAAATGATAAAAAACTGCCCCCACGAGCTACCCCATAGTGGCGAATAGCAAGCTTTTCCGGTCCACCGTAATTGTTTTCTAACCACTCCATGACATTGCCGTCTAAATCGTAAATCCCTAAATGATTTTTCGCAAACGACCCGACAGGTGCTGTATATGGGAAAGAGTCATTGTAGCCGACAATGTGCCTAGAGGATGCTAAATGACTGAGAGCAGATTCGTCGGCAAAGTTGCCTGTATTGTTTTTTGGCGGCCATGTATTTCCCCAGCTAAAGTAATCGCTTTTATGTTGGCTTTGAAGGCTTTTTTCAAAAGGAGAAGCTCCTGATTCATTTTCTAATCCATTCATGGCATTCCATTCGGCATCGAATGGTAAACGATAGAAATCATGTTCGCCTATGAGTTTTTCTTTTCGTTCTTTTTCAGTAAGCCACTTGGCAAAAGCCCGAGCCTCATCACGTGTAATGTTTACTACCGGATGATTTTCAGCTTGTTCAAAGTTTGGGGTAGGTGGCATTGGGGTGTTTGTTTCATGGGCAAATTGGCGGTAGTGTTTCAGGCAGACTTCGTGTTTCATTACCAATACACGGCGTAGTGGTATGAGTTCTTCGCCTAGGCTGTTGGTCCATTTTTTATTGAATACGACTGATTTATCCTGTTGGAGGTGAAGAGATAGGAATAAATCCTGCGGGTCGTCGCCTGTCTTTATAATGGCCGCATGACCGGGTAGCTTAACTTCCAGTTGGTAGGGAACTTGGTTAACGTACTCCTCTAGTGGAGTGCGACCTATGAGCTTATTATTGAAAAATACACTTGCCCCACGTGGTATGCTGTGAATGGTAATGGGAACTTGAAGGGCTCGTACGACTTTTAGTATGTAGGGAGAGTATTCTGAATTTTCTGCATCATGAGGTAAGGACTCTGCAAAAATATAATAATCCTTGCCCAGTAAACCCTCGATTTCGCATTGTTTATTGAGCCAACGGACATAAGCTTCAATTGCTTTGGTGTGAATGAGGGCGTTTTCTGATTCTTTCGCATCAGCATTAGCCAAAGCCGTTTCTTTATCAAACGGTGTGCTTGCTATAGTATCATTTATAAACTTATTAAAGTTATGGACGCTAATTGGTCTTTCTGCAATGTGAATGCCGTGATCCGGGCGATAAATCTGACCATTTGTGTCCTTCCAAGTAGTGTTATCTTTAGGCGGATGATATTGTTTTAATGCACCACCGAGTACACAAGTTTGCCCGTTACGGATAATATCGTAAACTTCTTTATCCGCATAGCCCGGTTTCTTAATAGTGTAGGCTACGGGTGTGCCATGGGGTAAAGAGATGGGCCCATAGGGTGTTTCGTCAATGTAGTTGCCGTTTTTATCATATATAGATGCCCCGTGTGGGCTGGTGATAATGATGGCATAGCCTGTGTTTTGTTCATTCCCGGAGGTCGGAGTGACGGTGGGGTCTTGTGTGACCGGGGGGGGAGGCACTTCATCCTCCGGTGTTATGAATTGAACAGCAAAATAGGAACATACTGCCCCTAGAATGGCCGCTGTTAGAAGTTGAAAACTTTGTTTTGATTTTTTCTTTTTCTTCTTTGAGGCTCGGTATTTTGTAGGGAACTCAAACCCACGCAATAAATCGATTTGCTCGGCTAGTAGCTCGGCAGAGTCTATGGTGCATTCATCTACTCTGGGTTCAGCGGCTTGGCAGATGATATTATTGAATTGATGCCATTTTTTTGATGCCAAGTCATCGTTTAGTGTTGGCAATTCAGGGAAGTCCAGCCTGTCTTTTCCGGTGCTGATTTCATAGAGTACTTTTGCCAGAGCATAGACGTCGGCACGTTTAGTACCGGGGCCATCGGGGGGGATGAACCCCTCTGTACCGACGAAACTCCTCTGGTCTTGGTGTGCTACCAAGCCTATATCTGCCAATTTCGGGCGAGAATTGACAAAGATGACGTTCGCCGGCTTGATGTCTCTGTGTGTCAGATTTTTACTATGCAAATAGAGTAGGGCATGTGCCAGTTGGCTACCTATTTCTAAGCAGTAATCCAGAGGGAGTGGTTTATTGCCTGATAGTTTTTTGTCTGTTTGCAGGGTGCGGGGTACGTACTCATCTTGGTGAATCTGAACTCCTGTACGAGCATCGTCACCTAGCTCCATCACATAGTAATAGTACGGATGCTCACCATCCTGCCGACCAACGTGTAGGATGTGTACCAGCCCGGGGTGATTGCGAGCTATGGGTTCGTATTGCAGAATGCCCTCAAACTCGCGGTTAAAGGTCCGCTCGTCATCAAAGTCTTCTCGCCAAACAATCTTTACGGCTCGCCATGCTCCGGTGAGAGATTTAGCCAGCCACACTTCACCATAGGCACCACTACCGATTTGGCGTAGCACTTGGTGGTCAGGGATAGTAGGAGTAGGGCGCACCACCCGCTTGATGGGCAATTTAGGTAATTGATTACCAAGTGCGGATGATGCGCCCATTGTTATTTATACGATTTGCGTTTTGTGATTAGGAAATAACGCCAAGGTTTTTACCAACCTTGATGAAGGCGTCGATTGCCTTATCGAGTTGTTCGCGGCTGTGGGCAGCAGAGATTTGGGTGCGAATGCGTGCCTGACCTTTTGGTACAACCGGATAGAAGAAGCCTACGGCGTAGACGCCTTCTTCGAGCAACTGTGCAGAGAATTTCTGTGAAAGTACTGCATCACCAAGCATTACCGGAGAAATTGGGTGATCCTTACCGGCGATGGTAAAGCCGGCTCCGGTCATGGCTTCGCGGAAGTATTTGGTGTTGGCTTCTACGCGGTCGCGTGCTTCGGTAGAGGCTTCGAGTAAGTCAAATACTTTGATAGAAGCAGCGGCAATAGCAGGAGCTACGCTGTTTGAGAAAAGATAGGGGCGTGCCTTTTGACGAAGAATGTCTACAACTTCCTGCGGACCGGATACATAACCACCGGATGCACCACCCAGGGCTTTACCCAGTGTACCTGTAGTGATGTCGATATTGCCAAAGATACCGCAGTATTCGTGTGTACCACGACCTCGCTTGCCAAGGAAACCTGTGGCATGACAGTCGTCGAAGTGCACGATGGCGTTGTACTTGGCGGCAATTTCGTGAATCTTATCTAGCTGGGCAATGATGCCGTCCATGGAGAATACCCCGTCGGTGGAAATCAACTTCACGCGTGCCCCGGCGGCATCGGCTTCCTGAAGTTTAGCTTCGAGGTCAGCCATGTCGTTATTGGCATAGCGGTAGCGCTTTGCTTTGCAAAGACGTACACCGTCAATAATAGAAGCGTGGTTCAAGGAGTCAGAGATGATGGCGTCATCAGCAGTAAGCAAGCCTTCAAATAAACCACCATTGGCATCGAAGCATGATGGGAAGAGAATCGTGTCTTCTGTGCCGAGGAATGCAGAGATGCGTTCTTCAAGCTGACGGTGTAGCGTTTGTGTACCGCAGATGAAGCGTACGGATGCCATACCAAAACCCCACTTATCAATGGCCTGCTTAGCGGCTTCCATCACTTCCGGGTGGTTTGCTAAGCCCAGATAGTTATTGGCACACATATTGATGACGGAGCGACCATCCTTCAGTGTTACTTGTGAGTACTGCTGAGAGGCAATGAAGCGTTCTTCTTTGTACAAGCCTTCTTCCTTTAACCCGGCAAGCTGGGCGGTAAGGATGTTTTTGAATTCAGGTGTATACATAATAAGTATATGTTAGTTTGTTTGAAATAGTCAGAACTGTGCAGGGGGCTTTCCCTCACACCTCGGCTTGACCTTAGTCTAGCATATCACTTCTTTTTGATAAAGTGTAAAGATGCCGACAAGAGCGGTTTTTTTATTCCCTGCTTGCAGTGAGGTTTCCCGGGTTGTAATTTGAGGATGATTCTCGTTTTTCGAACTTATCGGAATGTTGATATTTTTAGCTCCTTATCGCCCACCTGCCGCTCTTAGTAGGCGAATGATTTGCTTCTTATTTTTTGATTCAGATGCTTTTGCATAATCTAATGCTGTAAAACCATTTTTCTCCTTAGCCTCAATGTTAGCTCCTGCTTGGAGGAGAACTTTGACTGATTCTGTGTGACCATTAGCTGCGGCAAACATGAGAGGAGTCAAGCCCACTTTATTCTTAGCCTCGATATTAGCTCCGGCTTGGATGAGAGCGTTGACTGCATTAGTGTGACCATTAGATGCGGCAAGCATGAGAGGATTCCGGCCATCATTTTTTTTAGCCTCGATGTTAGCTCCTGCTTGGATGAGAGCGTTGACTGCTTCGGCTTGACCATTACTTGCGGCAGACATGAGAGGAGTCCAGCCTTCTTTGTCCTTAGCCTCGATGTTAGCTCCTGCTTGGATGAGAGCGTTGACTGCATTAGTGTGACCCATATCTGCGGCAGACATGAGAGGAGTACCGCCTTCTTTGTCCTTAGTTTCAATATTAGCCCCTGCTTGGATGAGAGCGTTGACTGCTTCGGTGTGACCTTTAGCTGCGGCAGACATGAGAGGAGTCCAGCCATCCTTGTTTTTTGCTTCAATATTAGCCCCTGCTTGGATGAGAGTTTTGATGGCTTCGGCCTGACCGAGGAATGCGGCCATTATGAGAGCTGTGTCTCCAGTTTTTTGATGCTTAGCCTCGATATTAGCTCCGGCTTGGATGAGAGCTTTGATTGCTTCTGTGTGACCATTAGCTGCGGTAGACATGAGAGGAGTCCAGTCTTCTTTGTCCTTAGCCTCGATATTAGCCCCGGCTTGGAGGAGAACTTTGATGGCTTCGGTGTGACCC
>JAUNER010000032.1 GCA_030525455.1 Akkermansia sp. | reverse complement strand
CTTAGCTTGCTTGGTTTGGCAGCATTGATGATTCGCCGTCGTCGATAATAGATGATTTAGCCGAATCATTGTCTTCTTCACAATAATAGGCCTGGGGTTGAGAGACCTCAGGCCGTTTTTTATGCCCCCCAAAAAAACTTAGCACCCTCCCCTATACCCTAATACAAATCAGAGAAGGTTTCCTTCGCTTTTTGTTCTATTTGCGGTAAAAGTTCCTTTGCGTTTCGCCCGCGGAGATTTATAATTCAAATATTATAAACAATAAAAAAAAGCACCGTTCAAAAGACCCAAAATACATCATTCATACCCTTAATTCTCAAGGCCGGAAGGCTCATAAGCATCGACCTCAAGCGGGGCATCTGCGGAATACTCCGTATGCTGAATTTTGATGAGAGAAACAGCTTGGGCCAACTCTACCACGCCAAAGAACTCAGCATTCGTCAGACGAAACATCTCATTAACGATATCGAGAGCCTCTTGGTGAGCGAGGGAAGTTGGCAGAGCTATGGCGTACTTCTCCACCAAAGGGGCGTAATTTTTAGCCGAATCCGCATTATTAATCATCCCCATAAGAGAAGTTTCTTTAGGGATGAGAGCCGCTCTATTCCTAAGTGTGAAAAAATCGGGCTTATCCATCCAAAGTGCAGACTTCATTCTTCAAACTCTCAACGCCCTCGGCTTGCCTCTCGTTTTAGACAAAAATATAGCTACGGAAACTGTTCTCAAAAAAACCGCCTCCGATAAAAAATTCCAAGCAGGTAATATCCGCTTCGTGCTTCTAAAAGAGGTAGGCAACGCTTTTGTCTCTGCCGACATCACCAAAGATGATATGCTAGAGGCTATTCAAGAGCTTCGCCGCCCTCTATAATAGCCAACCCTCCACTTCTACTTTCCCTATAAAAAGAGCCACCCCCTTTCAAGTGTGGCTCTTTTTGAAATAATCGTTTTTTGCTTTGATGAACTAAGCACGACGACGGCGAAGCATCAATGCAGCTAAACCAAGTAAGCTGAGAGATGCAGTAGCCGGTTCGGGGACAAGCACAACTGCATTATAAGCTAAGCTATTAATACCTAAAGTTGTACCGGCTCCAGTTTGACGATAAACGACTACTAATTTATCTGTATCTAAGATGCTTCCTATCTGCTCCGAAGAAAGTGTAATTGTTTCTGTTGTTTTAGTTCTTAAATCACTAACAGAACCACCAGAACCTTTAATGTCCAAAATTGCAGTAAGAGTACCTGTGTCATCCATTCTATACAGCCCCCACCATGCATCGGAGTTAGTACCATTTGTTACTGTTGTCGTAACAGATAAAGCAGTTAACGTATCTGCTGTATAATCTCCCAAAATAGTTGTTACATCTGTAACACTTGCAAAATATGTTTGTTGTCCTATTCCACTACGTCCAATGACCGTAAGAACTCCATTTACATAATCCACACCTTTATTTGCTGTGTTTAATGCAGACCCAACATGATTAAACCCATAATTTCCCTCAGAATCAATGTCTAGCAAAGCTAGGTCCGTCTGCAAATTATCTGTAGTAAGATTTTTCCATGTTAAATCCACCCACCCTGTAGCATCAGATGCCTTAGATTTATAACCATCATACGCCTCTTCTCCCAGAGACACATCGTATTCAATTTCTATGGTAGCCGCTGTAGCTACCCCTGCTAAAGCCATAAGTGCAATGAGAGTTTTCTTCATAAGAATCCTTTTTTAGAATGAACGGTGGGTGGCAAACTCGCCACTTATTAAGATAAACTACAGCATTTAGAATGCTGATATCACTATCAATGAGTTATACATTGATTATCAGTTGTCGATTTTCTTTTATGCCCGAAAATCGGGCATTTCGCGACCTATCGATTCTCCACTTAGTGTGAAAAAATTGTTGATAATCTGTTTTTTTAGGAACTGTATGCTTGACACAGCATTCTAAATACTATCAACACCCTTATGAACACAGCATTCTAAATGCTGTAGTAATTGAAGAATGATTTTATGGGAGCAGAATCATTTGAAAACCCCATAAGGTCTCATTATTTTCAAACTTAAGAATTTAGAAGATATGAAGAAATCTCTTATCGCCTTATTTGCACTTGCCGGCATAAGCACCGGGGCCACTTGTGTGACTAGCATAGATGAACTAGATCAAAGCAAAATTGCCTCATACTTCAACTTTGATACAGGCAATACAAAAAGCTCCGGTTCAGAAAGCACAACTTGGAATGAAAGGTGTCTTTGGAACGAAGAAGGGTACGCAACAGCCACAAATACGGGCGGAAACCACTGTATGTACTCCACAAACCTAGGAATGTCTGCAGTAGACGGCTTTACAGTCAGCTTTGATGTGAACAGTTTCAGCAGTGGCACGATATTATCCGTCCTCTCCAATGATGCAAGTAATGCAAGTGCAAACTGGCGAACCATTCGCCTAACGACAGATGCAGACGGAAGTCTAAATCTACATTGGTGTGCTCAGAGCTTCGATACAGGCGTTACGAGCGATATGCTCGATTGGACAACATTGACCATCGTTTGCGAGACCAATACAGCAACCGTAGTATCATTATATGTCGACGGAGTATTCAATAATTCTATTTCTATAGATAACCCGGCAAACTTTAAAAGCGAAGGAGTAACAAAAGCACAGATGGGATGGTTCGGCACCTCTTCAAATAGTGCCACAAGTACCATAGACAATGTGCTTTTCTACAAAGAAGCCTTATCTGCCACAGAAGTAGCAGCCCTTATCGTCCCCGAACCGGCCACAGCCTCCCTTAGCTTGCTTGGTTTGGCAGCATTGATGATTCGCCGTCGTCGATAATAGATGATTTAGCCGAATCATTGTCTTCTTCACAATAATAGGCCTGGGGTTGAGAGACCTCAGGCCGTTTTTTATGCCCCCCAAAAAAACTTAGCACCCTCCCCTATACCCTAATACAAATCAGAGAAGGTTTCCTTCGCTTTTTGTTCTATTTGCGGTAAAAGTTCCTTTGCGTTTCGCCCGCGGAGATTTATAATTCAAATATTATAAACAATAAAAAAAAGCACCGTTCAAAAGACCCAAAATACATCATTCATACCCTTAATTCTCAAGGCCGGAAGGCTCATAAGCATCGACCTCAAGCGGGGCATCTGCGGAATACTCCGTATGCTGAATTTTGATGAGAGAAACAGCTTGGGCCAACTCTACCACGCCAAAGAACTCAGCATTCGTCAGACGAAACATCTCATTAACGATATCGAGAGCCTCTTGGTGAGCTAAAGAAGTTGGCAGAGCTTTGGCATACTTCTCCACCAAAGGGGCGTAATTTTTAGCCGAATCCGCATTATTTATCATCCCCATAAGAGAAGCGAGCTTAGCGGCCGGGCTGAGAGAAGCAATCTCTTGTGGCTCGGATGAGCCAGATGCCGGAGCATCTTGACTATCGCAAGAGACCAATAACACAGAAGCCAAAACAGCCGACAAAATAAATCTCAGTTGCATCATATCAAAAAAAACTTATCCCCATGATGCAAATCGATGGGTACAAGGTCAACAAAGATTCCAGACAGAAAAGAAGAATAAGTCACTTTTTCTGTCACCAGCATGAGAGAGCATTTGATTCTGCAAAATATACACGTATAATAAAGCAAATGGGAGGCAACATTTGGAACAGACGACATTTCTTAAAACAAACAGCCGGCACACTAGGCTATTTGTCGCTGGCTCCCTATCTTCATGCTGCCCTACCGCAGACAGATAACCGCATATTAAAAATAGGTTTGGTAGGCTGTGGGGGACGCGGATTAGGAGCTATCCAAAATGCACTAGATGCAGACCCAAACACCATCGTATGGGCACTGGCAGATGTTTTTGAAGAACGCACAAAAATCGGCAATGAGTTACTCACCAAACAATACAGTGGACGAGTACAGCTAGATAAAAGCCGGATTTTTCATGGGCTGGACTGTTACAAAAAAATCCTTGAAACAGACATTGACATCGTCCTGCTATGCACGCCCCCGGCGTTTCGACCGGAGCAACTAGCCGCCGCCATTGCTGCCAATAAACACATCTATGCAGAAAAACCCATCGCAGTAGATGTGCCCGGCGTTATGTCTGTACTAGAATCAGCCCAGCTAGCCAAAAAGAAAAACCTAGTCATCTTAGACGGCTTCTGCTGGAGATATGATGAAGCTAACCAAGAAGCCCATAGAAAAATCAGCTCCGGTGAACAGGGCAGAGTCCTCGCATTTGAAGGTCTCTACTACACCTCGCCCCCAAAATCCCCCCTAGCACTAGACTCACGTCCGGCAAGTGATACAGACGTCGTCTGGGCACTTCGCAACTGGACAGCATGGAACTGGCTCAGTGGTGGGCAATTTGTGGAACAAGTCGTGCATACAATAGACGGCATGGTGTGGTCATTTAATGAAAAAATGCCCCTAGCAGCGTATGGTTCAGGCGGACGAGCCCAGAGGCGAGATGATGGAGATGTATGGGACCACTATGATGTTTATTTTGAATACGAAAACAACGTCACAGCACATATATCATGCCGCCAATGGGTAGGATGCCACGGCAATATCGTCGATAGAACCATTTGTGAAAAAGGCATACTCATCACCCCCATTCGCCCACAAATACAAGCTGAAACACGCTGGCGATTCCGTGGGGAACGCGGCAATATGTACGCAAATACGCATATCGCCTTTTACAAACTCCTGAGAAGTGGCACATTTACCCAAACCCTAGAAAGTGCGGCAAATAAGACCCTCATCGCCATACTTGGGCGAGAAGCAGCACATACCGGGCAACGCATTACATGGGAACAAATAAAGCTAAACCATAGGCGTTTAGTACCGGAAGATTTAACCCTAGACACACCTCTACCACCGGCACAAATCCCCCGACCGGGGCGGAGGGCATTATAAACAGCCCACCCGTCGCCATGGCCAATATCTTCACAGCACAAAGCAAGCGTAAATTCCACGCCGTTATTTTACTCATATTAGGGGTGGTCGGGGGGCTTATCGGCTGGCTTTATTTTCTCAACTTCAACGACCACGACTACACTCCAACCCAACCTGTAGCTTTCTCACATAAAAAGCACGTAGAAGAATTAAAGATGGACTGTACCGCTTGCCACACAGCAGCATACCATTCACCAAAAGCAGGTCTCCCCGATACCCAAAGTTGTCTAAATTGCCATAAGCATATACTCCCCGATAGTCCCCTCATAGCACCACTAAGAAAAGCCGCAGACCCACAATACAAAAACTACACAGGCGCCCCCATACGCTGGATTCAGATAAGCAGACTCGCCGGTCACGCTCGCTTTAACCACATGGTTCACGTCAACCGCGGCATAGGCTGCACAAGCTGCCATGGCGATGTCTCGCAAATGGAAACAACCTCTCAATCCCAGCAGGCTCGCATGAAATGGTGCATGGACTGTCACCGCTCCCCGGCATCACATTTACGCCCCTTAGAGTACATTACCGAAGCAGACTACTCAGCAGAAAAATTCCTAAAATCGCATAAAATCATCCACAACAACAAACAAATCACCACTCAGCAGGAACTAGGCGAATTTCTCCAACAGCAATGGAAAATTCGCCCCAGCTTAAATTGCACCTCTTGTCACCAATAACTATCGTGTCTAGCCACTCGCCACAATCCCAGCATTCCTCACAGACTCATCATCCTGCATTTCTCAACCGGGATGAACGGGGCGTCACACGCCGTTCTTTTGTCAAGTGGATGGGGGCATCTATGGCACTCATGGGCATTGGTGCACCGGCATGCCGACGATTAGAAAAATTTATTATCCCCTATAATGAAGCCCCGGAATGGTCTTTACCCGGCTTAGAAACAAACTATGCCACCTGTCTGAGCTTCAATGGTTATGCCATTCCTGTACTAGCTAGTTGCTACGATGGTCGCCCGGTAAAATTAACCCCTACCCCGATTTATCCTGACTCTAGTGGACTACTTCCGACCATACAGGGGGCTGTACTAGACCTATACGACCCACATCGTAGTAAAAAAGCCACATTTTACGGCAATCCTGTCAGCCCCCCCGAATTAGAAGGGGCTTTTTCAGCATGGTCAAAAGCCATTAAATCCACGAACCAAGCAGGTATTCTGCTTCCCGCAGGGCACTCACCGCTTATTCAATCACTCATCGAACAACTTCTACAAAAAAACCCACAGCTACGGCTTTATACCGCAAGTTTTACCGCACCAGCCAACATTTCTACACGCTACCGTTTTCACAAAATCAAGCGAGCACTTACTATTGACTTCGACTTCCTCAATTATCCCGGCATTGGTAAAACCAGCGATTTTGCCCATGCTCACAGTCCCGAAGGCAAAGACTACAAATCACCACAAAGCTCCATGGCTCGTCTCTACTGTATAGAAAGCCAAGTTTCTATCACAGGAGCTCACGCTGACCACCGATTAACCATACGCCCTAGTCAAATAAGAGACGTCGTCAACACACTTCACCGCCACATCGTCAATCATTCACAAGCCCCGGTTAGTCACACACTTTCTGAGCATGAAAAACAATGGCTTCAGGTTTGTGCACGTGATTTACTCAAGCATCCGGGCGAGTCGGCTCTTATCTATCCGGAACAGGGCGAATTGGCGGCACTCATCGATGAAATTAATGATGCTCTTTCTGCTCATCATGCGTGTGTCCAAAAATACGACATCCCATCAAGTTATCAAGTTCACGGACTATCAGCCTTGGTGGCAGATATAAGTAACCTAGACCTTCTCCTTTTACTCGATGATTCAAATCTCGTTCTAAACTCACCTCTAGGGAACATATTAGCAAAGAAATTACCCCATATAGAGAGCATTCATTGGGGGCGTTATTACGATGAAACAGCTCGCCTTTGCCGATGGCATTTACCAGCCACGCATCCCCTAGAAAGTTGGGGAATCGAACGAGACAGTCGCGGTTATTGGTGTTTCCGACAGCCTGTTGTTTTACCCAATCATGCAGAAGTTGCCGCAGAGGAAATTCTTTCCGGTCTACTGAGTAACAAAGGGAAACTACTAGCCACCTACAATTCTGCAAAAAATGTATCACCTATTTACTACCGAGCTAGAAAACTCTTCCTCCGAACTCTTAATCCGGAAAATAAATCAGAATCTTGGGCTCAAGCGTTAAGAGATGGTTATTCCGCCCAACTCAGCTATAATCTCATAAAACCCTCTCACCCGAAAATTACTTTTACTCCGTCCGCGCAGAACCCGACCAAGGGCTTTGAAATTCTTATAACCCACGATTCAAGAATGAAGCTCTCCCACCAAAATCGCAACGCTTGGTTGCAAGAATGCCCGGACCCCATTACCGGCATCAGTTGGGAGGCTGTCGTTCAAATTTCTCCACAGGACTTCCGGAAACTAGGCGGCACAGGCTCACGCCCCATGCACATGGCACTAAATCTACCATCGGGGCTCAGTCATTGGGTTCTTTGTCCGGTCGTGGGTGTTGCTTCAAATACCCTTATTTTCCCGCTTGGCTTAGGCGGAGAAACGCCATGTGCTTCTTATCAAAAATCTGCCTCTTCGGCTCATCTAGTTGATGAAAACGGGCATCTCTACCACATACACCCAACAAACATTGCTCTCAGCCCTATTAGCGACACTGAATTGGCAAAAACCAAAGACATTAGGGAGCCTCTGCCTCTACATCCCTTTAACACACCACCGCCCCCACCATCAAGCACAAGTTCCGGATATCGCTGGCAAATGACCATAGATACCACTCGTTGCATCGGGTGTAATGCTTGTATTGTTGCTTGCCGTGCAGAAAATAACATCCCTATCGTGGGAAGAGAACAAATGGCTAAGGGAAGAAGTTTAGACTGGATTCGCATCGACCGATATTTTGACCAATCGGGGCAATTGACGCCCCTCCCGCTTAGTTGCCAACAGTGCGAAAATGCCCCCTGCGAATCTGTTTGCCCCGTTAATGCCACAGTCCATACCGACGATGGGCTAAATGCTATGGTTTATGCTCGTTGCTGGGGCTCTCGATACTGTGCCAATAATTGTCCTTATAAAGCTCGAAAGTTCAATTTCTACGACTATGCCAAAGCTTCTCACGCACAAACCAATGTGCAAAACAACCCCAATGTCACCATCCGCTCACGGGGCGTGATGGAAAAATGCACCTACTGCGTCCAAAAAATTGAGCGAGCTAAAGCTATTCATAAGTCATCTGTTATGAAGGCTCACGCCTCAGACACTTCTTTCAAAATCAATCTATCTGCCACAGACCTCATCCTACCAGAGGGAGCTGTACACACCGCTTGCCAACTCGCTTGCCCTATGGATGCCATCAGCTTTGGCAATGGCTTAAACACAAAATCAATGGTCTACCGCACTCGCCAATCAAAGCGATTTGCCACCTTGCTCCCGGAATTCGCCACCATTCCTGCCACCGGATACTTAATTCACGTAAAAAATCCCAATCCCGAAATGTCAGACCTCTGATAGCAACCACTCCGACGGCTTTTCTTAACCATTGCTCTATCATTTATCACACAAAAAGCCCGTTACCTGCGAAAGGCAACGGGCTGAAATTTTTACAGAATCTTCTATGATTCAGAAAATGC
This sequence comes from Akkermansia sp., assembly GCA_030525455.1. GTDB lineage: Bacteria > Verrucomicrobiota > Verrucomicrobiia > Verrucomicrobiales > Akkermansiaceae > Akkermansia. The sequence goes on along the minus strand of JAUNER010000032.1, from coordinate 8,597 downwards.
CAATTACTTAACGGTGTACATCTTCTTGTAGTACTCGTCGGCCATACGGTCGGCGTCGAACTGAGGACAGATGTCATCCATTGCGTTAAATACGAGGTCCATCCACTTATCCGGATGATCGTAGTAAAGAGGCAGAATCTTATCGTCGAGGATATTGTAGAAGTTATCGCGGTCAGAACGGTCGCGAGCTTCAGGGGAAAGTGTCGGAGCAGCTTCAGGAATTACAAAGCTGTTCTTACCATCCTTAGCAAATTCGCAAATCCAGCCGTCATTGGTAGATACAGAAATTGTACCGTTCATGGCAGCAGACATACCGGAAGTACCGGAAGCTTCGCGAGTTACAACAGGGTTGTTCAACCATACGTCAGAACCATTCTTCAGGTAACGGCTCAGACCAAGTTCATAACCTGTAAGCACAGCAGCACGGGAATACTTGCCGGTCATTTCGTTCAGGCGATTGAAGATTTCAATAGCACCATGGTCCATCGGATATGGCTTACCTGCCCAGATGAACTGAACCGGGTAATTGGTGCGCTGAAGCATGCGTTCAAACATGGTCGGATTACCTGTTACAAGGTCAGGACGCTTGTAAGCAGCAAAACGACGTGCCCAAACGATGGTCAAGCAGTTCGGGTCAAATACACGACCTGTTTGCTCACCAACCATGCGGAAGAGAGCCTTCTTGAGAGCTTTCTTACGACGTACGAAAGCTTCCTTATTGCGAGCTTGGAATGCTTCAGCAAGCTCGGCATCCTGCCAGTACTTGCGGTTCTGAGCATTGGTGATGTGAATGATTGGGCAAATGCCTTCATAATCTTTCCACATCTGACGAGAAACTTCACCATGTAACTTAGACACACCGTTTGCAATGTGAGACAAACGTAATGCAGCGAGTGTGTAGTTAAAGGTATTGTCGTTATCAGCAAGACCGATGGCGGAACGAACTTGCTCCATTGAAAGACCGTCAAAGAATGAGAAGGTGTTCATCGTATTGATGTCCATCTTTTCGTTACCGGCTTCTTCAGGAGTGTGTGTTGTGAATACGAAACGCTTGCGAACTTCTTCTACGCTACCTGTCTTAGCAAGAACGTGGAATGCAGCGGCAAGTGCGTGAGCTTCGTTAAGGTGATAAATTTCAGGTTCGATACCCAATTCATCAAAGAGACGAGCACCACCCTTACCAAGAAGAACGTACTGAGCAATACGAGTGAAACCATTTGCGTCGTAAAGACGACGAGAAATGTTGCGAGATTCTTCATCGTTTTCTTCCAAGTCTGTGGAAAGGAAGAACATCGGAGCTGTACCGAAAGTTTCCGGGTTCAAGAAGTATGCCTTCACCCAAACCGGTGCACCGCAAACGTGAATTAAGAACTTAATGTTGTGGTCTTCCAAGAACGGATAGTTCTTGCGAATGTACTGTGTAGCCATAGAGCCATCATCAGCACGAATCTGGTTATAGTAACCATAGCTCCAAAGAATACCGACACCAACAAGGTTCTGACGCAGGTCATAAGCACTGCGCATGTGGGAGCCGGATAAATAACCCAGACCACCAGAGTAAATCTTGAAAGAGTTGTCAATGGCGTATTCCATGGAGAAATACGCTACGCTTTTACCGTACTTAGGATCAATCTGGTACGGATGTTCGAAGATTGTAGGTAAGAATGACTTCGCCATGTTTCAATTTCGTTTTAATTAGAGAGAAGCGATCAATATATACACGACCGCACCGGATTTATACCACAAAAGTCCCCCTATGGGAAGCACAAAATAAGGCTTATTTGAAATATTGCATTGCACGCATTGCCTCAAAAATTATCACCCCCAAGGCAAATGATTAGACAATTACTTAAAGCACCTGTAGAAAATGATACTCTTCATCTCAATATAATCAAAGTAGTCTCCCACGTATAATCTCCCTTTTCTTTCACAATATTCAACGTTGGTACTTATACCCATGTTAAGAGACATGTATGAACTTGACCACCACACTCTCGCTCTGCTAACATCCTTGTATGCTCATATTCTTAGACGAAACCTTCCGAACCCGTTTAGATAAAAATGGCAATGAAATTCCTTTTGGAGCACTTTGCGGTGTAGGCATCCCTGTAGAGAGCTATAGCAAAATAGCAAATGCTATTTTTCATCTAAAACTTGATACGATGGGTAAAGAATATGCTGAATCCAAAGAAATGAAAGGGAAAAAACTTCTTAGTAATCGAACATTTAGACTCATGGAAGCCAATCCCGACACCCCTCAAAAAAATATTCAATTTGTTAAAGATATTATAGAAATTCTTCATCGACATAAACTACCAATTTTCGGGTGCGTATGCTACGACCAACAATACCGTGATTTTAGTTGTGAAAATGACTCGCTCTTAGACACAACATTCAAAAGTCTTTGTGAACGTATTAACATGTACATGAAGAGAGAACACAATAATCGGAAAGCCATTATTGTTTTTGATAATAGAGATATAGGAACAGACGAACGCAATGCACGAGCCGTTACTAACTTTTTAGTTCGCAGTAAAAGCGGACGCTCAATGCGCTCATCCATTCTGGAAATACCTATGTTTGCTATTTCTCAGGCAAACAACGTAGGACTTCAACTTGCAGACCTTGTTACCACTGTTATCGGTATATACGCAGCTGGAGAGCCGGGCGTTTCTGATATCTACAACCTACTTCATCGTAGATTTTACGCATGGAAAGATAATTATGGACGCCCCATGAGCACTCTCCGATGGATTGACCCTAAAAAACTTTGTCCAAAAAGGCAATAAAAAAAGACGCTGGCCTTAGGTTTCCCCAGACGCTTGCCCTTGCCGGACAAACCTCCAACGTCAAGGCAAGCTTACACATTTTACCAAAACCTGTCAATATGAATAATTGTCTTGAAAATTACAAAATCAAATACGCCACGATGAGAGCATAAAGAATGAGTACTCTCAGAACAGCGGGAAATGGCATAAAATAGCCCAAAAGCACCTGCAAAGTGGCAAAAATCTGATACATCAGATAAAAACTGAGGATGAAGCACATTTTGGGCTTGCTCAATAGACCCAAAAAGAGCAAGAATACACCCATGAAAGCACTTGTAAAAACGCAAGCAGGACCGGGGCTAGAGCTTATGGACGTTCCAATGCCGGAAATTGGTCCAAACGATGTACTTATCAAAATCCACAAAACAGCCATTTGTGGCACAGACCTCCACATTTGGAACTGGGACAAATGGGCACAAGAAACCATCCCCGTAGGGATGCACGTTGGTCACGAATTCTGTGGCGTCGTAGAAGCAGTAGGTTCTGCCGTTGTTGCTTACAAGCCGGGCGAAATTGTTTCCGGTGAAGGGCACATTGTCTGCGGTCACTGCCGTAGTTGCCGTTCCGGTCAGAAGCACCTCTGCCCAAATACCCAAGGCGTAGGGGTGAACCGTCCGGGGTGTTTTGCCGAATACTTATCCATTCCTCAGGATAACGTTGTTCGCATTCACAAAAGCATTCCGATGGAAATTGCTTCCATTTTTGACCCCTTAGGGAATGCAGTACATACAGCTCTTTCTTGGGACTTAGTGGGGGAAGACGTGCTAATTACAGGAGCAGGCGTTATCGGCTGTATGGCCGCTGCTGTTTGTAAGAAAGCCGGGGCAAAGACCGTGGTTATCACCGACATTAATGATTTCCGCTTAGAGTTAGCAAAAACACTCGGTGCAGACCGAACCGTCAATGTCACCAAGGAAAAACTCGCCGACGTGATGAAAGAACTCGAAATGACCGAGGGCTTTGACGTTTGCCTAGAAATGAGCGGTGCTCCTTCTTGCTTACGCGACATCATCGACAACTCACGCACAGGTGCCAATATCTCCCTGCTCGGCATTCAGCCGGAAGGCTCCAGCATCGAGTGGAATAAATTCATCTGGAAAGGTCTAAAACTAAAAGGCATCTATGGTCGTGAAATCTTTGAAACATGGCACAAGATGGACTCCATGATTCGCAGTGGTCTGGATGTTTCCCCCATCATCACTCACCGCTTACCTTACACCGAATTCAAAGCCGGTTTTGAAGCCATGAATTCCGGTAAGTCCGGTAAGGTGATTTTAGACTGGACGGTCTAATTCATCCGTATTTTATAATCGGAAAGCCTCTGTCTTTTGATAGGCAGAGGCTTTTTATTTTCTAGCACAATTGGCATAAAAATAACAGCATGACCCGTGAAAGAGCCATGCTGCATCGTTGAAGGTTTTATTCGAGCGGTATTACATTAGTCTTCGATAATTTCTTCGACAGTTGTAATTGTCTCTACAATTTGAATGTTGGCTGCAGCAGCAAATTGATTAATTGCCTTTGTCAAGTTATCAGGCATGAGTTTAGCCTTTTGCAAACGAGAACAGTTTTCCAGCAAAGCAACGATGCTAGACTGAGCTTCTGCATTCATCTTTGTAATTTTAATAGCTTGATCGGAATCCAACTTCACCTTTGCCATACACTTATCCAGCATAGTTGCCTTTCCGGTAAGGGCATCGAGCTTACGGATTGCCGGATCTATGGCAGCGGCATCTTTTACCTCATCCAGCACCTTATTGGCATCATTGATGAGGTCGATATTTTTCTGCACAAATTGCACAGGGTCTTTACAAGTTTCACAGTCATTTGCAATGGCAGGAGCTACACAGAGCACAGTGACAGCCGGGATATATGCGAATGAATTCATCATATTGATATATGGGGTTGTTGTTTTTAAGAGGGGAGGAAAAACCTTTTACTCCCTTATCCACATAGACCACACTGCCACCGGAGCGTTAGATTCGCCCTGTCATACACCTTGACATTCACTAACTCGTCACAGGTCCTGTCCCATCTTCCAGCAAAAATCTCAGCGGTCTATATTTTCTCGAACTTAAAGCCGGGTCTTCCCTCAAAATAGCCTCTGCTAATTCGCGTCCGCGATGAATCAAACGAGCATCCATGAGCCATTCATTAAAACGGATTTCCTTATGTCCACTCTGCGATGTCCCCAGCACATCCCCCGGGCCTCTCATTTTCAAATCATATTCGGCCAACTCAAAACCATTATCTGTTTTTTCGACAATACCGAGTTTTTCATACCCTTCTTCGCCCTTTTGAGCATCCGTCATCAGAATGCAGTACGATTGATGGACTCCACGACCAATTCTACCACGTAACTGGTGCAATTGAGATAGACCAAACCTCTCTGCATTATTAATAATCATCACCGTAGCATTTGGCACATCTACCCCGACTTCTACAACTGTGGTAGACACCAAAACGCTGATACGATTATCTCTAAAATCACGCATTACAGAGTCTTTTTGTTCCGCAGACATTCGTCCATGAAGTAACCCAATATCTATAAAAGGCAGGAGTTTTTGCCATTCTGCCAGTTCTTTTTGAGCACTTTTAGCTTTTACTGATTCTTCGCCATCAATCAGAGCAGAAACAATGTAGATTTGACGTCCTTCTTCTAGCTGGGCTCTCACAAAGTCCACCACTTTATTTCTTTCTTTTTCTGAGCGAATGGCTGTGATGACTTTTCCTCTCCCCACCGGCACACTATCGATGATAGACACGTCTAAATCACCATAAAATGACAACGTCAATGTTCGAGGGATGGGCGTGGCTGTCATCACCAGCACATCAGGTCTAGGATTTCTGGCAATAAGTCGCTCGCGTTGATTGACACCAAATTTATGCTGTTCATCTATCACCACAAGACCTAGATTTTCCGGAATTTTATCGCCATAGAGCAAAGCGTGCGTACCAACGATAATTCGAGCCTCATTTCCAAAGCCGAGGTGAGATTCTTCTTTCTTTTCCCCGGTTATCAGAGCCACCGGTACATCGAGCACAGCCAGCATCTGACGAAATTTTTCATAATGTTGTTCAGCCAAAATCTGAGTAGGGGCCATCATGACGGCAGAGTAGCCGTTTTCCACAGCCAGTAACATCGCACAGAGAGCCACAAGTGTTTTCCCGGAACCAACATCCCCTTGTAATAAGCGATTCATGCTACGCGTAGATTTCATATCGCGGTAGATTTCTCGCACACAGCGTTTTTGGGCATCGGTAAGTTCAAATGGCAGAGATTTTACTAAATCTTGCACCAGCAAACTTTCCTTAGCAGATTGGAGTCCCATGCGTAAATCTGCACACCTACGACGATAAGCCACGTTTAATTGCTGAGCAAAACATTCCTCTAACGCAAAACGCCGAAATGTTTTTTCTCGCCCTTCTTTCGTCTCCGGAAAATGCAACTCTTTCAGAGCAGATTTGAATGGCACATCCGGCACAAATTCATATACCTCCGGCTCCGGTTCCGGTGATAGCTCATGTAGTGCCATATAAATAATCTCTCTGAGCCGTCGACCGGCTATCCCCCCTCGTAGACTATACACTGGTACGATGCGATTAAGATGAATGGAGTTTCCCTCCCCTTCTTTTATCACCTCAAAGTCCGGATGCGTCATGCACAGCCGCTTCCCAAAATACTTCAGCTTCCCATATAGCACTACTTCCATCCCTGCACAGAGCATTTTGGCTATCATGGGCATCCCAAACCAAACACATGAAAATCTTACCCCGCCCATTGAGTTAGCATCTTCCATGACTGCTTCAATGTAGCGTTTTCGGCTACCACGCCCACCAAAGCCTTTCCACCCCAAATCGATGACCTTTGCCCTCATGCACATGGGGGCATCTGTCGCATATCCGCTAAATCGGGCAAACATCCGTCTGTCTTCATAGCGACGCGGCAACATCATGAGCAAGTCTCTGACTGACATCACTCCTGCTATTCGCAGAGCAGACAGCTCACGACCTCTCAAAAAACGACATTCCTCGATAGATGATGATAGTAACAACTCACCGCTCATCCCCACTACTCCACCCCTCTTTCGTTATCTTGTGCGTCTTGCGTTATTAGCATTCGGGCGAGTGGCTAAACATCGACGATAATAATCTACTCTCGATATAAACCAACTCCACTTATACCCGGGGCGCCCGTCTGTCAGCAAGGGGGCCGGGCAATTCTTTCGCGTCCAGTAATAATGCGGCACCACATTCCTTAGCGGTATGTTATACTGCTTCATCAGTATGGCCGTCAGTTTTGCTGAACGATTCCACGTGATAATGGGGTTATGCGAGCGAACTTCGCACATTTCTATCCCTATTGAGTACATATCACCAGGCCCCCCTCTATCTGCATGGCGACCCGTTTCATTCAGCGGTATATGCTGAATGGCATGATATTGGTCAACGGTAAAATGCCAATTTAGCGACCCCATTCGCCCTTTTTTCAAGGCTCTGGAGTGGTCGCTTGCATCCCCATTCGGGTTAGCTGTGCTATGAATCGTGATGAAACGAGGCTTCATGTACCGAGCTCGCCTACGTGGCTTGAGCCTCTTCGACATGTAGTCCTTTTCTACACAAACTTCATCAGACATTTGTTTCATTGTTTTTGGAACAGCTGCTACTCGCTGAATCTTAAAGTGTACCGCAGGCAACCTATGAGGATCGTTCGATGGCCCACAAGCCACCATAACGACAGACCCTACGCCCATCGCGGCAATTTGTAACAACTGTCTCAAATTCATACACCTTTATTAGCTTATTTACACCTCAGAAATCAAGCATTTTCTCAAATTTTATGCCATTTTTTTAATTATTCTATAATCTCTACTCGTGTTTCGCACGATTTCACACCACGCTTCTATTCTATTTTTGGAATTCTCACCGCTATCATCCTACTTATTTTTTTGTGATTCATTGACTCATTGACGGCATCGCACCACTAAATCCTAAAAAAATCTCAAAAAATACACAGAGCAGGCTTGCAAATCGAGGAATCTTTAGCTAGTCTAGACTCACCATGAGTACCACTCACGAAGCAGCTAAGAAGTGGGTCGATGAAATCGCCCAGCTTTGCCAACCCGACACCATCTACTGGTGCAATGGCTCACAGGAAGAAAACGACGAGCTTTGCAACATGATGGTTGAAAAGGGAACCTTTATCAAATTGAACCCCGAGAAGCGCCCAGGCTGCTTCTTGGCTCGTTCTACTCCTTCCGACGTTGCACGTGTGGAAGACCGCACATTCATCTGCAGCGAAAAGGAAGAAGACGCAGGTCCTACCAACCACTGGGCAGACCCCGTCGAAATGAAAGCCAAGCTTACAGAACTTTTCAAGGGCTGTATGAAGGGCCGCACCATGTACGTTATTCCTTTCTGCATGGGTCCGTTAGACTCTCCTCTTGCTAAGATCGGTATTGAAATCACTGACTCTCCATACGTCGTGACCAATATGCGAATCATGACCAAGATGGGTTCTGAAGTTCTCAAGCGTCTCGAAGACGAAGTTAACGGCGGTGGCAATCCGAAGCGTGACGGTTACGGCACATTCGTTCCTTGCTTACACACCGTTGGTGCTCCGCTTGAACCAGGTCAGAAAGACGAAACTTGGCCATGCAACGAAGAGAAGTACATCTGCCACTTCCCTGAAACATCCGAAATCTGGTCCTTCGGTTCCGGTTACGGTGGTAACGCTCTCCTTGGTAAGAAGTGCCTTGCTCTTCGTAT
>JAUNER010000031.1 GCA_030525455.1 Akkermansia sp. | reverse complement strand
ACATCCACAACTAGCCCGAAAAATAAAAATCGTCAAATGAAGAAAAAACTCCCTCCCCCCCACACATTCTCTCACTCTCTCACGGAGCCCTAAAAAAAGCGAAAAAAGTTGACACCTAAAAAAATCAAAAATCACACCTTAAACACAAGTATGTTTTTCCCTCTCTCATCACCGACAAAGAAGTTGAGTAGAGGGTGCTCGTTACTATTCAAAAAATCTAATACTTCACACGTTGATGAAATTTGCAGAAATGAGAGGGAGGATATTAGGTAAGGGCAAGGGGCTTGCTTCCTTGACAAAACAAAGGAGAATATGTATATTTAACGTAGAAATTTTCTATTGTCGTATGAAGCAAATAACTATACTAAGTACGTTAGGGACTTTGGTGGCAACTGGGTCGCTTGTTTTTGGTGCACCTAAAGAACCAACTAAAGGGGTTGTAATGGAAGTGTGGGAAGGAATTAAGAGTTCTGAAATTTCTTCTGTTATAGATACGGCAAAAAATAAAGCTCCACACTCAGTCTTTGTGAAACCAAATGTAGATGACGAAGCTTTTGGTTTAGATGATTTTGGTGCCCGTTATTCTGCTTTGATAACTGCCCCGGAAACAGGGGAGTTTACTTTTTATTTGGCGGCTGATGACTTGGCTGAATTATGGTTAAGTAGTGATGAAAATGCGGCAAATGTTAAAAAGGTTTGTCAAGTTCCGCATTATATGCCCCAGAGACAATTTCTACCCAGATGTTCGGGGAAAGTTTCATTACAAAAGGGGCAAAAATACTTCATGCAACTGTATTTCAAAGACATAGTTAATGAAGAACACGTTGCTTTGGCATGGGAAGGCCCAGGAATTACGAAACAAATAATAGATAAGAAGTATTTCGAGCCGAAATTTACAGATAAGAGTAAAGAGATATGGGTGCGTACCGTTGAGCGGGAAAAACGCTGTACTCAATTAGAAAAAGAAATGCGAAATCAAGCTATCAGTCGCCTACCGGAGTGGCTTGATAAACTTGATAATAAGGATAAAACATTGTTGACTTCTAAGTTGCGTAAAGCCAGAGAATCTGCTGAAAGGAAAAAACCTGAAGAGTGTCAAAAAGCATTGCGTTCCTATATGGCAATGGCTCGCGGCATCAATGCTTCTCCGGAAAACCCAGTGAATAACCCGGTGGCCAAGCAGTTATTATACATGGAAGCAGCTTGGTTGAATACCCTTACAGATGTACAGTTGGAAAAATACGGAGCACATCGATTGGCTTCCGCTTTAGGGGATATCCCGCAAAGTGCCAAGAGAGGGAAGGCTACTTTGAAATTTAATTCCAAAGGCGATAAGTGGAGAGAGGAATTTGTATCCGTTGGTCTTTATGCAATGCCTGGGAAGCCAGTGGAGGTGACCATACCGGAAGAATTTGTTGGGAAACTTCAAATGCACGTAGGTCATCACTTTCCAACGAAAGAAGAAACACCGTTGGTTTGTATGCCGAACACAAATCGGGTGTTCCCATTAAAGCAAGCAAAGACGAAATTTACAACGCCACATGGTGGGCTTATGCTACTTCGTGTACCAAAGGAAGTGGCTCTTAATGAAACTCCCATAACCATAAATGGTGCAATTCGAGCCCCTCGCTTTATTTTGGGGAAACACACAGATGAGGATTGGGCAAAATTATCAAATGCACCGGCACCATGGGGTGAATTAGTATCTGAGCATTTGGTGATGGTTGTTTCACGTGAGCAGTTACGCTCACTGACTAATCCCACTGAATTGATGAAGTGGTGGAATGAAAACAACCGTGATTTAGAAGATTTCTATTCATATTATCCCGGAGTTCCGTTCCGTATGCATGGTGGGCATTATGCCAGAGAAGGGGTATCCTATTGGCCTCTAGAATGGAATCCTAAGAATATGGATTGGTTGCTTGACGTCAATAAGATGCGTGAGGCGAACTCTGCTCTTTTCCTACACGAGCATGGTCACCACAGCGACTTCTGGGAAATGGAATTGTCTTTCTGGGCAGAATCAACGACAAACTGGGGAGGTTATTACCTCAGAGAACGTAATGGAGCCATGTCATTTAATTGGAAAGATAGCCATGACTTGCATTTGAGAAAACTGTTTGACCCGAATGATAAGGGGATGCAGGAAATCATGCAGGAAAAATGGTATAAGATTTCATCCAAGGGCACGCACCACTGGTCATATCCTATAACAAGTATGATGATTGGATATGCAGAAACGTTTGGTTGGGATCGAGTAAAAGAAGTGATTAAACGCATTCGCGACACCAAGGGCGATATGTACTCATGGGATTTTGTGAAAGGAGCCGACGATGACCAAGCAAAGATTGACCGTTATCTCATAGGCCTATCAGAAGCAGCTCAAAGAGATGTATGCCCATATTTTGCTCATTTCAAATTATTCCCATCAGAAGGAGCGGCTAAATACATTGCTAACCTAGGATTAAAGAAATGGGATTTGACCTACTTAGTACAGCCGGAAGAGAAAAAGACAAAGAAGAATGTTTCTCTGACCATCCCATGTGCCCCTGAAAAATTACTTAGTTTTGCTAAGGGTTCAAAGGTTGAATGGGAGCCAAGCTCTGCAAAGGGGGGACGTGTGACTATTAATACCTATGGTAATGCCGTTTATTCTCCCAAACCCGGATTTGCTGGTAAGGATATCATCACATACACATTGTCAAATGAATATGGTAATGTGGTGACAAAGAAAATGGAGATTGCCGTTGAGTAAACCAATAGTCTTATAAATCATCAAGCACTCATCATTCATCGCAAATTGTGAAAATGATGGGTGCTTTTTAGTGATTCAATAACTTGCAAATTTCGTCAGTTGTTGGTGTGAATCTAAAAGATGTATGAAATTTGTCTTGTCAATCTGAAAGTTTTAAGCTATAAAGTCTCGCCCTGCCACAGAAAGTGTGGTGTGAAGTAACTTTTCAAACCTTTTAAAACAATAAAATCATGTCTAAGCATTCTAGCCTCAAAGCAACCGGTACAGTCGGCGGTAAGCGTTCCGTCTTGAAGCGTTTTGAACGTGTAAAGCTTCTCAAGGAACGCGGTGAATGGAAGAAGGGGCAAAGCCCATTGGGTCTACCAAAGACCAAGCACGACGCTTAATAGTGTAGTACACGACTGGGTAAGTGATTTTACCTAGTGAGTGTGCTATAAGACAATCGTTTTGATAATGGAGCCTCTCGGAATTGTATGGCCGGGAGGCTTTTTTGTCAGTAGGACAAATTGGCGATGAGGTATCGCATTGAAGATTAGAAGTTAACAAAAATCTGCAAGAGGCAGAGAGTAGAAAATGAGTGAAGAACAATTTGAAGCACTAGAGCTTGAGGGAACTCGCATCAATAAGTATTTAGCACAGTGTGGTATAAATTCCCGACGTGTGGCAGACCGCATGATTGCAGAGGGGAGAGTAGAAGTAAATGGTCGAGTCATAGACACACCAGGCTTACGTGTGACGAGTAACGATTTTATAAAGGTAGATGGGAAGCGTGTTACGCCTTTAGAGGAAGTCGTCGTTTTATTAAACAAACCGCGAGGGTATGTATGTAGTCGAGAAGCCCAAGGGGCAATTGGTACGGTTTATGATTTGTTGCCACCTCGTTTACATCATTTAACTTATGTGGGGCGATTAGATGCAGACTCAGAAGGGTTGTTAGTGATGACAAATAAGGGTGAATTAACCCAAAAATTAGCACATCCGACAGGCGGCATAGAAAAAGAATACTGGGTTACAGTGGATCAGAATTTTGAAAACTCAGTATTGATGCAGTTTTTGAGAGGCGTACGTTTACCGGAAGGAAACGCAAAGGCAAAATATGTTTGTCGTTTATCCGCTCGTCGAGCAAGCGTTGTTTTACAGCAGGGGTTAAAGAGACAAGTTCGCCAAATGTTTCAGTGCTTGGGGCTTAGAGTTCGTAAGTTGGTTCGTGTGCGTTTGGGGTCGCTGTGGGGCGGAGATTTAGAACCCGGGAGCTGGCGATTTATGGATGATTCCGACATAGCAATGTTGCTGAAAAATCCATCAAAACAGCGAAAATTTATTTCTGCTTCTCAAATTGCTACATCATCAGCTGCAACTAAGGACGAAAAAACTGAGGGATTTGATGATGACGCATACGTATTTAATCCGAATGATTTTGAGACAGATGAAGAATATGATTTGAGCCCAGGTATGCGCACTCGCTATCGTGATGCAGATGATGAGGAAATTCGCATTGATGATAGAATGTTTGATGAAGGAAAACAGGCTAAATCATTCCGTGACAGATCCAGAAAGCGTGATTTTTCTCGTGGTGGTCATACTTCTCGCAGAGATGAACGAAAATTTGGCGATGACCGTCGTGAGCGAGGTTCACAGTCACGTCGTCGTTTTGATGACGACGAAAGACGACGCGAGGGAGATGGACGCCGACCACGCCGTGAAGGTGCATTTCGTGAACGTCGAGAAGGAGGGTTTAGAGGTGGTAGAGGAGAACAATCCTCCGCTCGCGGTCAGCGATTTGGCAAACGAGGCGGTGCTACCGGTGGACGCAAGCTTGCATTTGGTGGACGTAAGCCAAGTGGTGGACGAGGCTTTGGAGGGCGTCAAAATAGAAACCACAAATAAAGAAACAGAATGAAAAAAACTCTGCAGAAGTTTGTTTTTGCCGGTGTATGTAGTGTCGTTTCATTGACATCACCGGCAAGCCTAGCAAATTCGCAAGATAGTCACTCATCGTCTACAATGATGGAGAAGGCTGATGAATTTGCTACTTATTTGGAAGGGGTAAAAAAACAAGCTTTACAGGGAGATAGAGGTGCTATCCGAAAGCTGGTCATTCATTACGAAGTTGCCGGGAATGCCGAACAAGGGGCATATTGGATAGAAAAATACATGGCCCAGGCAGAAAAAGATGCTTTAGCCGGTGACATTGAAGCATCATTAGATTTGGGAAAGCATTTTTTAGTAGGGAGTCGATTATATCCTAAAAATCTAGAAAAGGCACGCGAATGGTTTCAAAAGGCGGCAGATTCCGGGAATGCAGATGCCATGTACCAAATCGGCTTGATGCTGATGAGAGGAGAGGGCGGAGCCCCGGATGCAATTGGTGCAAAAAAATACTTTGACCAAGCACAGCTTCGTTATCAAAACAAAGCAATAGCCGGTGATGCAAATGCCGCATACTGGGTAGCGATTTTAAACGAAAAGAAATTAGTATCGGAAGCAAGTCCGGAAAAATCTATTCCATGGCTTATCCAAGCGGCAGAGTCGGGGAATGTTTCTGCACAGTGTTTATTGGCGTTAAAGTATCGAGACGGAGCAGGATGTGCTGTCGATACAAACAAGTTTATTTATTGGAGTGAACGTGCGGCAGAGGCGAATGATTTAGGGGCAATTATGGAATTAGGTATAACTTATCGCGATGGTAAGGGAGTACCTAAAAACACAGAAAAAGCCGAGCAATGGTTTAAGAAAGGGTGTGAGTTAGATGACCCATATAGTATGTTTGCTTTGGCCCAGATGTGGATGCAAGCAGAAGCACCGACAGAACTGCACCAGCAAGAAGCTCTAACCCTATACCAAAAAGCCGCGAAAATTGGCTCTAGAGCAGCCGCTTTAAGTGCCGCCAGTCATTTGATAGATGGGACAATAAAGCATGAAAATGCAAGGGTGGAAGCATTTCGATTACTGAGAAATCTAGTTGACACCAAAGGCGACCCGGAAGCCGCCTATATGCTGGCTTTACTCTATCTGGAAGAAGGCGAAAGAGACCAAGGACTCTCATTATTGAAATCAGCCGCAGAATCTGCGTGGGTTCCTGCATTGAAAATGCTGGGGAGTAAACACCTAAATCCTATGTCGGAAGCCAATTGGAATCCTGTACTTAGTTATTACTACTGGACGGAAGCAGAGAAATTGGGCGACGAGTCAGCCGGTACAGATGCTGCCATGCTATTGTATGGTGGAGGTGGGGCTGTGATATTACTCATGGCATTCTTTGTGTGGAAGTTTCATTGTTTTGCACGCACGCGACAAGCGGCATTGGATGATGAGGAAAATGCGGGGAAAAAATAAATGACGCATGATTGCGTACTTTAGCTTGTCTTGAATAGGGATATTCTGCTAGATTAGCATACTGAAAAGTCATGGATATGTTAGCATTTTTCGGTTTAGGAACACCAGAGATTATTGCCATTTTGGTGGTTGTGTTTTTACTATTCGGGGCAAAAAAACTGCCAGAATTTGCACGAGGGCTAGGCAAAAGTTTAGGAGAGTTTAAAAAAGCAAAAAATGAGTTTGAAGATGAGCTGATAAACAGCGAAAAAGAAGTACTTTCTGATGATGACGATAAGAAAGTTACTTCCTCAGACCCTTCCTCTAACTCTGAAAAGTAGATTGCTACCAGGGTCTCATCCATGGCAGTAGAGCTGGCACGTCTTGATTAATCAAATGGGATTTCCCATGTAGGGGAGTTTGCCGCTTGAAAACACATGAGGACCTGTTCTGGGGTGTTTTTATTTTCTGCAAGGGGAGGTAACTCGTCTGCTTTGAAATATTGGCTGGCAATAGTTTCACAATTCGCTTGGAAAGCCCCTCCTAATTCCTTACATAAAACAAACACTTTTAGAATATTGAAAGCGTATGGTTGTGGGTTGTGCGTATTTTTATCGTGAAGGGCGATGATTCTAATAGGTTCTACATTTAGACCGGCTTCTTCACGTACTTCTTTGATAGTGTTTGAGCGAACAGTTTCGAGAGCATCAACCCATCCCCCTGGTAACGACCAAAGACCGTCTTTTTCTTGGACCAGTAGAATTTTCCCCTCTTTGAAAATGGCCGCACGCGTATCTAATTTAGGAGTCTGAAACCCTTGTTCGCAGCAAAATAAATTTTTAACCTTTTCTTTAGGCAAGCCGGATGCCTCAGTCATCATTTCAAGGGAGATTTCTCGAATTCTTTCAAATCTCTCAATATCATAGACATCTTTGCAGTAGGCGAGGGATGACTGCGATATAAATTGAAGTTCTTTTGCGATTTGAAGCCATTTTGGGTCACTCATGGTTTTAAGTCTAATGAAATTGAGACAAATGTCGAGCAAGAGTCACACAGAAGCATAAATTAGGGGGCCAAAGAAAAAGAGTCTCTTATCGCTGAGGTTTTGCCTTACCTGTATGGTATTTCATTAGTCTATTAACGACATCTGGTAAACGAGCCGCCCCGTCGCCACCAAGTTTTACATCGATGTCTTCTAATTGATGAATAAGGTCGATGACCTCTTTTCTAGGGAGAGCCCCACCTGCTTGCACACAGAAATGCGTACGACAAGCTAGAGGACGAGCCTCATAGATAAGGCAAAGCCCATGTTGGTTTAGAAATGGACAACTACCATCATCCGGTAGCGAAATTTTTGTTCTACCTGTTGCCTTCCATGCTTTGCAAACCAGCCAAGCTTCTCCTAAAGTGACATGAGGAGTCTCACCTGTTTGGCGGAAACGACAACAGTCCGCCAATCCGCTACAAAATCGTTGTGCTTTCTCCGCTCTGCGAGCTCCTTCGTTAAGTAACTGCTGAACTTCGGCTAAAACATCAGCGGAGGGGATTTGCCCCTCCGCCTTTGATTGATGGCGATGATTATGTTTCGCCATGGTAAATTTCGAGATGGGTTATTAGTGAGTTAAACCATCGACTTTGGCCTGATTCCAGTAGGCATATTCAGAGCGGTTAAAGTCTACATATTCCGGAGATAAATCTGTTGTGTACACTTTATGAGAGTACTCACCGCGATTTAGATTGATATCAATTTGGAATGCTGGAACTTGCACCGCTTCTCGCAAATTATCAGACGGGGTATCTGTTTGAATGCCTCCTCTGCAAGCGGATAAGCCAGCAATATCAATGTCGATTTTTTCTTCTTCCACAGGAGCCCCGCAGTAACCAACGGCATGAATAATACGCCCCCAGTTAGGGTCGTTGCCATTCCATGAAGATTTAACAAGGGATGACTTAGCCACAGCTTCGGCAGCCAAGCGAGCTTCCTCTTCCGTAGCGGCCCCAGTAACATGGACAGTCACAAACTTAGTAACACGTTCGCCATCTTGAACGATGTGTTTGGCAAGTTCAAGCATCACGTATGCTAATGCTTTTTGGAAAGTATAGATATCCTCAGGAGATTCAAGAACCACACCGGAAGCCCCATTAGCCAATACAAGAACCGTGTCATTCGTACTCATATCACCATCAATAGTGATGCAGTTAAAGGATTCTTTTACACCGGACTGCACACACAGCTCTAGAACTTCCTTAGAAAGTCCGGCATCTGTGGTAATAAAACATAGCATAGTAGCCATGCACGGATTAATCATACCGGCCCCTTTACAGCAAGCACCAATGCGAACAGGTTTCCCCTGAATGGAGAATTCGATTGCGATGATTTTTTCCTTCGTGTCACTGGTCATTACGGCTTGAGCCACTTCATGCCCTTTATTGGCAGCTAGACCATTTGCCAGTTCCGGGAATTTTGGGAAAATTCTCATCATGGGCATAGGCAAGCCAATAACACCAGTGGAGCAAACAGCGACTTCCTGAGGGGTAAGCTTCAGAAGTTCTGCCATTTGAGCACATTCTTCGCGAGCATCTTCTATACCCTTTGTGCCCGTACAAGCATTAGCGTTACCGCTATTGGCTACAATGGCTCGAATGCAGGTTTGGGCTAAGTGTTCCTTGCTAACTTTGACGCAAGCCGCCTGAACTCGGTTTGTGGTGAAGGTGCCGGCAGAAACGCACGGCTCAGTCGAGTAAATAAGTGCTAAATCCAAGCGCGTAGCAGTTGGATTTTTAATACCACAGGTGACGGCGTTTCCTAAAAATCCTTTAGGAGCACAAACCCCACCATCAATAAGAGAATAAGCTGAATCAGACATGGTTTTAGTCGGTAAAAATTATTATAGAACCCAGAGCCCTTCTGTTTGGTCAAATCCAAACATGACATTGAATGATTGAACAGCCTGACCACCGGCTCCTTTGACGATATTGTCTTCTGCACTCATGAGAATAACTCGATTAGTGCGAGAATCGTATGCCCAGCCAATGTCTACGCAGTTGGTGCGAGTGACATTTTTAGTGTCGGCCGGTTTGTTTCTACCCAGCAGGCGAACAAATGGAGCATTAGCGTATGCTTTTTCAAGAATAGTTCCAATGCCATTTGCATCAACCCCCGGCTTAACTTTAGCAGCAATAGTAGTACAAATCCCTGTATTTGTGGGGATAAGGTGAGGAGTAAACGAAATAACAACCGGTTCGCCGGCAGCCCAGCTAAGTTCTTGTTCGATTTCGCTTAAATGTCTATGCTTTGGAACTCCATAAGCATGGAAACTTTCATTACATTCGCAGAAAAGAAGTGGAATGCTTGCTTTTCTACCAGCACCACTTACACCGCTACCAGAACAGACAACGACATCATTAGGTTCCAGAATGCCGGCTTTAAATAGAGGAATAAGTGGTAATAAAATACTTGTCGGGTAACATCCCGGAGAGGCCACGATGCGTGCCTTTTCAATTTCTTCAGCACGCCATTCCGGTAAACCATAGACAGCTTCTTCCATTAAGGCTACGTCCGGATGCGGGTTTTCGTAATACTCTTCGTAAACGGCCGCATCATTTAATCGAAAATCTGCACTTAAGTCGATAACTCGTACCCCGGCATCAACTAAGCCTCGGGCGTACGAAGCGGCTACACCATGCGGAAGTGCCAAAAATGCAACTTCTGCCCCGGTCTCGGCAATGGCTTTTACATCAGAATCAGTAAATTCGAGCGATGCCCCCGGAACTTGTCGGAATCGTGGGAAAACTTCCCATAATGGTTGTCCTGCATATTGACGTGACGTCGCACAAACAAGCTCTACGCCTTTGTGGTTAAAAAGTATGCGTAATAATTCCTGCCCAGTGTATCCACTGGCACCTACGACTGCTACTTTGATTTGGTTCATGACAAAAAAGTGATTGTTATGGAAAAAGACTCTTGCCAACACGCACATTTTAATATATACATCTGCTCGTCGCAAGACAAGACCGCTGGTCATAAAAAAATTATCGGGTTGTAGCGCAGTCTGGTAGCGCACCTGCATGGGGTGCAGGGGGTCGCAGGTTCGAATCCTGTCAACCCGACCATTTTTCTAAACTCTTAGCGAAAGCTGAGAGTTTTTTTCTAAAAAAGGTATCTTTTTTATTAAAAATTGTTACCTTTTGGGGGCAAGAGTGAAGAATCGCGTTCCACGATCGTGGTGGGAGTACCAAGGTAAGAATAATTTTAGGAGGGAGTTACTTAAAAATATTTTTAAGGGCAGACTGTTCGTCCGGAGTGAGGTCATCTACCCAAATGGCATTGCCCCCTTTTGCCGGATTTGATGTTGAGCCACCTTGTTGTTTTAGTTGGCGTTTTGATTCTGGAGTTGGTGCGGCATTTTCAATACCTAGGTTTTTCCCCATAGCGGCGTGATTGAGGTCTTTATTTTCGACTCGTTGAGTAAGAGCCTCTAGTCTTTTACGTTGTTCCAAGGTAAAAGAAAGTGGGGCATCGTCCCCATCATCGCCTACGCCGCCATTATTGCCTTGTTGACTGTCTTTGTTATTGTTTTGTTGTATAGGATTGTCAAAATCCGGTTCCGTGATAGAGCCGCAAGCACCCATGTTATTGCACATTTCTTTGAGCTTATCTGCATTTTGTTTAAGTTGCTCCATGAGTTTTTGCATATCCTCTGGCTTGATATTGCCGGTATCGAGATTGTTGGCTAGTTTTTCAAGCTGGTCTGAGAGGTGCTCATTAGGTTTGAGTTCTTGTTGATTTAGATTTTTAAGAGCCTCTGCGAGAGAATTAGCCGCTTGTTCAGCCGAATTAGCATTAGCACTATTAATAGCCGACAAAGAATGCTCCATTTCACTAAGTTTATTAGACAAACCTGCGACAGCAGATGCGGTGCGACCTAATAGGGCATCTGCTGCCTCCAGACCGGAATGCGAGTACATTTCATTAAATCCTTGCTTTTTCTGAAGGTCGAGTTGTTCTTTGAAAGGCTCGAGAGACTGTTTATCAATGACCCCGGATTCATCCAATTGTTGCAAGTTTTTTTCTAATTGAGCCAAAGCAGGAGAAATTTCCATGGCTAGTGGTGGCAATGAAGATATTTGAGGTAGAGGGAGCATCCCCCCAGCTATAACCATGATGATAGCCCCGGCAAAAAAGAAACCCTCGCGATAAACGTTCCAGCGGAAACTTATGCTTTTTTCCGCCTGCGGTAGCGAATTATAGCCCCATTGTTCATAGGCACTTAGGCTGGCGTTAAGTTGTAATTGTTTATCGATAAATGCGGCAATGTCTTTTTGGGATAGGCGGTTTTCCTTTATTTTAATAATGCCCCAAGAAATGAGTCCCAGCACCCCTAGACCACAACACACATAAAACCACAGGAAATCAGAATCTGTACGACGGAATACATAAAGCAATAAACCTAGTAATATTCCTAGCACCAGAGAAGGTAAACCGAGTGCCTCGATAAAGATGGCAAAGTTTAGCTGTGCTTGGGTGCGACGGATTGTTTTTTTCCAGTGGTTTATTGAGTTCATAGTGGTTAAATGATGATGAGCTTTATTTTAGCTTTTGCAATCATTTTTATAAGAGGTTCAGAGATTTTTTTGTCAGTGATGAGGTGGGTTACTTGTTTTATCGGCAAACAAGCATTGATAGTTGAAGTTAGTATATGTTCTGAGCGAATAATCACGCAAACCTTTGTAGATTCGGGGAAAAACGAAGCATTAAACTCTGCCATTAGTGGATTATTATAGCAAACGCCATCGAGTGGGTTAAATTTGTCCGGAATTAAGAAAGCCTGCGTAATTTTTTTTGAGACGGGTGAATTGATAGCATCCGGACCAATAAAGCGACGAGCCGCTGAGTAAAATTGTCCACCGGTACTACAAAATGAAGCCTTAGGCAGATTCGCTAGGAAGAGGAGTAAATCCGGGTTATTGGTAGCTAAAGTAGAATTATAAGCGAAAATTTTTTGGCACATAGCAATACCCAGCGGAGCATCATCGATAAATACAGTGCCCGGTGTCTTTTTAATCAGCTTTAGAGCAGCATGAGACTGCCTATCTAGCAAGTCAGAGTCGATAAGGCGTTGTTTTGAGGGGACATTTTTGACATCCGGGGGACGAACCGCTGCGGCACCACCGTGGATTTTTTTAATTAAGCCTTTATTGAATAATTCAATGATGTCAGTACGGATTGTTTCGTCAGAGACATTAAATTGCTTAGCTAAATGAGCTGTTTTGACAAAGCCAACTTCGTTGATAGTTTTTAAGATGATGGAGTGTCGCTGTGAAGCAATGACAAAGGTGGAAGGTGGTCGTCTAGCCATAGCCAAAATCAAGTTTAGGTTTGATTAGATTATCTCCTATTTATGATAGGAGATAACTCAAAAAAATAGGGAATTTGGAGGAAAAGGCAAGCATTAAGAAATAACAATATCCTAAAAAAGTGGGCCTAGAATAATTTTCCCCAAGTGATAAATTGCATTTCATAGCTTAGATAAGGACAATGTGACAGTAGATGAAAGAACTTGGGGATTGCTAATGTAGTAAATATAATATAGAACATCTCTGACACAGAGACTCTGCTTTTGCCAAACTTATGCTAAAAAGATTGATACAGATAAGCTGCTTTTTCCTCTTTGCCGTGGTGCTAGGGGTAGTGTGGTTTGCGTGGTATGCGTCCGGTCCGCTTTTGATGCCCATGAACTTGGATGCACCCAGTTCAGAAGTTCAGGAGCTATTGGCTCAGAAAGAAGGGGGCAAGCATTTGGTTTTTCAGTCAATTCAAGCTGTATCTAAAGATGGCGTAGAAGTTGAAGGACTTCTGGTAAGCACACCCGATAATTGCCAGTTCTCACCTACACAAAATCGGGTGAGAGATACATTAAAATTACGAGGCAAACTGCCACATTTAGAGCGAAAAGAAGAATTGGTCGTTATTTGTACCTCATGGGATGATGGACAAGAAGTGGCATTGCCCATGGCAGAATCGTTAGCCGGAGCAGGGTATACCTGTCTGATATGGAATACCAGAGGGAAAGACAATGTACGGCAGTACTGTTCGTATGGACTGGTGGAATATGCTGATGTCTCTGCTCTTTTGGATGAAATTGAAAAAAAACAAGGGAATTTACCTCCCGTAGCGGTGGTCGGTCGCGGCTTTGGCTCTGCTGTATTGTTCAAAGCTGCGGCACATGATGCACGAATTAGATGTGTTGTCAGCATAGATGGTTTCCCTTCTTTAAAGACCATAGCCATGAGAGATATGGAAATGAGTTTGGGTAGTCCCTTATCTTTTATAGGATATTGGCTATTAGATGCAGGGGTGGAAATGCGAGCCGGGTATACAACATTTGATGTTGCCCCGGTAGATGATGCCTTGAAATTAGATTATCCTGTGATGGTTGTATGTACGGATGAATATTTTTTCTCAACGATTGAGGATAATGTAGCAATTTATGATTCTCTAAAAAACGAAAAGAAAAGCTTAGTAGAGGCAATTCACGAGGGCGAGGATTTTCAAGCGAAAGAAAAAATATTTACTCGAATAGTAGAAGGAAAGAAGGGACAAAAATTTGAAAAAAATTACAAGGTGAAACTCTATTCCGGAGATGACGAGTTACAAGCTGGTATTGCAGAATGGATTTACGAAAATACACGAATGCCTATGCCTAAGGTATTGAATAACGATTCTGTATCTTTTTTCTATCAATAGGTGTGATGTAAAGGAGAATACCGGTGAATATAAGCTCAGAAAATCACGTGATAGCAAAGGAAAATCGGCGACGCAATCGTCGATTTACCTTACCATCACCTAAACACCTCATAGCTATGACAGCAGGTGGGTTATTAGGGGCGGCTGTATTTCACTATGTAGGCTACCAAGTGTTGGAATGGATAGGAGTAGGTATTCACATTCCTGTTTCGACGCAGAAAGAAAATAATGCAACTCGCCTGCCGGACAAAATTATTTTGCATCAAATTGCAGAGCCGATAAAAGATGTACCGGAACCCGTAGAAGCCCCCCCTGAAATCGAACAAATCGAAGAGCAACCGGTAGAATTGCCTGATTTGGAAGACATCCCATTAGAGGAAGTCGTCATGGCTCCGGGAGAAACAAGCTTGGCTCCTATTCCTGTTTCTGTCAATGTCCCCTCAGATTCTTTGCCCAAGGAACTTCCCTCATTAGACATGAAAGCCATTGTCAGAGGGATGCCGGAGCCCTCAAGTGCAGAAGCACTAAAGGCTACAAATAGCTCAGTAAAGGTTATTGTTCCGGAGCCTACTTCAGTAAACCCTGATGATTGGTATAATGCCAAATTAAAAGGAGCAGGCGGCACAGATGATACCCATTTACCTAATGGGAGTAAGTCGCTGGGGCAGTTGATGGCCATGACAGATTTGGGGAAAGATAGCGGTTATAGTCGTTTAGGAGCAGATTTGTTATTTGAGTTTAACAAAGCTGTGATGAAAAATTCGGCTAGACTAAGTATGCTTCAGTTAGCCAATTTAATGATGAAAAACCCGGACACGGCATTCATTATCGAGGGGCATACTGATAGTATTGGTTCTGCGGATTATAATGCTGTATTGTCTATGATGCGGGCAAATGCAGTAAGACTTTGGTTGCAGAAAAATGGCATTCCTTTAACGAGAGGGGACGGCTCATGTCGATTATTTATCAGAGCCTGTGGGGCTAGTAGACCTGTTGTCTCCATTACCGGAAGTCAAGAAGCACAAGCCGCCAATAGACGTGTGGAAATTCACATGCGTAAGCGGAATGAGGGCTTACCTGTTGGGTGTAAAGGGATTGATTTTCCTGTTGATATGCTTACACCTATTGCTCAGCAAGTGCAGACCGGTGTGGGGGCAATGATGAAAATTCCTGCACAAGCCGCTCAGATGTCGCCTTTGAATGAAAAGATGGCATCGAAGCCAGAGTCGCAGCCCTCCCCCACATTGACACCTGCGGAAAAAGCCCCAAAAGCCCCGGACATCCCAGAAGCCGAACCGGTAGCAGAACCCGATGAAGAAGTGATACCGGATGCCACACCATTAGAGGTATTACCCATTGTACCGATGCCGGATGATGTGCCATTGGCCGAGCCAATTTTATAATAGAAAGTTGGGATTAGGAATGGATATTTTTGAGTACCTAAGCCGATTTTCTTTGCCTTTGCCAGGGCAAGTTAAAGGGCTGGTGTCTTTTGATTTTGATGGCACTTTATTTTCTGACACGTGGACGTGTACTGAGCGAATTCGCTTGTTTGATTTACTGATAAACTTACGAGAAAAAGGGATTATCTGGGGTATAAATACGGGGCGTAATCTTCCTTATTTGGGGGAGGGTATTCGTGAGATGTTTCAGGGAGTAGCTAAGGCATTTGCTCCGGACTTCTTGATAACTATGGAGCGGCATGTGCATTTGAGAAAGGGTGAATTTCTCGTGTCTGATATTGACTGGAATAACCGATGTGATGATGCTCATGAGGCATTATTTCGTCACCACGGAGCTATGCTAGATTCTTTATTGGCAGATTTAGAATTTGAGTTTTCAGAGTATCAATTATCTCGGCAAGAAGGAGATGTTTATTCCTTGGTAGTCAATGATGCTGTGTGTATGGATGCCGTGGCAGAGAAAATAGATAACGTTATAGCCCCCTATCCTGAGATAGTTACACAGCGTGCCTTTGTCTACTTGAGATTTAGCCACAAAGATTTCAATAAAGGTACGGCTCTCAGGCATTTGGTGAGGTATTTTGGGTTAGACCCTAGAACAGTAGTTATTTTTGGCGATGGTCACAATGATTTAGATGCTATGGCGGCCTTGCCGGAGGCGTATTGTTGTTGTCCGTCAAATGCTGTATCAGAAGTTCGCCAGGCTGTGGGTAAATCCGGTGGCTTTGTTAGTCAACATTCAGCATTAACCGGGGTATTAGAGGGATTAGAGTTGGGTGTTTTGCCTCGCATTTAGTCTACTGACAAGATAGGAGAAGCCTAATTCCCGAGCTGAAATCGCTGATTGTAAAAATTTTTGTAGAAAATCGGGGAATATGCACTTTCTATGCTTGATTTTGAAAGAGGGATATTATTAAATGTAACTAGTAGCATTTATGTCATCCTCATTAAAAAAATACTCGGCCCGGAAGCACTTTACATGGGATAGAATAAAGATGGCATTAGAGGCAGCGGAGGAGGGGTTTTATATCTGGGATTTGGCGGAGAAAGAAATTTACTACACATCACGATGTTTATCGATGATGGGGGCTGATCAAAATGAAAAAGCACCAAACATTTTTACACAGGCAGATGAGACCATTCATGAGGATGATGTTTCATTTTTTAAGCAAGAAGTCACCAGATACCTTAATGGTCATTCCTATGCCCCCATGCGGATAGAAGTTCGCATGAAGAAATTGAACTCAAAGAGTTGGAGTTGGGTGCGAGTTAATGGACTAGCCGTGCGAGATAGTCATCTGCGACCGACCATGCTTATAGGCGTGTGGGTAAATATTAATCGCAGAAAAACGGCAGAAATGCGCTCTGTGGAGGATAGAGAGTTATTCCAAACTCTCATTGAGCATATACCCGATAGTATTTTCTTTAAAAATCGCGAGTCGCGTTTTGTTTTAGCAAACACATCGACTGCTCGTAAATTTGGTGTTCCTTCTCCGGTTGATTTGATTGGTCGAACGGATGCTGATTTTTTTGAACCGAGTTTATCTAATGAAACTCGTGATGAGGAATTGAAAATTATGCAGTCCGGTCAGCCTATAAATGCTGATTTGCGACACGAAACTTGGTTGCATAAAGAAGACAGTTGGAGCCAAATTAGTAAGTTCCCGTGGTATAGCCGTACTGGTGTTCTTAAGGGGATTGTGGGGATTTCTAGTGACGTTACCAAAATTAAAAAAACAGAGGCAGAGGCTCGTCAGTATGCTCATCAATTAGAGGAAAAAAATAAGGCTCTTCATAAGGAAATCAACCTTGCTAAAGAAATTCAGCTTGCTTTGTTGCCGTATAAGATTCCATCCAGACAGTTGGAAAAAGATGGAAAAAGGCGGCAGGTTGATTTTCATCATATTTTTTCCCCTTCAGAAGGGGTGGCTGGTGATTGGTTTAGTACATTCAATGTTGGTGATACCGGGGTTGGGGCTCTTGTATGCGATGTTATGGGGCATGGTATTCCGGCGGCTCTCATTGCGTCAATGCTTCGGGGTATGACCGGGCATTTATCCATTTATGCACATGATCCTGCTCGGTTTATTACAAATCTGAATAATCAACTGACAAAGATTCTGAAAGAATCCAATACCAATTTGTTTGTTTCCGGGATTTATGCGTATTTGGATTTGGAAACCCATGAGGTAAGTGTATGTAGTGCCGGACATCCATTCCCAATTTTTGCCCATGCTGATGGAAATGTCGAAAAACTTCAGTTACCACGAGGAATGGTGATGGGGTTGATGGAGGGGGCTCCCTATCAGAATTGTCGTTTTACGCTCGAAAGTGGTGACCGTATGATGCTTTATACAGACGGTGTGACAGAGGCTCTTAACTCCGAGGGGGAAGAAATGGGGGCAGAGTATTTGATAGAGCATTTGAAGAAAACAAATGCACCTGATATTAAAGATTTTATACAGCAGGCATTGATTTGTGTGGCAAAGTATAGTGGCTCAGATAAAAGTCATGAACCGCAAAATGACGATATTTGTATGCTAGGAGTTTCTTATACAGAGAGTGATGCTCTTGCGGTAGAGGCTTTGCCCCAAGACTAGTCGTTGGGCGATTTGCTTAGCGGAGGGGGATAACGATCGGATGTAGCCGTTTTGCCCGAAGACTTCGCAGATATTCTTTGTCAAATCCCAGCCGTAGCAGTACCATGTGCCGTTTTTTTGGATGGTGAGTAGCCGTGTGGCGACAGACTGTGTCGGCTCCCAGGTGATGAGCCATAAGCAGGGATGAGCAGTGCGAGTGAGGTCGCAACACGCTATCTGTAAATACACGCGATAGACAAAAACTCAGTACTCGCTTAATTTTACAGAACAAAATTGCACTTCCATGCATTAATGATGTTTTGATATTTAAATTGTATTTAATACATACTCTATATATGAAAGAATAAAACTTAAATAAAATATTAGAAATAACAATAGTTTTACAAAAGAACTTGGTTTATCCTTGTAACTTCTTACTAAGCCGACGATGTATGAGTTACTGTTATATTTTGATAAAAGATATTGCCGAACTAAACAACTTACACCTATCAAGGGAATGCCTATGTAAGGTAACAAAGAAAAAGAGATGCTGATATTATCCTTAATTGCATATTCATACATGGACTCAAATGGTGTGATAAGATAAACCATGGATATAGTAGGGAAAGTTAAAATGCTTAACGTTCCTAATACAAGTAGTGCGTATTTAGTAAATGTTTTTGTTTTATTCCATAAGGTGGTAATTAGTAAAATCGATAATATTAATGACATGATAGCACCAAGATACAGTTGAAATGCAATAGGGTGTCTAACATAAAATAATCTATTAATATGTTCATGATAGTATAGGTTTATAGTTGAAAAAGTTGTCACACCTACTATAAAAAAAGTGAAATACACCTCTAAAATAATCAATAATATCCGCACAATTTCCTTACCTATATTTTTTCTCTGACAACTATGATTGTTATGAACTTTAATCGTATTCATGCGTTGGAATAATTAGATAAGATGATGAAAATGTGTTAATGTGATTGTATAATATATTGATTTGTAATTTAATAAGTGTAAAAAACAAAAACACACTATGCAATCACAATCTA
>JAUNER010000030.1 GCA_030525455.1 Akkermansia sp. | reverse complement strand
CAACTGAGAAACATCACCATTGTGGTCCTTAAGCCACTCTTGAAAAGAAATAGTAGTTGAATGAGTCATCATTTTAATAAAGGGTTAAATTAAAGTCATCTGACTTATTTACGCAAATAATAAAAAACGAAAAAGCTGTCAAGTAGAAAATAAAATCTAAATTTTTATGATTAAATCACAAAAAATCTAGAGAGAATCTACAAAAACAAAGAATATACCCTCAGCAGCCAATTTGAAACAAGCCCTTATTTTGAAAAAAATTCATTAGTTTCTCTTCATTTCTCAGCTCAATTATGGTAGAAAGAAGATGTGCAACATCCCCCCCTTCATCAATCTAATTCCGACATTGATTCACCCATCATTTACGAACACGCCGAAAGCACTCGTAAAAGCTTGATTGCTAAGCTAGATAATTGGGAAGACCAACAAACATGGAATGATTTTTATCGCACATACTGGCGACTCATTTTCTCTGTGGCTCACAATGCAGGGCTACGTGATGATGAAGCATGGGATGTAGTACAAGAAACCATTCTAGCCATAGCAAAACAAAGTCGAAAGAATCAATATGATCCACAGCAAGGTTCATTCAAATCATGGCTATTAAACCTGACACGGTGGCGAATCAACGACCAGTTTAGGAAAAGAAACAAAGATACGGCTATGTTTATAGCCTCAGATGATTTAGAAGACAACGGAGCCACCGTAGAACAAATAGCAGATGATAAAACCCAATCCTTTGAACAGCTCTGGGAAAATGAATGGAATCAACATCGCTTAAAAGCGGCTTTGGAACGAGTAAAAGCTCAAGTAAATCCAAAGCAATTCCAGATTTTCGACTACTATGTTCTTAGAAACTGGGATGTGGCTAAAGTTCGTCGTCAACTTGGAGTATCTACCGCCCAAATTTATCTGGCTAAACACCGAATCAAACAAGTCTTAGAAAAAGAACTGAGATACTTAGCCAAACAAGAAGAACAGAATGAAAAGCCCTAAACTTTTCACTCTGCTCTTAAAACAAGCGTAATTTTTCTAATTAGAAACAAAAATTAACGTTCAGATTCTTTAATCGTGGCTTAATTTCAGCAGGCACGGCTTCTTTTTCTTCCGGTGTATTGTATGGACCGGAGTATAGAACTTTACCGGTTCTATCTGTCACCTTTATCATTGTGCCATTATCTGAATCACTCTTGATAATAATAGAACCATTGCCATCAGATAAAAATACAGATGAACCACCCCTAGTCACGGAGGAAGCCACCTTCCCGACCGGAGGCATAGAAAGACTCTGTTGCTGAAGTTGTTTCATTGTATCAAATAACTGGGCGGCATTGGGACTTAATTGGCCTCTAAAAAATGGGTCATCAAACATATCCCCCCTCATTAAATCATCCATCAATTGTTGCATAGCAGCCGAAGCTCGGCCCATTCGCAATGTAGAAGAATGACCGGGAAAAGCCATGGAATTCCCCGGCATCAATGATTGGAACGGGGACAACTGACGAGCAGAATTATCCGGTGACATTTGCAAGGAATCAGCTAAAGCATTCTCTGCCGAATAAGCATCCCCCTCATCCAAAGTCACATTTAAGGATTCTTTCTTACCTTTTCTATAATAAACCACGGTCATTTCATCACCGGGCTTTTTTTCTGCCAGAGCCTCTGAAACAGACGCGGGGCCATCGATATTAACATCCCCTAATTTCACAATCACATCATTTTCCTGAAGTCCCACCTTTGCTGCAGGGGAATCTTTCAACACTTTATTTACCAATACACCGGGGAAACCGTTTAATTCTAACTGAGCCACTAATGCACCAGGCACAACAGCAGGCACAATACCCAAACGAGCAGGCTTATGCGTGGGTAAGACTGGTTTAGATTGCTCTGAACTTGGTTGCGTGTAGCTTGGCACCTCCTCTGCAGGGCGATCAATCCCCATGCCAACTCCTGTCATCATCATGCCAACGCTTATTCCAATGCAAACTTTCATGTCCATATGATGTACTGACATCATCATAGCCACAAATGTTCAAAAAATACGCTATTTTATTTGTACATACCAAAAATATGACTCAGCCCATCAAAATTCTAAAAAAATCACCTCACGAGAACATTTCCCATGAGGTGAGTAGAGCATTATACGAGAGAAAAATTACTTTTTCTGCTGTTGATGGGGCAGGACATTGTTAATGAAATTGTCGTACCAAGACTGTAATTTCTTGGCATCACGCGTATCAGGAGCAGAATCAATAGCCTTCTTCAAATAATCGGCAGCCTTTTGATAATCACCTTCCATAGAATATGAATCACTAATCACCTTATTGTACTTCAAACGCATGATGGGAAGAATCTCTTTATTTTCGAGAATCTTAAATATCTCTGCACGCGAATTTACCAAATCTTCCTTAGTGATTTTACCACGATACTTAGTACCTAAATCCTCAAACTGCTTCATCTGAACAGCCATTTGCTCGACTTCTTTGAGTTTTTTGCCATAGCCAAATTTATCAGTGGTGTCCATCTTAGCGATTTCTTTAATCAAATCCTTGTGGAACCCCTGTTCTGATTTCGGCAATTTCTTTAAGGCTTCATTCAATGCTGAGGCCTTTTGCTCGCCAGTTAGCCCTGCAGCGGCGTGAAGGTCTTTTTCTAGCTGAGCTTTTGCATCCACACCTGCCTTTAGCAAGTTAATGTATTCCGATACTTCCTTTCGGAAGCTCACGATACGAGCAAAAGTCTCGCCATTTGCATTCATAACAAGCACCGTTGGGAAGCCACTAACGGTATATTTACGCATAATATCCTCGCGTAAACGCATCAGTTCCTGAGGAATTGCATCCGGAGTTCTCGGAAAGTCCAACTCGACAAGCACCATTTTATTGTCAGCGACAAATTTCTCGAATTCCGGTGTATTCAAATTGACTTTCTTAAGCATCTTGCAAGGAGGGCACCAATCAGAACCGGTAAACTCAACCAACACAGGCCGATTCTCTGCCTTTGCGGCCTTCAACCCAGTTTCTAAATCAGTTTCCCAAGTTACAGCAGCGTATGCTCCGGAAACCATCATAGGGACAGCAACGCTGACCCCCATCAATGTGCGTGTAAGGAAATTCATATTAGTTAAGATGACTAACAAAAATTACGTCTCTTGTCACGCGGTTTTTTCAAATTAAATTATTATTTTTCTCATCACGGTTACGAATATCCTGACTAAGTCTCATAGCACAAAAATCAGGGCCGCACATGGAACAAAAATGAGCTTTTTTCGCATTAGCATGTGGCAGGGTTTTATCGTGGTATTCCTTGGCTTTATATGGGTCTAATGAAAGGTTAAATTGGTCATCCCAACGAAATTCAAATCGAGCTTTAGACAAAGCATTATCTCTCAATTGAGCAGACGGGTGCCCCTTTGCTAAATCTGCGGCATGAGCAGCTAATTTATACGTTACCACGGCTTCTCTCACATCTTCTTTATCCGGCAGGCCAAGATGTTCTTTTCTGGTAACATAACAAAGCATAGAGCAACCTTGCTGAGCAATCATAGCACCGCCAATAGCCCCCGTTATGTGGTCATACCCGGGGGCAATATCCGTTACTAATGGTCCTAGTGTATAGAAAGGAGCTTCAAAACACCAAGCAAGCTGTTTACTCATGTTTTCTTTTATCAAATGAAGTGGCACATGACCAGGGCCTTCGTTCATCACCTGTACTCCATACTTCCATGCACGCATGGTAAGCTCACCCTGTACCTCCAGTTCTGCCAGTTGTGGAAAATCATTGGCATCTGCTATACTACCGGGGCGTAGTCCGTCACCTATTGATACAGCCACATCATAAGTAGCCAAAATAGCACATATTTCATCCCAGTGTACATATAGGAAGTTTTCTTGTTCATGAATCATGCACCATTTTGCCATGATAGAACCGCCTCTGGAAACAATACCAGACATCCGACGTGCCGTAAAATTCACAAACCTCAATAATAAGCCCGCATGTATAGTTACATAGTCCACACCTTGCTGAGCCTGCTCAATAAGAGTATCTCTAAACACGTCCCAATTCAAATCAGCAACGCGACCATTTACTTTTTCAAGTGCTTGGTAAATGGGCACAGTGCCAATGGGTACGGGGGAATTTCTCAGAATCCACTCCCTTGTCATGTGAATGTCTTTGCCGGTAGATAAATCCATCACTGTGTCTGCCCCCCAATGCACTGCCCAGCGTAATTTTTCCACTTCTTTTGCCATGGTCGATTCTAGGGAAGAATTACCAATGTTGGCGTTGATTTTTACTAAAAAATTCCGCCCTATTATCATTGGCTCACATTCGGGATGATTGATATTAACCGGAATCAAAGCACGCCCAGCGGCTATTTCATCACGCACATATTCAGAAGTGAAAAAGGTCGGCATATTTGCACCGGATTTCCTGCTAGGGTGCTGATAGCTGAGATTTTCTCTTGCCTCTAATCTATTCGGACCAAATCCCTCTATGGCTTCCAATTCTGATGGTCGTGGCATTTCCTGAGTGAACTTATCCAGCTCATGCTGTACATAATCAGGTCGACTTTTTTCATTGGGATATTTATCGTAAATTGCCCGAAATGTTTGCTCTCTGCCTAAATTTTCTCTAATAGCCACATACTCCATTTCCGGTGTAATAATACCATGTTTAGCGTATGCTCTCTGGGTAATGCCACGACCGGGCTTAGCTTGCATCCATACCCTACCATCACGACAAACCTCTTCCACATCTCCTCTGCGAGCTATCCAATCTGCCCTCATAGGCGGCAAGCCTTCCTCTATTGTCCCTTGGTAGTTTTCGTCTCCCCATGGTCCGGAACAATCATAAACTCTTATGGGACTATTAGAGTGAGTTTCCCCATTCGGTAGCACAGTATCGCTTTGCACAATTTCCCGA
The DNA here is from genome assembly GCA_030525455.1 of Akkermansia sp. GTDB lineage: Bacteria > Verrucomicrobiota > Verrucomicrobiia > Verrucomicrobiales > Akkermansiaceae > Akkermansia. The sequence continues at coordinate 14,297 of JAUNER010000030.1, read as the reverse complement.
AATGCCACTTTTACTTCCGGATGCAGTTTGCCCTGTTCATATACTCGATGTGAACCAGGATAATTTAATAAGTCGGACTGATTCATTGTTGCCTTTCTATCTTTTTTGTCCGACAAAGAAACCTTCCGTCCCCCCCCTCCTTGTGCTTCTTTTCTCTTCACGACCACATATACCTCACTATCGAAGCATACGCTTACTCGAACTCCCTACGGCAGCATTATCTGCATCAGGTGATAAAGGGTCTTATCGCTTAGGATTTACATCCCTAGATAATCTCAGCCATCCGGCTCCCCTGTCGAACTTTTCGCCCCCTAAACTACCATTTCTCCCAGCCTTGCCAAGTTTTTTTTGTTTTTGCATAAAAGAAAATTTTACATGTCCATAATACTCCTCTATCCCATTATATCCTCTTCTAATGATTTACCTTTGTAACACAAATGAAAGCCTTAGGAATAGTTAGAGAAAACTAACTTTAAGCAAAATAATTATAATGATTCTAAAAACTCACACTAAAAGCCCTTGGAGGGCAAAAAAATAAGATATTTGGCTTGCTCAATGAGGTAGGAACAAGCATAATGGAGGAGCCCACTTTAACAAGTTTTCAGACACAGGTAGGGAAAAATCCATGAAGACAAGCACAAAAACTTTCGCAATAGCAGACACAGCTTCGGCAAGTGCAGATTATCTTACAAACACATCTGAGCCATTGGGGGAAACAATGACCCTAAACGTAGGTCCTTCACACCCGGCAACACACGGCGTATTACGTTTAGTTTTAGAGCTTGATGGCGAAGAAATAGTCAACTGCGATCCAGTAGTTGGGCATTTACATCGTGGGATAGAAAAGATAGGAGAAACGATACAATACAATCAATTTGTACCCTACACAGACCGATTTGACTATCTGGCGCCACTTTCAAACAACATTGCATACGCCTGTGCCGTAGAAAAATTACTCGGCTGGGAACTCCCTGCACGAGGTCAGGCATTACGCGTATTAGCCCTTGAATTATCACGCATAGCATCACACATGCTTGGGGTTGGGGTATATGCGATGGACGTGGGTGCTATGACCGTATTCCTCTACACCTACGAAGAGAGAGAAAAGATACACAACTTTTACGAACAACTTACCGGGGCACGCTTCACATCATCCTACACCCGCATTGGTGGACAAACACGTGACGTACCAAATGAAATGCTCAAAGAAGTACTTCGTTTCTGCGATGAAGCAGAAAAAACAATTGATGAAACAGAAGCACTTCTGCTCAAAAACAAGATTTTTGTAGACCGTCTACAAGGAGTGGGTGTTATCAGCCGTGAAAAAGCACTCGCCTGGGGGATGACCGGAGCGAACTTACGAGCAAGCGGTGTAAAACGCGACTTACGCAAGACGAACCCATACCTTGGGTACGAAAACTACGAATTTGACATTCCGGTGGGCGAACACGGTGACTGCTATGATCGCTTTACCCTTCGTGCCGTTGAAATGAGAGAATCGCTCAAAATCATACGTCAAGTAATAGCCACATTACCGGATGGCCCTATCAACGTTATTGGTCAAAAGGGAACACTCCCCGAGAAAAAGAAAGTGCTGACAGACATGGAATCACTTATCCGTCAGTTCATGACAACAACCCAAGGGGTAAATGCACCAGTTGGGCAGGTTTACTTTGCTGCAGAAAACCCGAAAGGGGAATTAGGTTTCTTTATTGACTCTAAAGGCGGAGGTTTACCAAACCGCTTACGTATGCGTTCTCCCTCATTCTGTAACCTGTCTATACTACCGGAACTACTGAAGGGGCACTTAGTCTCTGACGTTCCGGCCATTTTAGGTTCATTTGACTTTGTTATGGGTGAATGCGACCGCTAATTCACAAATTAAACCACAGCTAAACAACTAACAAATTTCACCAAATGTCTAATTCATCCGAAAACGTCATCGAAGCAACAATTGCACATCAGCCAAGCCCTGGCGAGAAGTACTATCCGGCTTTTGAAGTTACTGCCGAGCTAGATGCTAAGGCTGCTGAACTCATCACCCATTATCCCGAGGGCAAGCAGCAGTCAGCAGTATTACCCATCCTTCACGTTATCCAAAAACAATTTGGATACATCAGCGGTGAAGCCATCGCTTGGGTAGGTGAAAAGCTCAATGTATCTGCCGCACATGTACTAGGTGTAGTAACATTCTATCCTGGTTTACGTCAAATGTGCCCGGGTAAATTCCACATTCGCGTATGCCGCACTCTTTCCTGTGCCATGGCCGGAGCAGATAATTTATTTGACAAAGTTTGCACACGTCTAAACATTGACAAAAGTGCCATTGACCATCATCACCCCATTGGAGTCAGCCCGGATGGATTATGGAGCATCGAAGGTGTTGAATGCTTAGCAAACTGTGGCTTTGGTCCGAATATGATGGTCAACGACGTTCTCTACCAACAAGTCAGCGACGAAGTGTTGGAGGAAGTCATTGCAAAATGCTTAAACGCCTAACCTCTCACCACGAATAGATATTAGCCATGAGCATTACTTATCTACCTGGTAAAGAACCACACCCCAAAGAAACTCGCCGCATTCTGAAAAATGTTTATCGCGAGGGATGGAATCAATCCATTGACTGCTATCTGGCCGATGGTGGTTATGAATCTCTGAAAAAGGCCCTTGGCATGGAACCAAAGGCAGTAACAGAAGAAGTAAAGAAATCAGGACTCCGTGGTCGAGGCGGTGCAGGTTTCCCAACCGGGGTTAAGTGGACCTTTATTCCCCCAAATAACACAAAGCCGGTTTACCTCATCTGTAACTGTGACGAATCTGAACCGGGCACATTTAAAGACCGCTTTGTAGTACACCAAGACCCCCATCAACTCATCGAGGGGATGATTATTTCCTGCTATGCTGTTGGGGCTCATTTAGCCTACATCTATATGCGTGAAGAGTTCCCGATTGCTGCAGAAATCGTACAAACGGCACTCAACGAAGCACGCGAACGCAATTTCTTAGGGCAAAACATCCAAGGTTCTGGCTACGATTTAGAAATCCACCTTCATCGTGGGGCAGGTGCTTACATTTGCGGTGAAGAAACCTCTCTAATCAACTCACTGGAAGGGGTGCGTCCGTATCCACGCATTAAACCGCCATTCTTCCCGGCCGCTATCGGTTTATATGGCTGCCCTACTATCGTCAACAACGTAGAATCGCTCTGCCAAGTTAAGCACATCATCGCTATGGGGGGTGAAGCTTACAGTCAACAAGGTGCTAAGCGTTCCCCGGGCACTCGCATTATTGGTGTTTCTGGTGACGTACAACGACCAGGCTTCTACGAAATCATTTCTGGTTCACTCACCTTTGGCGAACTTCTATACGATATTTGCGGTGGTCCTAAGGAAGGTCGCCAATTTAAAGCTGTCATACCAGGTGGTTCATCATCTAAGGTCATGCGCACAGACGTTAGCTACAAGGTGAAGAATGCTGATGGCACGAATGGTAGCATATCATTCTTTGACATTCCTCTTGATTTAGACAGCATTGCACAGCATGGTTCCATGGCTGGTTCCGGTGCAGTCATCGTTATGGACGACTCTCGCTCTATGCCCTGGGCACTCAATAACATCAACCGCTTCTACGCACACGAATCATGTGGTCAATGTACTCCATGCCGCGAAGGTTGCCCATGGATGATGAAGCTCAGCACTCGTATCTTAGAAGGCAAAGGGGCTCCTGAAGATGTTGATATGCTCCTACAGGTAGCCAACCAAATCGAAGGCAAAACCGTCTGTGCCTTTGGTGAAGCGGCATCATGGCCAACACAAGCTATGGTTCTCAAGTTCAAGGATGAATTTTTAGCATTAACTGACTCGAAAAATGCTATTCTTCCACACAGTGCAGAACGCAAGGAACAAGGCAAATATCTCACCCGTTAAGAGCTGAACGCATCAGAATAAACATTTATTTTTCCAATCGTCATTATGAGTGAAGAATCTTCTAAACTCCCAAAAGACATCGCCGCCGCTGAAGGTAAGGTAAACGTTCAGATTAACGGCACATGGTATCAATTCCCACGCGGAATGAGAATCGCAGATGCTTGTCGCTCTGTTGGTGTTCAAATTCCATGTTTTTGCTATCATCCAAAGCTAGCTATTGCAGGTTCCTGCCGTATGTGTTTGGTTGAACAAGGGATGCCACCTCGCTTAGCACCTGGTCAAGTTCCATCATACGATGATGCAGGCTACCAACCTATTCAATGGATGCCGCGTCCCATTATTTCCTGTGCAAATACAGTGGCAGAAAATATGGGCATTCGTACCAATAGTCCACTTGCCAGTGAAGCCAGACGCGGTGTAATGGAATTCCTACTTGCCAACCACCCGCTTGATTGCCCCATCTGTGACCAAGCCGGTGAATGTAAATTACAGGAATACTCTAACGACTATGGGCAGTTAGAAGGCAGATTCTCTGAAAATAAAACAAAGAAAGGCAAAAACCTCAGCATTGGCCCACGTGTCAACCTTGACCAAGAACGTTGTGTCCTTTGTGGACGTTGCATTCGATTCATGCGCGATGTCATGAAAGATGAAGTTCTTACCATGTCACAGCGAGGCACTCACAATGCCGTAACCATTTATCCCGGGCGTGTATTAGACAGCAATTATTCCATGAATGTTGTGGATCTCTGCCCGGTAGGTGCTATGACATCTAAGGATTTCCGCTTCAAGATGCGTGTTTGGTTCCTTAAAGAAACAAAGACAATCGACGTTAATTGCGGGACAGGCACAAATATCACCATTTGGACACGCGAAGATAAAGTTTACCGCATTACTCCAAGACAAAATGATGATGTTAACTCATGCTGGATGCCAGACTCACATCGTCTAAACTACAAATACATTAATGCAGAAACCCGCATTCCCCAACCGGTTATTCGCACTGATGCAGGAGCACCGCATCGTGCGGCAACATGGGAACCTGCTATGGTCTCTGCCACAGAAGCCATCAAGCGCTTAGACCCGACACAGATTGCCATTATTGCTTCCGGTCGCATGACCAACGAAGAACTCTATATGGTTCGTCACTTAGCCGCAGCCATTGGCACAGAGAATGTAGACATCGTTCCTCGCATAGGTGAAAGTGACGGTATGCTTATTTCTGCAGACCGCAACCCAAATACCACCGGTGCATCCCTCATCTTAGAACAAGAGCCCGGTTCTAAACTAGCCGCCATTCGCGATGGAGTTCGTTCCGGAGCCATCAAGGGCATCCTTACATTGGGTGAAGATTTAACAGCACCTGAAGCAGGATTTACCGCAGAGGATTTAGACAAGCTAGATTACCTCTTTATGATTGCCCATAGTGCCAACGAAACAGCTCGCCACGCAGACATGATACTCCCGGGCGTCACCTTTGCTGAAAAATACGGCACTATGATTAACGTAACAGGTCGCATCCAACGTCTTAATCAAGCCATTCAGCCCCAGGCAAATGCCCGTGACGACTGGCAGATTTTACGCGATTTAGCAGTATTATTAGGAGCCGATTCTACATTAAACAATTTAAGTTCGTCTCTTGACGTTCTTTCAGTACTCTGTGCTGAGTGCCCTACACTCAACGGAATTAACTGGGGGAACATAGGCGACAATGGCCGGCAAGTACTGGAAACGGGAGTTAGCATCCCGATGATTGAACGAGAAAAAAACCAAAATCGCTAACCACATACACACAATTAACTAAGAACTCACTATGATTGATTCGATACTAACCTTCTGTGATGATGTGCTAAGCAATCCTGTTTGGTTCTATGTCATCACTTTACTCATCAAGCTAGTCATCTGCTTTGCAGTGACCATCTTGTTCATTCCTGTCAGCGTTTACATCGAACGCCGAGTAGCCGCATGGATTCAAGACCGTGTGGGGCCGAACCGTGCCGGCATTCCGCTAACGATTTTCCGTCGATTTGGGGCAAAATCTGATTTACCATTCAAAAAGACACTCGACTACTTTGGTTTACCGCATGATGGTAAGATTGCCAACATTTGTCGATATTTGCGTTTGGACAAAGACATACCAATCTTTGGTTTAGTTCAGCCGATGGTTGATGGTGGTAAGCTCTTTTTAAAGCAAGACTTTACACCGCCATTTGTACGTCGATTGTACTTCTGGATTGCACCGATGCTTGTATTAGCACCGCCGTTAATGACAGCAGCAGTCATTCCATTTGCAGGTGATTTAGAAACAAGCTACGGGAATGTGAACATGGCAGTAGCCAACCTCAGCATTGGGCCATTATGGGTATTTGCCCTATCCTCACTTTCTGTTTATGGTCTTGTACTTGCAGGGTGGTCATCTAACTCTAAGTTCCCCTTCCTTGGTGGTGTACGTTCATCTGCACAAATGATTTCTTATGAAATCAGCATGGGCTTATCCATTATCCCGGTACTAATGATTTATGGGACCATGGATTTATCAAACATCGTCAGCTACCAAGCAGATAATGGTTGGTTAGTTCTCCCACTTTGGGGTGATGGTTTAAGTGCAGAACGCTGGTTATTGATGATTCCGGTGGTTATTAGCTTTATCATCTTCCTGACCTCAGTATTTGCAGAAGCAAACAGAACACCATTCGATATGTCTGAATGTGAAACCGACCTTGTTGGTGGTTATCACACGGAATACTCATCTATGAAATTCGCTCAATTCTTCATGGGTGAATACGCTGCGATGATTGTTGGCTCTGCCCTTGTCATTACCTTATTCTTAGGAGGCTGGTCCATTGGCTTTGGCATTGATGCTTGGTTAAACGAAAATGTCGCTAACTGGGTAGCCGTTCTTTGCCAATTTATCGTTTACGTTCTTAAATTACTCTTCTTTGCCTTCTTCTTCGTTTGGGTACGATGGACCCTTCCACGATTCCGTTACGACCAAGTGATGAAATTAGGTTGGCTGGTATTCTTTGAACTTGCCGTCATCAACATCTTCATCACGGCAGCAATTCTGTATTTCGTTAAATAATCAACCCACTTACCAATTTTAACTTATGGCTTTCAAAACAGTAAAAAGACCGAAACTCTCCATTGGGGAACGGTTTTATCTGAAATCCGTTTTAGGCGGGCTTTGGCTCACTCTGAAACACTTAATCCTTGCCCTACTCGGCAAATCTCGCAACAAAAAAGACATGGCCGGCACCCAAATTGGTGTTACCATGCAATACCCGGAAACTCGTTGGGATGACCACCTCCCCGAGTATTACCGCGGTTATCCTACCCTCGTAAAAGGCGAAGATGGGCGTGAACGTTGCGTTTCTTGCCAGCTTTGTGAATTTATTTGTCCTGCCAGAGCAATCACCATTACTCCCGGTGAAATCCCTGAAGGCTCAAGCTGGGATAAAGTAGAAAAAGCTCCTAAAGAATTCCAAATTGATATGCTTCGTTGTATTTACTGCGGTATGTGTGAAGAAGCATGTCCGGAACAAGCAATCTTTATGAGCCAAGATTACCTACTAACGCCCATGAATAAAGAAGAAGCCATTCACAACAAGGCTAAGCTTTACGAATTAGGTGGCACAAAGAAAGGCCTCATTAATAAATGGAACCAGTACAAATAACCCCGCATATTAACCACAATCAACTGTAAATATATGGACATTTTTGCAAGTGACATTCTGTTTTACATCTTCGGGGCATTAGCAGTACTGCTTTCTCTGATGGTTGTATTTTTACGCAATCCGGTTTCATCTGCCATGATGATGGCACTTTCCTTCGGGGCAGTAGCGGCCATCATGTTTGGATTAGGAGCCCATTTCCTTGGCATCTTACAAATTTTGGTATACTCCGGTGCAATCATGGTTCTTTTTGCTTTCATTATCATGTTATTAAACGTGAAAGAAGAAAGCTCACCTCTCAAGAACCGCTGGTCAGTAGCCTTGGGGGTACTTATTGCCGCCTTATTTATTGGTCAGCTTTCCGGCATTGTTTTCACACTTCCCGGTGCAGGGGAACAATGTGGTTGCCCATTAGCAAATGCTGAAAAAGCATGGGATGATTTACAAATTGGTCAAACTACAGAAAAGACCGCAGAAAAGACCGTTTGTTCAGCATTTGGTAATGTTGTTCGTCCGGCTATTCAATTACCAGCCATCGACCCGGCATTATCTGCCGCCAAGTTCGACAAAACCAGCAATATCCGAAAGGAAATTGACAACGGAGAATTCCCAGACACAGCTCTACTCGGAAATACTCTATACAGCAAATATAATCGTGCACTCGTCATTACAGGGTTGGCTTTGCTCGTTGCCTCTATTGGGGTAGTCGTTCTCAGCCGCCGTCCCTCAGGCAAATAAAGACAGAATCCCATACTCACAATCACTATCATGATACCTCTTACTCATTATCTGATTCTATCGGGCATCCTCTTTTCCATTGGATTGCTAGGCGTGATTGTCCGCAGGGACATCATCGTCATTTTCATGTGCTTAGAAATGATGCTTAGTGCAGCCAACCTATCACTTATTGCATTCTCTCGAGCACAGGGGATAGCCGGATTACCAAACTATGACGGACAAGCACTATCCATCTTCATTTTAGCCATTGCAGCGGCAGAAGTTGCCATTGGTTTGGCTCTCATCGTATCTCTTTACAGAGCACGTCGCTCCGTAAGCACAAAAGACCTAAACGTATTACACGACTAAGAGCACTAACCCCATCAAAGAATTATGTTTGACATTGACATTCAATACGCCTGGCTGCTGCTCTTCCTACCACTGGCCACAGCCGCCTTTAACTGGTTTTGTCTCACAAAGCGACCAAATGTGGCAGCATTAACATCCACACTATCTTGCTTGGTAACGCTCGTGTTATCTATTGGTCTTATTGACAAATCCGGTGCAGATAACATCTCATGGTTGACAATTTCTGATAATTTTTCAATCAACATCGGATTTATGCTCGACTCCCTTTCCACACGCATGATGCTTGTGGTAACAGGGATTGGCTTCCTCGTTCATGTATTCTCCTTGGGCTACATGGCTGATGATGAAGCAAAGGCTCGTTACTTTGCATGCTTGAGCATCTTCATGTTCTCCATGACCGGTATCGTAATGGCAAGCAACATTGCGATGACCTTTATCTTCTGGGAATTAGTAGGTTTATCCTCCTACTTACTCATTGGTCACTGGTACAGCAAAGCAAGTGCCGCAGATGCCGCTAAAAAGGCCTTTATTACCAACCGCGTTGGTGACTTTGGTTTCTTATTAGGCATTTTATTACTTTGGGCACTTACAAATACTCTTGATTTCAGTGCTATGAGCATTCCGGCAAATACCTGCGAATGCCTTATCAACCTCACCATCCTATGCTTATTCTGCGGTGCCGTTGGTAAATCAGCCCAATTCCCGCTTCATGTATGGTTACCGGACGCCATGGAAGGTCCTACCCCGGTGTCTGCACTCATCCACGCCGCAACAATGGTTGCCGCCGGTGTTTACATGATGGTGCGAGTTCAATTCTCACTGGGAGAAGCCGCATTTCCTGAGTTCTCAGCAGATGTAATTGCTACCATTGGTGCTATCACAGCTATCATTGCCGCACTTATGGCCACTCAGCAAGATGACATCAAGCGAGTACTCGCCTACTCCACCCTTTCCCAACTTGGGTATATGGTTATGGCACTCGGCTTACTTGCCGGAGAAGCCGCCATGTTCCATTTATTCACCCACGCATGGTTTAAAGCACTTCTTTTCTTAGGAGCAGGTGCCATTATCATTGCTTGTCACCACGAGCAAGACATCTGGAAAATGGGCGGTCTATTCAAACGCATGAAAATCACATCCGTCACCTTCATGCTTGGTACAGCTGCACTCATTGCCATTCCCGGCACATCCGGTTTCTTTTCCAAAGAAGCTATTCTCGATGCAGCCTTGGCCAAAAACCCAATCTTTTTCTGGATTGGAGCCGGTGTTGCTCTCTTAACAACATTCTACATGATGCGAGTAATTTTCGTTGTCTTCTTTGGCAAAGAACGCAGTCATAGTTCTGAGCACGCCCAAGAAGTTAGCTCAAATATGTGGGTTCCCTTGGCAATTCTTGCCGTATTGGCCGTCATTTCCGGCTATGGATTCATTGCCACCGACCTTGTTCCATTCAATGACTTCAAGGCCGCAGAGTTCCATCTAAGTTTACCATTCTACGTTTCCATGGGCACATTAGTACTAGGCATCATCCTTGCCTACATTTTCTATGCAGGATCTCCTGCATCAGACAAGCTTAGCGGAAATGCAATTTCCAAAGCCTTTGCAAATCGTCTCTACATTGATCGATTCTACGACAATGTACTCATTCGTGGCGTACAAGGAGTATTAGCCGCAATTATTGACTTCCTAGATCAATTCATTATATCCGGCATGATTGTCGGTGGCATTGCTCGTCTTGTGGGCTTCGTTGGTTGTCTACTTCGTCGCATTCAATCCGGCAACATGACAGCCTACACAGTGCTCTTCGGCATTGGGATGCTCCTCGTTATTTACTTTATTGTTTACTATTCCTGCTAACCACTAACCACACTCACACACCATGCTTATTTGGCTTGTTCTCATTCCACTCATTGCGGCAGTCCTCATTGGCCTCTGCAAAGCACCGGCTCGCCCCACAGCACTACTAAGTGCCACACTTACTTTGGCTCTTGGTATCTGGGCAATGGTTAGCTATGACTGTTGTACAGACTGCTGGTCATCAATCCATGGTATGGATTTACAACTCACCCTTGGCAATGCACTTTCCAAGGTTATGTTACTCCTCACCATTCTAGTTACATTTGCAACTGTTTTGGGCACCAATGCCCCTAAAGGAGCAGAAGCCTCATGGTACAACTCTGCTCTCCTCATCTCAGCAGGTGCGACCGGTGCATTTCTTTCAGACAACATCATTTCTTTCTTTGCTTTCCACGAATTAGCCCTCATCCCTACCTTTGTGATGATTGGTTTGTATGGCAGAGGAGACCGCCGCACGACAGCTTGGAGAGTCACACTCTACTTAGGTCTTGCCTCCATGGTTCTTTTGACGGCACTTTTGATGGTAGGTAGCCAAGCAGGTTACAGTTTCTCATCCATTGCTGATTATGTAAAATCCGGTCAGCAAATCCAGAATGCAGAACTTATCGGTTGCTTACTTCTCGTAGGCTTTGGCACATTAATTTCTCTCTTCCCATTCCACTCATGGGCAGCACCTGCCTATGCATCTGCACCTACACCTGTTGCTATGATGCACGCTGGGGTATTGAAAAAGTTTGGTCTTTATGGGCTTTTCATGTTCCAACCGATGCTCAATAGTGCTTTTTTACCCTGGAACGAGATTCTGCTCGTACTCCTTGTATGTAACGTCATTTTTGTGGGTTACGTTACAGTGAACCAGAAGCGTTTAGACCTCATGCTAGGTAACTCATCTGTGATGCACATGGGGTATATCTTCCTTGCATTTGCTGCACTTGTTGCTGCAGGGAATCCTGAAGCGAATGCTTGGGCCATTAAAGGTGGGGCTTTACTAATGCTCGCACACGGGTTAAGCATTGCTTTACTTTTCCTTCTTTGCGGACAAGTTGAAAAACAAACCGGCACACTTGAAATCAACTCCCTCGGTGGGCTTGGAACAAAGCTACCTCGTATGGCCTTTGTATTTGGTTTAGCCGGCATGGCCTCTGTTGGCTTACCGGGTCTAGCAAACTTCCCCGGTGAATTTATGGTATTCTTCTCCGGTTTTGCAGGTAGCAAAGCATGCTTTGGTCCCGTCCAAATTGCTACAGTTTGCTGCTTATGGGGCTTAGTCATCGGAGCTGTTTACATGCTACGAGCATACCGCAACATTTTCCAAGGCGACTTATCTAAGGCATCTGATTATGCTACGGAACTAGCACCTCACGAACGAGCCGCCAATTACTTCCTTGTACTTACACTGGTAGTATTTGGTTTTTGTCCTCAATTGGTTCTCCAGTTCTTCACATTCTAAGTTTTAACCAATCACACCTATTTCACTATGGAAGCATACATCCCGGAATTCATTCTAGCTGGTTTAGCCATGTTGCTACTGCTTGCAGAAACATTCTGCAAGAAAGCCCCCAAATACATATTCGGGCTTATTGGTGCCGTTGGTGCATTATCCATGCTTAGTTTCTATATGAGTGATTTATACCAGAATATTTACATTATTCTGGCACTCGTATCCACAGCAATTACATTGCTATTAGCCGTAGATTATCGCTCTATCATCAACCTTTCCTCTAATGATTCAAAATCTGAGGATGGTACTGGCGAGTTCTATATTTTACCACTTCTTGCCTGTACAGGGATTACCGCACTATGCAAAGCAGAAAACCTTGTAGAATTATTTGTTTCTTTGGAAGTTCTTACACTCAGCTCATTCGTGATGGTGGGGTATTTCCGCAGAAACCTAGGCTCAACTGAAGCTGGTATCAAATACCTCATTTTAGGAGCAGTTAGCACCGGCTTCCTTGTTTTTGGTTTAGCTTGGTACTTTGGTCTTACCGGAAGCTTCACCTACGACTCTACCGTTATTTCCGGCATTCTTTCCGGTTCATTAGCCGCACCTATGTACTTTGCTCTCGCTATGCTTTTACTTGGCACAGCCTTTAAAGTAGGTGCATGCCCCATGCAACTCTGGATTCCGGATGTTTATCAAGGGGCTCCTACTCCGGTTACGGGCTTTTTATCTGTCGCATCGAAGGTAGCAGGTTTTGCTTTATTATCCATCATCCTAACCCCATTTGCAGATGTTTGCATTGTGAAGTTTACCATAGCTCTTATGGCAGCGGCCACCTTGCTGATCGGTAACCTTGGAGCTATTCCGCAAACGAACTTGAAGCGACTCATGGGGTACTCATCTATTGCCCAAGCAGGTTTCATTCTCCCCTTGTTTATTGGTAAAGTTGACGGCACACTGGCACCGAATGCTCCCTACTACCTTGCTATTTATATGCTCATGACCTTTGGGGCATTCTTTGCACTTTCACTCATTCGCGTACAGAGGGGAAGTGAAGCTATCGAAGCATTCAATGGGCTTGGCAAGACAAATCCACGTTTAGCTCTTGCTATTACCGTTATGTTTGCTTCATTGGCAGGTGTACCACTTACAGCCGGTTTCTTCGCAAAAATGTTCTCTTTCATTCACGTTATTGAAACAGGACTTTTTGAAGCATGGTTACTGCCAATCATGATTATTTGTGCAGGTGCCGGGTTCTATTACTACTTTAAGGTCATTCGTGCGATGTATTGGGAACAACCAAGTGACGATGCCGTTGCTATTAAGGTTCCTGCTGTCACCGGAGTTGTCTTGACCATACTGACCATTGCTATCGTCATGGCTGGTATTCTGCCACTTTTTATGGCTCCTATTCAATAATACCAAACATCACAAATATTTCATCCCAATGGGTATACGCTTTATGCGTATACCCATTTTTGTATCTGACAAAATTATTCCCTAATTTTTTGAAACTTTTTTTTCACTCATTTGTATAACCTAATGAACGGAGGGACGAGCCTCTCACACGAGAGAGAGCCGGAAATCTTCTCTAACTCTTATTAACCACACAAACATAACACTGATATGACTAAACACCTCTTATTGGCTATGGCTGTCGCTACTTGTTCCGTTTTCGGGCAGGAGGTCAGCCCAGCTCCGGCAGAGGCTCCCAAGGCCGCTCCTGCTGCTTGTAAGTGCGAAAACCCATGTGTTTGCTTCTCTAAAAAGGCTAACAAGCCACGTAGAGGACACCGCAATGCTCAGCACCAAATTAACCCAGGCATGATGCTCTTAGGGCAGCAAGCCATCATGGAAAAATATGATGCTGATAAAGATAATAAGCTTTCCGAAGCTGAAATGACTGTCCTGAAAGAAGACCTTAAGAAAAAACATGAAGCTCGCAAAAGCGAGTTCATGAAAAAATATGATAAGGACAGCGATGGCAAACTCTCTGACGATGAAAAGAAAGCCATGCACGAAGAATGGCTCAAAAATCATCCCGAGCAAGCCAAAAAAATCGAAGAAATGAAGAAAAAAATGGAAGCCAAAAAGGCTGAAGTTTTGAAAAAATTCGATAAAGACGCAGACGGCAAGCTCTCTGACGATGAAAAGAAAGCTATGCGCGAAGAATGGGCAAAAGAACACCCTCGTGCAGCTAAACGTATGCAAGGTCCACGCGGCCCTCAGAAAGGTTGCCCGATGATGGGTGGTCCTAAGGGACCGAAGCATGGTTGTCAACAAGGTCCACGCGGCCCTCAGAAAGGTTGCCCGATG
>JAUNER010000014.1 GCA_030525455.1 Akkermansia sp. | reverse complement strand
GTATATTGAGTATCATTTGTAGGGGGGGCGATGGGGTCAGTAGGGGGGGATTGGGGGGGAGATGAGATGTTTTGAGGGTAGACGAAATAGACTGTACCTAAGTCAGCGAATTCAAGTATGCTGTTGATTTTATATGATTTTTCAAATTCTCTTTTTCTAGGTAAAAGGTCATTTTCAACGTCGATGACATCTGTATTGTAGCGTAATTTCCCCACTTCTGGGTCTCTTACCGCCATGTCGTTCGGGCAAAACTCTCTAAGGATAACCGGAGTTCCATCTTGGTCTCTTGCTATATAGAGATGATAGTTAGCATCTGTTTGTATGAGAGATTGGATTTTATAGGAACTAACCTGAAAACCCGCTGGAAGTGGAGGAGTAAGAGACATAAAAAGACACAATTTAATTGATACTACAAGACTAGCAAAACTCCCGATTTAGGCAAGTTAATTTTCATATAAGAGTCCTTCTTGAGAGAGTATTTTTTTTGCTTTGGTTGGTCATTTGCGTGACACGATTTACTTTTTATTTCATTGAAAGCACATGGGGGGTGTGGTTGAATTCGTCCTGATTTTTTCTAGAAAGAAATTATGAGTTCCGATATTAGATTAGATGCACTCCAGTATCATTCCCAGCCTCGTCCCGGGAAGATGGAAACCTTGCCATGTAAATCAGCCTCATCACAACGAGATTTGACATTGGCCTATTCTCCTGGTGTTGCAGAACCATGCTTGCGAATTCAAGAGGACCCATCACAAAGTGCCTTGTACACAGGTCGTTCAAATTTAGTAGGTGTAATCACGAATGGTACAGCTGTTTTAGGGCTTGGGAATATTGGTCCGGATGCCGCAAAGCCGGTAATGGAAGGTAAGGGTTTGTTGTTTAAGATTTTTGCTGATGTTGATGTTTTTGATATTGAGCTAAATGTTAAAGAACCGGAAAAACTTATTGATGTTATTAAAACCCTGGAACCAACCTTTGGTGCTATTAACCTTGAAGACATTAAAGCACCTGAGTGCTTTATGGTCGAGGCTCGTTTGCGAGAAGAGATGAACATTCCGGTGTTCCATGATGACCAACATGGTACTGCTGTTATTTCCGGTGCGGCTTTGTTAAATGCCGCTGAGCTTACTAATCGTAAGTTAGAGGAAATGAAAGTGGTGGTGGTTGGTGCCGGTGCCGCCGGTATTTCATGTGCTAAGTTTTATATGACTCTTGGTGTGCGTCGCGAAAACATCTATATGTTTGACTCAAAGGGGCTTATTCATACCGGTCGTATTGACACCAATGCTATGAAGGCACAATTTGCTCAATCTGAGGATTGTACCTTATCTGAAGCTCTTACAGATGCAGATGTATTTTTGGGCCTTTCTACCAAGGGGTTACTCACACAGGATTTGGTGAAGCTTATGGCTCCCAATCCGATTATTTTTGCTTGTGCCAACCCGGACCCGGAAATTACCTATTATGATGCCAAAAAGGCACGTCCGGACTGCATCATGGGGTCCGGTCGTTCTGACTGGCCTAATCAGGTAAATAATGTTTCCTGCTTCCCGTTTATTTTCCGTGCCGCTCTAGACGTACGAGCCACTGTTATTAACGAGCAGATGAAGATAGCTGCTGCCCGTGCATTAGCAGATTTGGCAAAGGAACCCGTGCCGCAGGAAGTTTGTGATATGTATGGTGGTGAACCTTTGAGTTTCGGTATTGATTACGTCATTCCGAAGCCTATTGACCCTCGTATTATCGAATGGGAATGCCCTGCTGTGGCTCAAGCTGCTATGATTTCCGGTGTGGCTCAAGCTCCTATTCGCGATATGGAAGCCTATAAGATGGAGCTTCATAAGCGAATTGCCGCTGTGCGTGAGCGTGCCGCTAATGTGGTAAATAGCTATTTGCCAAAGAAATAGTCTTTATTCTCCAGACAATAATTAAAAGGAACTGCCGAAAAAGGTGGTTCCTTTTTTTGTTATTTGATGCTTGCTTTGGCAGAACCATCTGCCAGATGAATAGATACTTCCTGACCGGATTGAAGATTTTTAACAGAGCGAAGCAGTTTGTTGTCTTGTGTTTTCAAAATGGCATAGCCACGTTTTAGAGTATGTTTGGGGTCGTGGGCGGCTAAGCGAGTTTGTAAGAGTTGTAATTCATTTTTTAGAAACTGCAAGCGATTTTGAGCCGAGTAGGTAAACTGAGCTTCTAATTTATCGAGGAGCTGTTTTCTGGCTTGGTTAAGTTGAGACGGATGTCTCAATTCTAATTGATGAGCCAGTTTGGTTAGCTTGTCTTTTCTTTGTTGGATAGAGAAGTCGACTTTTGTTTTTAGGGCTTCTTCGTACCAATCCAGATTCTGATAGAATGGTGCTAGGATTTCTTCAACATGGCATAGCTTACTTCGTTCAAAAAACGAGAGTTTAAGTTGAGCCTGACGATAAATATAATCAAGGTGATTTTTTAGGATTTGAGCCTGACGAGAGAGTTTATTGTGGAGTTCAGGACCATCGGGGGTCGCTAATTCAGCTGCGGCAGTTGGTGTGGGAGCACGTAAATCCGCCACAAAATCCGCAATCGTGAAATCAGTTTCGTGGCCTACGGCAGAAATAACCGGAATGGAGCAATGGTAAATGGCTCTGGCTACTATTTCTTCATTGAAGTTCCATAAATCTTCAATGGAACCACCACCACGCCCCACGATGATTAAATCTACGAGTGGAAGTCCGTTTTTTGGTGCATTAGACCATGCGTTTATGGCATCTGCTATTTCTTTTTCTGCTCCCATGCCCTGTACTCGCACCGGAAGTAAATAGGCCTTAATCCATGGGGCTCGCCTTTCGAGTACATGACGAATGTCCTGGATAACTGCCCCGGTAGATGAGGTGACTATGCCAATGGCTTTCGGAAATTTCGGAATGCTGCGTTTGTGAGATGTATCAAATAACCCTTCTTTTTGTAGCTTTTCTTTAAGTGCCAGAAATTGAGCCTGTAAGTCACCTTGTCCGGCTTTTTTGGCTTGCTTAATGACAAGTTGTAATTGCCCTCGTTCCGGGTAGACAGTAGCCGTGCCTAGAACGTGAACTTTCATGCCTTCTTCTAATCGGAAAGGACATGATAATGCGGCATTTTTGAAAAATGCACAGAAGATTTCCGCACCTTGTTCTTTTAGAGTAAAGTAGATATGTCCGCTTGTGGCGTATTTAACATTACTAAGTTCACCCTCAACCCACAGTGTACCTATAGAGACGCTGATAGCGTCTTTCATTTTATAGACAAGCTCTTTGACGCTGATAGGGCGTGTATTTGTAGAAGTGCTTAAGTCTTTATCAAAGAGCATAGTGACTGTAAGTGGGCGTTAATCTTCTAATGGTAATCCAAGAGCCTCATAAGCAAGCATTTTGCATTGCTTAAGGTCTAGCTTCCCTGAGGGGAGTTCCGGGATGCGTTCTACCGGAATGATTTCTCTGGGGCACCATAGTGGGGGTAATTTCATGGATGAAAGGTCATTTCTAAGACGAGTCAGAGCCTGGTTGAAATAGGAGTTAATTTCTGTGGTTAGAAGAGCAATAGCTTCACCCTTTACCGAATCCGGAATGGTGACTACAGCGATAGAGCGGTGTTCTGCACCGGGGTCTAGACCCCATATTTTCATAATGGCGTGTTCTAGGGCTTCATGAGGAACCATTTCGCCACCTATCTTAGAGAATCTGGCTAAGCGACCTTCAATTTTTAAGAAGCCAAATTCATCTGCCGAGCCGATGTCTCCTGTTTTTAACCAACCATCCACAAAAATTTCGTTATTGATACGAGTATTTCCTAAATATCCGTGGAATATATTGGGCCCTTTTAACCAAATCATACCCGTATGATTGATAGGAATGGGTGTGCCTGTATGCGGGTCTGTAATTCGTACGGCAATCCCCGGAAGCAATGCCCCCACGGTTCCCGGTCGGTGAGATGGGATGTAATCCCCGGTATCGCTAGCAGGTATAGGAGAGGGAAGATTAACGGCACAGACGGGAGAGGCTTCGGTTAGGCCATAGCCTTCAAGAGGCATGATGCTAAATTTATCGTAGAAAGCTTTAGCTATTTCCTGCGGTAATTTTTCTGCACCAACGATGAGGTATTTGACTGATTCAAAAGTGTCTGCTTCGCATCGCTTAATGAAGCTTCGTAAAAATGTAGGTGTGGTTACAATTAGGCTACACTTGTAATTTTTTGTAAGAGTTCCTAAACGCTTGGCTTCTAGGGGACTTGGGTAAGTTACCATGTCATTCCCTGACAGGAGCGGGTAGAATAACCCAATCGTGATACCAAAACAGTGAAAAACAGGTAGACTGGACAAGAAGCGATGATGTGGCTCAATTGTAATACGAGACGAACATTGGGCAATATTTGATAAAATATTATGATTGGTTAAAGCCGCCCCTTTGGGTTCTCCTGAGGAACCGGAAGTAAACATAAGCACGGCTTCGTCATTGCCTGAAATGTCGTTTAAGCGTAGTTGTCTTTCGTATCTTCTGCTCCCGAAGAACTTCATCCATATCCCAATATTTCTCGCTTTTTTGCGGATAATCGGAAACTCAGTTTCTAAAAGTAACAAGTCGCGTTTAGGAGGCCAGGGAAATGACTGAAGCTTTCTCATAAATGTATCTGCTGTAATGAATAGAGATACATCTGCTTGTCTGATAGAGCTTCTAAATGCTGCTTCAGAGGTGGTATAATTGAAATTGACGGGAGTTTTGCCGGCAAAGAGACAGGCAATGTTGGCCATCGTTGCTCCCTTTCCTGGGGGTAAAATGATGCCAATTCGTCGACTGTTGGTGAGTTTTTTCAACCTCAGAGCAAAGGAAATTGATAATACTAGCATTTGTCCGAATGTGATGTTTGTATCATCAATCCCATCTATAATGCGGCATTCGGAGTGTTGCTTGAGGCTTCGGAAAAGTCTTAGCGCTAGTGAGTCATGTAATTGCGGAAGAGTGGAAAAATTCTGAGCAGAGCATTCTAGCCATGCGGCGGTTAAGCGTGCCGGCATCTCCGGGCCGGGGGTGAGTTTGGGTAGTATGTGAATTTGAATATCTCCGGATTTGTCATTATCTAGCTCTGCATCAATAACAGAATTAGAGTAAAAGCCTACATGAACCGGTATGGGAGAAATGTGTAAGCCGGCTAATGTACGCATGACTCGTGGGGCAATGTGCCCGATTGCTCCTTTGATGTGTGGAACTTTCCCGGGAAGAAAGACCACATTTTTGCCAGCTTGTAGTTTGTTTGTAATTGTTTCTCTAAGGGCATTTAAATCATCTCTGCCGGCATTAAAGATAATCCCATCTGAGGGGGATGATTCCAGATAGGAGATGATAGCACTATCTAGAGCTGTGTTGGCTTCTGCTAAATAGGTGATGTTGTCTTTTTTGAGTGTGTCCTCGAGCATTTGTAATGCTTTTAGTGAAAGCTTGTTACAAATGATAAAATTTCCGGATGTAGATAGGGATGAAGCACCAAACACAGGCATATCTTTATACAGTATTACGCTTCGCTTAGTGTAGCAGGTTTTAGGGGTGTTTTGCAAGACTGTAGTTTGTTCACTTGAGTTTAATTATAAATTAGCTGATAGCATAAATTCTGCTTGCTGTGCGTATAAAAAATTGTTAAGATAAGTTTACTATGAGAACGAAATCTCTATTAGCAGTTGCAGTGGGTGTAGCTACAATGTCTGCTGTGGCTGACTCATCCTATGATGGTTATAATTACGGTGATTCCATGCCACCAATGGAACCGGAACCGGCTAGTTCGTACAATAACGAAGTAAAAGCAAAATTGAGCGTAGGCTATGATTCTCGCTATGCATACAAAGACATAGTGGCTGCTCCGTTTTTAAATCACAGCGGTGTATTTACATTCGGTGGTGAATTAGAAACCAAGTTGATTTCTGATTGGAAGCAACAGATTGGTTTGGAATATCTCTCTTTTTGTGATGGTGAGCTAACTGATAATAATGCCTTTAATGTAGAATGGAAGGCTTTGAAAGAATTGCTCCCGAATTTATCTTTCCGCGGTGGTTATGAGTTTAATTACGGTGGTTTGCCCGGTGAAATGAGTAAGCACATGGGGAAAGCTCCTCATTCATTTGCACAAGCCTTTACAGCCGGGCTTGTCTATGATGACCCGGGGCATGGTTATTTTGGTACTTTTGATGTTCAATATGGTTTTTATGGAATGCAGGGGTGGCGTTTTGACCTTAATGCAGGTAAACGCTGGACCGGCGTGTTTCATGACCGCATTGATTTAGAATTAAGTGCCGGCACAGCATATTCATGCAGTTATTGGGGGAGCAGTGTCAATGGTTTTGACCAGTTCAATGTTAAGTTGGCCGCACCTATTCGCATTTCCGGTGTTGATGAGAGCCGTGGTTTTCGTATTAGTCCATTTGTTCAGTTGAACTGGGGTGGAAACAATCGTTCTGAAATTCGCCGCTATGCCGGTGGGTCTATTTCTGCTGATAGTGTGCTTCGCGTTGGTGTAGAAGCTAGCTATCAGTTCTAAGATGCTTATTAGTTGATAAGATAACGTCAATAGCCTGCCTTGTAGTTGATTTATCTATGGGGCAGGCTTTTTCTTATGTAAAAATGCTCAAGGATATTTATAAAACAGCAAAAAAAACGACCACGGCCATCTTGTATGGTTTAATGCCATTTGGTATTTATGGTTTTGTTGTGTCGTATTTTGAATTAGAGCCACTTACGGCACTGGGTTTGATTATACCGGTGATGGTGATAGAGATTGTTCTGGTAGTAAAGTACGTTATTCCTAATTTAGGGAATGCTTTTACGCAGACGGTGCTTGCCGGGAATGTGGGGGCAGAAGAGAAGGTGTTTGAAAAAGCTCAGGAAATTTTTAGGCGTGGCGATGCACAGGGGGCTTTAAAGGTGTATACGGATTTTAGAGAGAATAATACAAATTTAATTCGTGCGTGGATAATGGAGTCAAATATGCTGCTTGATTTACAACGCCCTCATGATGCTGTTATGCTACTAGAGCAGGGGGCTAACTGTCGTCGCTGGCGGAAAGAGGATAGAGCTTTATTTCTTTACAAAATGGCTAATATCTACATAAATCGCCTTAATAATCAGGGAAAGGCCATAGAGCTTTGGGAAGAAGCCGTAGATAAATACCCGCGTACTGCCTATGGCAGAGCTTCTGCCGATAAGTTGCGTGGTGTTCGGTATTAGGGCCTGTTCTTTATAGTATTGACTTTTATGGAGAGATATGGTTTACTGCCCTCTGTGCAATTTGATTTACTTTTAATTTGAATTGCACAACTAATTAATAACATAAAAGAAAGATAAACATGGGTGTTGCATCTCTCGTTTTAGGTATCCTCGCATTGATTGCTTCCTTTGTGCCTTGTGTTGGCCTTATTGCAATTATTCCTGCAGGGATTGGTATTATCTTGGGTATTATTGATGCTATTTCAAAATCCAAGAAGCAAGAATCAAAAGGTATGCCTGTAACAGGTATAATCTTAGGCGTTATTTCTTTGATTGTTGCTTATGTGATGACTTCTGTAGCAGCTTCTGCTGTTGAAGAAGGTGTTCAGCAAATTAAGGCTGAAGCAGACAAGGCTGTTCAGCAGATGGAAGCTGACATGAATAAGCAATTGGAAGAAGTTAAGGCTCTCGAAAACCAACAGTAAGCCGGATATTTGGCTTTTTAAGGGGGGGAAGCGTGAAAATGCTTCCCTCTTTTATTTTTGATATGATAGCAAAGGAGCAGAAAGATTTTTTTACCTACCAGCTTGTCTTATTGTGTATGCTGGTTTATGGTTTTTTGTTCCCTTTGATTGTGCCATATATGAGGGAGCTTTTTCCGGATTTTTGGCACTGCACTTATCAGGCTCATTTTCATAAACCCTGTCCATTTTGTGGAACAACCACGTATTTTTATAGATTGCTGGTTTATGGGGAAGCATTGCCCGGGTATTTGATGCTGGCCTCGGGGATTGCCCTATTTGAATTTTTCCGTAAAGCAGTTTTGTGTTTTGTTCTTGGTCGGGGGAAGCGAGTGCCAATTTTATGGTGTGTTGTAGATGTGGTATGTACAGTAGTGGGGATTATTGCTGTGGTGTGTTGTTTTCTTCTTCGGTAATGATTTAGCTTATGCTTCATTTGGTAAAAAATTCACGGATTCATTAGAAAAAGCTTGCCCTGAGGGCGGGAAAATCGTAACTTAAGTGCCTAATATCAAACCAGAGGAAGAAAAGCCGTGGAGGACGATATCATTTGCACAGAGAAAATCATTGCTGACCGTAAGACATTCTTTCTTGATCTCAAGCAGAATGCACGTGGCAAGGTGGTACGAATTACAGAAAAGGTAAGCTCAAACCGTGACCGCATCATGGTTCCTGCTGAGATTCTAGATGACTTTATTGCCGCTCTAGAAGACATCCGCGAAACCTTGAAGCAACAGGGCGAATAAAGCTACTTTTTGCTTTTACATTTCCAACCGAGTTAGAAGTAATGCTAACTCGGGTGTTTTTGTTGCTGAATTTACGTATATAACTGTTAGTACGTGATGTTTAGCGAGCTAAAACATGGTTGGTAGATGTAAGGCCGGAAAATAAGTAACAAAGTTTTACTAAATTACAACGATGACAACAGAAGAAACGAGCAATACTCAGGAATTAACCCCGGAGTTGATACGTGCCGCTTTGACCACGGTGAAATACCCTGGTTTCAGTCGCGACATTGTTTCCTTTGGGTTGGTGAAAAAAATTGATATTGATGAGAAAAACAACGTCACTATTGATTTGCTGATTGAAAGTAAAAACGCAGACATTCCGCGTTACATATTTGAAGGTGTACACGGGGTAATGAAGCACATTCCCGGTGTGAAACACTGCGACGTTAATGTGGAGCACAAAGCCCCGGAAGCGAAGAAAGGTATTAATGACGATCCTAGCTCATGGAAGTCATCTGTACCTGGTGCAAAGCACGTTATTGCCGTAGCCTCCGGTAAAGGCGGCGTAGGTAAATCAACCGTGTCTGCAAACTTGGCTGTTGCATTGACTAAGCTGGGGTATTCCGTTGGCTTGGTCGACTTAGATATTTATGGACCGTCAATGTCATTGATGTTTGGTACAAAGGAAAGCCCAAGTGCTAATGACAATGATGAATTTTTACCGGTGACTGCTCATGGCGTGAAGTTACTCTCTATGGGCTTGATGATTGACGAAGCTTCCCCTGTGGCCGTTCGTGGTCCTTTAGCTACTCGCTATGTTCAGCAATTTTTACGCAATGTGGAGTGGGGTGATGTTGACTTCCTTATATTGGACTTACCTCCGGGTACCGGTGACATTCAGCTCACTATCGTTCAGACAGCTGAACTAGATGGTGTAGTTGTGGTGACTACTCCGCAGGAAGTTGCCCTCATCGATGCCCGAAAAGCTATAGGTTTGTTTGAACGTGTGGAAACGCCAATCCTTGGGATTATTGAAAATATGAGCTATTTCCAATGCCCATCTGATGGTAAGATTTACCATATCTTTGGAGAGGGTGGTGGCGAGCGTGAAGCCGCTAAACTGGGTGTGCCATTATTAGGTAAAATCCCGCTAGACATTGCTACTCGAACCGGTGGTGATGAAGGCAGACCGGTAGCATTAGATGACCCGGAATCCAATCCGGTGGCCGCTGCTTTCTTGAGTGTAGCCTCTGAGTGTGCCTCAGTGGTTCTAAATAGATAAGCAAATTTGTTTGCAATTTTGTTGGGACTAGGGCCGTTGAATGTGCTCTAGTCTCAACTTTTTTCCCCGAAGGGATATTCTATGCAGATTAGCCAAATTATAAATAAATCTGAAATGCGTAAATTAGTAGCACTGGCTTTACCAGTGTTGGTAGTGAATTTATGTATGGTGGGTATGGGCTGTGTAGACTCGATTGTGGCAGGGAAGGCTGGGGTAAAAGATATGGCGGCAGTAGCTCTTGGGTCATCGGTATATTTGCCAGTGCTATTGTTTGCGTGCGGAGTTTTGATGATATTAGGACCGGTTATTGCCAATTTGAATGGTAAGCAATCGATGAGCCGTGTGGGATTTATGGCCAATCAAGCATTGTGGGTGGCGATTATTTTGAGTATCATCGTTATGCCTATAATCTATTTCCTAAGGAACGTATTTGGTTTTCTTTCTGATGATGTGACTATGTGTCATATTGCTTCAGAATATATGTTTTACGTGATGTGGGGGATTCCGGCAAATTTAGGTTTTGTGGCTCTTAAAGGGCTTAATGAAGGTTCAAACATGACTCGCCCGGCGATGTATGTGGGTATAGTAGGTTTACTATTAAATATTCCGCTGAATTTTTTGTTTGTGTTTGGGTATTGCGGACTTCCTGCTATGGGCGGAGCCGGTTGCGGTGCAGCGACTGCCGTGATTTTATGTATTGAATTTTCATTTATGCTTTGGTTGGTTTACAGTAATCCCAAGCATAAACCATATCGCAAACACATACTTGCGTGGCGAAAGCCTACTTCTTCTGTGATTTCTCAACTTATCCGTTTGGGAATTCCGTTGGGTGTTTCTCAGTTTTGTGAAGTGTTGTTGTTTTGCTGTGCTACTTTGATATTGGCTCCGCTGGGGGATGTTCCTGTGGCTAGTCATCAAATAGCAGGGAATGTTGGGGGCTTATTGTTTATGTTTCCGTTATCCATGAGTTTGGCCGCATCTATACGCGTTGCTTACTATCATGGGAATAAAGATTTGAGTGGTTTGCGAATAGCAATTCGCTCATCGTATACATTGGCTATGATGATATGTATGTGCTCTATTATTAGTATTTTGGTGTTTAGAGATGACATTGTGTGTCTCTATAATGATTCCCCTGTCATTGTTTCTGCGGCATCTGTTCTTCTTATTTATGCTGCTGTGTATCAGGTATCTGATTGCATACAGGTAATGTCTGCAGGGGTGCTTCGCGGTTTTAGAGAGACATCTTCTATTTCGTTACATACGTTTATTTCCTATTGGATTGTAGGTTTTCCAATTTGTTATATTTGTGCCAGATTAGATTGGTTCGTTCCGCCTATGGGAGCAGAGGGGATTTGGATTGGTTTTATTATTGGGCTTACCGTAGCCGCTGTGCTGTTAACGAGAACTGTGATACGTATTTATAGAAGGGAAACTGTGGCTTTAATATCAATTAATGAATAAATTGCTCTTTTTAGGGTTGAATTTTTCATAAGTTTTGCTACTTTCTTTCGCACGTATGGAAGAAAATCAATTTTTGGAAGAAGAAAATAACGATGGCTTGAAGCCAAGCAACAGTCATGCAACTTTATTGGCCGCTAGTCCTTTGGTTGGTATCCTCTTCTCATGGAGTTTATTGCCATGGGAGGCAATTATTCCCCTTATTTTGTGGTATATTTGGAAAGATAATGAGCCTGAAGTGATGTTGGCCGGGAAGAAGGTCCTTAATGGGCAGATTTCTTGGGCAATTTATCTGTATGTATGTTTAGCAGTATTGACTGTTATTAATTTTCTTTTGCCATTCATTGGGGTTTTTATCAGTATAATAATAGCTATTCCTCTTGCTATTGCATGGTTGGTATTCACCATTATCAACATTGTTAGAGTATCTAAGGGTAACTACGAATACCAGATGCCTTTGTCTTTTACCTTCTTTAAGTAAGGTAAGGCTGAAAAGTTGAGAAATTCTACTTTCTTAACGAGTTAAATTTAGGGCTATCCTCATATGGGGATAGCCTTTTTTATTTTTGGAAAGTGTGGAGACGAAATAAAAAGTATAAAAAAAGCCACACGGAAAAAATCCGCATGGCTTTTGTAAAAGGAATGGATAAATAATTTATTTAACGGCAATAGTTTGCTCACGGTCGGGACCAACACCAACTGTTGAAACCGGGCAACCGATGAGTTCGCTCATGCGTTTAACGAACTTTTGAGCATTTTCCGGGATTTCTTCCCATGAGCGACAACCGGAAATATCTGTTAACCAACCGGGCATGGTTTCGTAAACCGGCTTGCATCGTTCCCATTCGGCAACGGTGGCCGGTGGGTATTCGAGCATTTCACCGTCGAGTTCATAAGCGGTGCAGATTTTGATTTCTGCACATTTATCATAGCCATCGAGGTTGGTCATAGCCATTTCGTCGAAGCCATTGAACATAGCAGAGAAGCGTAACAGCACGCCGTCTGCCCAGCCACAGCGACGAGCACGTCCTGTAGTAGCACCGAATTCGCGACCCATGCTATGTAAGTGGTCAGAGATTTCGTCGTCTTCGGTGACGAATGGCCCTGCACCTACACGTGTGGTGTAAGCCTTGCAAACACCGATGATGCGGTCAATCTTATGAGGCGGAACGCCTGTGCCGGTGCAAGCACCTGCAGAGGAGGTGTTTGATGAGGTGACGAATGGATAAGTACCAAAATCAACGTCTAAGTAAGCACCTTGAGCCCCTTCGAAAAGAATGCTCTTACCTTCCTTAAGAGCTTTGTTCATCACAGGAATGGTATTGGCGATGTGAGGGCGAAGAACATCAGCAGCGGCACAAACATCAGCCACCATTTGGTCTTCATCCATCGTGGGTAAGCCCATGCGTTCAAACTCAACATTGGCCATTTTGATGCGATTACGAAGAGTTTCTTCAAAAATCTCCGGCTTTCTCATATCGGCCATACGGATGCCGATGCGGCGTGCTTTATCTGCGTAAGTAGGACCAATGCCACGTTTGGTAGTGCCAATGGCTTTTTTGCCCAGAGCTGTTTCTTGAGCTGCATCCATTTCTTTGTGAAGTGGTAATACAACGTGAGCACGGTCAGAGATAAGAAGATTTTCGCTAGTAATGGTCACCCCTTGAGCCTTGAGTTGATTAATTTCATCAACTAAGCCGATAGGGTCGAGAACCACACCATTACCAATAACACAAAGTTTGCCCGGCCAAAGGATACCGGAGGGAACGAGGTGCAAAATATACTTCTGTCCATTTGCAATAACGGTATGACCGGCATTATTGCCACCCTGACCACGAGCGACAACGTCTGCGGTTTCCGTTAGGAAGTCAATCATTTTGCCTTTGCCTTCGTCGCCCCATTGGGAGCCGATAATAATGGTATTCATGATAAAAACGTAACTCAGAGAGTTTAGTGGATTTTTATTTGTTTTGCAAGCTTATCTTGTTAAGTTCCCTTAAGTTTTTTAGTCATTTGTCAGTGTTTGATGTTTTAGAAAAAATCACTGACAAAAAGACAATCTATGTTGGTAGAATAGAATTAGCCGTTATGATTCAAAAATACAGATTTTTATTACTTAAAATGTAATGCAGAACGATGTGCTTCCTCCGGTACGAGAGACTTCCATGTATCATCGTCTGCTGAAATCATGCGTTGGATGTCACGCGGCGTGTGGCGGAGTAGAAATTCATTAAAGAATGGTACATCTACCACAAGTTCGTTGGCGAGGAAATGTTGATATAAATGAGTAAATTGTTCGGGGGCTCTAAACGTACGAGCTGTCACAAACTCACCGGATTTTCTATTTAACCAAGGTGAGACGTAAAGGCGAGTTTTATTCTGGAAAGTTTTACCAAAAGATTCGAGGATACCGCCCGGAATGTCTTTAGTCCATTTTTCTTTGAATAACTCATTGAGTAATCCAATGGAAAGAGCGATAGCAATAGGCTCTTTCGTATAGCGAGACAATAAGCCGGAAAGATTATCGAACCGAGGGCTTTTGGTTATTAAAACATTTTTTCCTAAAGCTTTAAGGCTATCTGCGCGGTCTAAGAATTCAAGGTGGTCTACGTCGCCTTCACGAAGTAGGTTATTCATAGAAATTTCGCAGATTTCTAAACAGCGAGCGGCTTGACTTTCTTCTAACCGATTGAGGAAGGTTTTTCTTACCTGAGACATGACTTCCATGTGCAGGTTACATACGGGGTTGAAACTACCACGCATGAGTACAATGGGGCGCTTATACAAAGCATCGGCGGCTTGAGCCACTTGCCCATCTGCCAGGAAAAGAGTAGCAGGGGTTAGGCCAGACTGCACCAATTGAAGAGCAAATAAGCGGTTGTCAACCATAGAAAAACCATGCCCCTCAAATCGAACAACATCAATTTCTACCAAATTAGGGTCTAAATTATCGACGAGAGAATCAATAAAATCTGTCAAATGGTCTCTTTTGAAGAATAAAGAATGTAAAATATTTACCCCGAGAATGCCAAGGTCGTGCATTTGGCTAGAGTGGTCCGGATCATTTAGGCGAACGTGAATGATGAGATCAGATGGAGCGGCTCCTGGTTTAAGTTGGAAGCGAACCCCAATCCAGCCATGCCATGGCCCATTGTCGCGGTAGCCTTTTACTTTTACAGTATTACAGAAGGCAAAAAATCTGGTATTTTCACCACGAGTTGGGCCTAGGTGTTTGACGAGTTGCTCAAATTCATATTCGAGCATATTTTTTAGGCGGTCTTCAGACACATAGCGATTCACGTCACCATAGAAAGAATCGCTCATGGTCATGTCGTATGCAGAAACAGTTTTTGCTACAGTTCCTGCGGCTCCGGAAGCACGGAAAAACCAGTTAGCTGTTTCTTGACCAGCCCCAATCTCGGCAAATGTCCCGTAGATGGACTTTTCTAAATTAATTTGTAACGCTTTATCTTTTGTAAAAGCCAGAGTCTTCGCATTCATGGTAAGAGATTAATTTGATGAAACTTTTTGGAATAGGGGATATGTTTTGTCACACATCCAGCCTGTGCGGATAATGTCGTTAATAATGACGCTATTACAATCAGGATATCCCTCTGGGAATGAAATTTTTAATACGGCATTAATAGAGCCTCCGCTTAGTTTTTTCAGTAAATCTAATGCCATGGGCTGATATCGGTCAACATAAGCATTGAGCTCTTTCCCATCCGGGAAGGTAAGAGTGTAACTTAGGTATGCTGACTTTTTGTATGATTTTTCAGAGGCTTCTTCAAAGAATGGTGCCTTGTATATATCATTAATGCTAAGAAAAACTCGTACTGGAGTTGGGGAAGTGGGCTTATTGTTTAGTAATTCAGTTGCATCCATGTCAGAATATCCCACCCATGCTTCCCAGTCTAAAAGCCATTTTTGTTGAACTTCGTCAAAGAGAAAAACAGCTGTACGGTTTTTGTTGTCGTCCATGAGTAATTTAACCTGCAACAAATTTCCCGTTAGGTGGGTTTTTCCGGTTTCTAAGGGCAAATGATTGGGGTATTTATTTTTTGAACTCCAATGTTTTAGTTTTTCTTCAATTTGATTAACCGGAATGATATATTTAAGGCGTTCATGGTCGGTAGATGCCATGAGGAATAGCCCTAGTTGGTTCAGAGCTGTATTAATTTTCTGAGAAATATAAGAAACTTCTCTATCTGCTTGGCGTCTGGTAAGTTCAGAGAGGTTATATTGTTTTGCACGTCGTTCCAGTTCGGCAATAAGGTCTTTTTCTATTTCAGAAACACTTTCTGCCTCTCTGTCAATAAATCGATCAGAAATGCAAATAACCTTGATGTCTTGGTTAGCTAACTCTTTGGCAC
Organism: Akkermansia sp.; assembly: GCA_030525455.1. Classification (GTDB taxonomy): domain Bacteria; phylum Verrucomicrobiota; class Verrucomicrobiia; order Verrucomicrobiales; family Akkermansiaceae; genus Akkermansia. Next base: position 54,648 of record JAUNER010000014.1, on the reverse strand, counting down.
TTGTAAAAATAAAAACCGATAACAAAGAAAGAATAATCCCAATAGCAATTAACCAGCTAACCCAATGACTATTTTTTTCAACCACAGGCCGGGTATTATACAGAAGTTCAACTGCATCGTGAGAAAGTTCCGTTTTGTTTGTTTTGGGGACGTAGAGTGGGATGTCGGAATTTTCTCTTTGTTTGCGAATCTTTGTTGTTTGTGGAGTATCCTGCGTGTTTTGATTTTCTTCTCCTTCAGTTTGATTTTTTCGTTTGGGCAAGGTACGGACGTCGAATCGTTTTTTGGGGTTAGTCGTAGATTCGGCGGCAATACTTCGAGCATGAGGGGAAGCTTCTTTTTTTTGTGATTCCGGCAGTTGGGCTGTGATGACAGATTCACAAATGGGGCACTGTACTTTTTTCCCCAAGTATTCTGATGGAATAGAGAATTGGTTTGAGCAAGTAGGACAAACTAAAGTGATAGAATCAGATGATGACATTTCGGAAGAAAAACTGCTTTAATGGATAAAATTTGGAATGGGGATAGAGATAGGACCAGGGATTTGTAACTGGATATCTGCCTCACCCCGGTTTTGATTTAGACTTTCAGCGGCCGGATCTTCTGCATCCGGAATAGAAGAATTGTCTGAAATGATGTCTAAGTGATTTTTCTTAGTATGGTGATATTGCTCTGCTTGGTAGGGGTCTTTACCAATTAAAATGGCTTTTTTAGGTAAGATGGGAGCAATAGGCAAAATTTTTGTATGAGTTAGAAGAGGTGAATCAGAATTTAAGCCGTTTGCTTCGCCATGCAAATCACAAATAGATAATGAAGCATCACCACGGCGTAAATATTCAAATATAGTATGGCGACGATATTTTTTATCAATGGGGTCGATGTCGTAGCAACTATGAGTGGCAAGTTTTCCGGTAGATTGACAAATTTCGACACGTTCAACACTATTAGGTGGCGTGATTTCAGAAGAGGGGGATTCTGATTCTACCATAGTGAGAGCCGTTCCAAGGATTGGGGCACATGTTTCTGATGAAAAAGCTCCCGGATAGATGGCTTTTTTTCCATCGAGGAAGCCAATCCAAATGCCACAAGTCACATTGTTATTGTAGCCAAATAGCCAGTTGTCTGCAAAGTCGTATGTAGTCCCCGTTTTGACGCCGCCTTTGAAGTCTTTTGGTAAGAAGTTGGCTACATTTTTAGCAGAACCACTTTTTAATGAATGGTGTAAGATGTCGTGAATCTGGAAAGCTGCAGAGCTTGTTGTAGCTCCTTTTTTGGTGTTGGCATTGTTTCTGGTTTCTACGGCTTGGGTAGATTCCCAGATAAGTTGACCATTTTCATCTTCTATTCTATCTAAATAGTAAATGTCTTCAGGTCGGTTCCCTCCGTTGGGAAAAACCGTATAAGCTAGTGTCATTTCTTTTAGCGATGCCGGCTCTGTGCCAACAAAAATTCGTGGTCTATAAACCGGATTCACCTCTGTGCTACCTGCTTCACGAATTGGCTGACGAATGCCAAAATCTTTTAATTTCTTTACAAAGGGAATGGGGCCTAAGTCCATGCCCATACGTAGTGATGCGGCAATCTTTGAGGCCGATAAGCCACGGCGGCTACTAATCATGCCCTCGTATCTGTTATGAGAGCTTTCTGCCCCCCATTCGCCTAAAATCCCCTCAGTGCCACCAATGCCGGCTAGTCGGTTGTCTATGGCATCGTCTAAAATTCTACTTACCGGGCTACTTCCGGAATCAAAAGCAGTGGCATAGAGCATAGGGAGGATGGCTGTGCCGGTTGGACGAGCCCCTTCTTTGATGGAATCATATTGACGTTTATTATAATCACGTCCGCCATGGTAGGCTAATACGGCACCTGATTGGTTATCGATGATGAGTACAGCCCCCTCAAGGTAAGTAGGTTTTGTGTTTGTATTTGGTTTGTAGTTTGCCGCTTTTTGATGGGGATAATTTGGGCGGGACTCGATTTTATTAAGAGCGTCAGATAATGCCTGCCCGGTCGCATCCTGAAGTGACTTATCGAGAGTTGTATAGATTTTTAGGCCAGCCGCATTGACACGTTCTTCGCCCAAATATGCGATAATTTCTTTTGAAATGCGGTCGTAGATATGAGAGACGCCACGCTTTAATGGTTTGGGATTTAGACCCAAGTCCATAGCTTGGAGGCGGCTACACTCATCGGGGGTGATGTAGCCCTCAAGCTTCATGCGGTTTAGTACATGGTTTCTCCACTTAAGGTTATTTTTTTCGGAATTAAGAGGGGAGATTTTTTGTGGGTTTTTGATGAGAGCGGCGATAGAGGCGGCTTCGCGAGTAGTTAGTTCTAATGGTTCCTTACCAAAATATCCTAATGAAGCCGCACGAATACCATAAAAACCACTACCTAAATAAACACGATTTAAGTAGAATTCAATAACCTGGTCTTTGCTATATCGCTGCGTAATGCGACGAGCCAGGGCAATCTCTACGAGCTTTCTGCCCATGCTGCTTTCTCCGTGGGCTTTAGCTATTTTTTTGAGGTCGTATGCGTTACGAGCCAGCTGTTGAGTAATGGATGATGCTCCCTGGTTGGCTTCGCCACTATTGTTAATGTATTCTTTAGCGGCTCGAATAATGCCATATAAATCGTAGCCCGGATGTTCCCAGAAGCGAGAGTCTTCCTGGGCAACCAATGCATCAATCATGGGTCTAGAAATTTTATCTAGCGTTACATAGCTACGATTTTCGACATAGATACGCCCAATTTCATTGCCATTTCTATCGTAGATGATGCTGGGTTTTTCTAAGTCGTTAATTCTTTCTAAATCAAAATCAGCGGCCCAGTTGTCATATCGTTTCCATACAGTTAGTGCAATGAAGTAGCCGGAGCCGGCACCTACGATGGTAAGGATAATGCACCATAAAATTAATCGACGAACAAAACGCCAGAATCTAGCTCCCGTCGGAGCCTTTTGTTGGCGTTTTTTATTAACCGCTTGGTGTCTGCGTGGTGCTTGGGAATTGAGCTCTGCCATATCCTCTAAATTAGGATGATTACCGGTGCCCTAATTCTAGCGAATTTAACTAAATTAGGCAATCTTAAACCATCTTAAAAGAGATAAAAAAAGGTGCTATTCTCAGATTTTGAGAAAAGCACCTATGGGTGAAAAGTTAAATGAGGTATTAACTAAGCTTAGCTACCAATTTATCACCGAAAGCAGAGCAGGAAAGTTCCGTAGAATTAGGAATCATTTCAGCAAGGTCAAAGGTGACGGTTTTTTCACTAATAACTTGGTCAATGGCATCAATGATGAGGTCTGCGGCTTCTGTCCAGCCCATGAATCTGAGCATCATTTCGGCAGAGAGGATGACAGAGCAGGGGTTTGCCTTATTCAATCCGGCGATGCGAGGACCTGTGCCGTGTGTTGCTTCAAAAATAGAATGTCCGGTTAGGTAATTGATGTTACCACCCGGAGCGATGCCAATGCCACCAACTTGAGCGGCAAGTGCATCAGAGATATAGTCGCCGTTGAGATTGAGCGTAGCCACGACATCAAAGTTTGCAGGATGGAGTAAAATTTCCTGGAGGAAAGCATCTGCGATGCAGTCTTTGATAATAATACCATTCGGCAGTTTAAGCCATGGGCCATCGCCTATTGGAGTAGCCCCGTATTCACGGCGAGCTAAATCGTAACCCCAATCGCGGAATCCACCTTCGGTGAATTTCATGATATTGCCCTTATGGACGAGAGTTACACTTTCTCGATTATTGGCAATAGCAAAATCAATAGCCGCACGAACGAGGCGTTCTGTGCCTTCTCGAGAAACCGGCTTAATGCCAAAACCGGATGATTCAGGGAAACGTACTTTTTTCATCCGTTCTGGGAATAATTGGGTCATGGCTTCAAAGAATGTCTTTGCATCTTCGCTACCGCATTGGAATTCTATACCAGCATAAATATCCTCTGTATTTTCGCGGAAAACAACCATGTCTACCTTTTCCGGTGCTTTGACAGGAGTTTCAATGCCTTTGAAGTATCTTACGGGACGTTGACATACAAACAAATCTAAATCCTGGCGAAGAGTGACGTTTAAACTACGAATGCCACCACCTACGGGAGTTGTTAATGGACCTTTAATGCCAATGAGGTAAGTGCGGAAAGCTTCTACTGTTTCATTGGGGAGCCATGTGCCTAATTCGTCAAATGATTTTTGCCCGGCAAACACTTCATACCAAGCAATCGAGCGATTCCCATTATAGGCTTTTTTTACAGCGGCATCGATAACACGAGAAGCAGCTCCCCAAATTTCCGGACCAGTACCATCACCAATGATGAAAGGGATGATTGGGCGAGAAGGAACACAGAGTTTGCCATTTTGCATGGTGATAGCCTGACCGTCTGTGGGGGGAGTGAAAGTTAATGCTGACATAACGGATGTTCATTTATATGACCGGCGATTGCATTGCAAGTTAAAAACCGGACTGTTTGAGGATGTGAACGTAAAAAAGGAGAAAAGTGGGTGCTTTTCTCCTTTTGAAGTTAAGATGTATAAGTAAATCTTAGCGTTTCACCTTGCTTCTCGATGAAGAATGTGAGGGTTTGCTTGCTTTTATTGAGTGCCGAGAACTTGGTGAGCCCGGGCGTCTGATGCTTGAATTACTTGGTCGAGGAGAGTGTGAACTTATCGACATATTTGGTCGAGCGGATTTGGGCTTAGAAAATGCACCGGCATTGATTCGTTGAGCTTGTCCTGGTTTTCTAATAGATGAGTGATTTTTGCTAGGTTCCGGCTTAGTAAAGGAGTGCGTTGCACCCGGTCTATGCATAGAGCCCGAATGACTGACCATAACCTTGTTGTGATTAGGTTTGTTGTTTTTAATGATGTGTTGGTTTACACCGGGGCGATTACTTAGTCCCGGTCTGTGTGAATTCAGTATTTCTTGGCGATGATTTTTTACTGCTTCTTTATGGACGTGCTTATTCGTTCCCGGGCGATGAACTAAGCCAGGGCGGTGGTTATTGTAGTGTTTGTGGAAATGATCCGGTTTATGCCGCATTTTTGGCGGTCTTTCCATGTGATGACAGTGTGGCGGTGGCACATAGCGACCACGATAGTAAGGAGCCGGTCCCCAGCTGGGAATGTAGCAGCCACGTGATATAAGTGTGATGGAATAAATCGGATTCCCCCATGTGTCGTAAGCGTAGATGGGTCTGCCACCATAGTAGCCGTATATAGGGTAGCCGGAACTATCATACATATAACTAGCAGAATATCCCCCGTTACTATATGTTCCTGATACAGCATAGCTCCCGCCCCAATATCCGGAATGACAGGACATAAGTGTTCCGCTCGCAATAAGGAAAAGTGCCATTTTAATGAATGCAGGTGTCTTCATATTGTGCGTGTGTATGGGTATGACCTCAGTGTTCTTGTTTTTGTTCAAAAAAATATACAAATGTATAAATTATTTTTGTGGAAAAATAAAAATTTTTTATTAGAATACAAGAGAGTTTTAGACCATGGGGAAAATTATTCAAGAGAAAAATGTAGGGTTGGCACTTTTATGTGACAATGCACCATACACACTGGCCATGTCGCTTAGCTCATACGAGAGAAGTGGGTTATATAATTGTGTGGACGCGAGTTGTGTAGTTTATCCTGATGGTGCTGATAAAGTAGCCCAAGTAGCGGCAGAAAGGGGGCTTCCGTCCGTATCCTCAGCATTAGATGCGGGATTTATAGGAGAATTATACAAAGCGATAGCAAGCTTAGACACGGACTATATACTTTTAGTAGAGGATGATTGTTTGGTATGGGAGCATTTGAAAGGCGAGGAATTAGAGCGAGAATTTCGATTAGCTTTGGAGTTGTTAGTAAGCGGGCAAGCAGACATGGTGAGATTACGACATGCTTGGCGAGGGAATAAGAGAAAGAAATCAGCATACACCTATTCTTATTACCATTCCGTTCAGCAATTATCATCACGATGGGTACATCCGGAAGCCTTATCAGATGCCCCGGATTGGATAAAAACAATACGACGGAAGCTGCATCCTTGTCGAGCTAAGCGTTCAATAGGGAGAAGTGTTTATGTAGAAGAAAATCCGCACGAAATATTCCCTGAATATATACGAAAAATTGAAGAGGGCTACATTATTGATAGTGCTGTATTTCAATGGACGAATCAGCCAACTTTGATAGCTCGCGATACATTGCGAAAAATTTTGCTTAGTTTGCGTGCAACAAATAAATCCATAGGGCCTTTATCAGAGGATTTTGAGTATGCAGTAAATAATGTCAAGTGGCGTTCTGCTCACATGAACATTGGTGTAGTGCGTGGTATTTTTACGTAAAATGCTATGACGAAAGATGAGTCAAAAGTGCGGTATGAATGCACACGGTGTGGGGCCTGTTGTCGGTGGGCTGGTGATGTGTGCATTGAGGATGACGAGGTGTCTGCTATTGCCTCATTTCTAGGAATGAGCGAAATTGATTATATCAATGAATACTGTCGCTTACGTGCCAATAGGAAAGGGCTTTCTATTATAGATGCTCCAGATGGAGCTTGTATTATGCTGGTGGATGGAGCTTGCCGAATAAATTCCGTTAAGCCGCGACAGTGTCGTGATTTTCCGAATAAATGGAATTTTCCCGGCTGGCGAGATTTATGCAAAGCTCGAGAAGTTATTTGTGAAGACGAGTAGTGAATAGCCTGCCCTAGGCTAATATGAGTTAGTTTTTAAGATTCTCCGGTAATTACATGATGAACCGAACAATCGTGAGGTTCTGTTGGTATGGTTTCAAGAATCTGGCAGGGGAAACAAACAGCTAATCTAACAGCTGTAGTTTTTGGAAGTAGAGAATCATAAAATCCACCACCATAACCTAAACGCTTACCATCTAGAGAAAAAGCCGAACCAGGTACAATAATGTAGTCTAGTCGGTGTGGTTCTATGACAAGAGCTGTGGCATGAGGTTCGCGGATTCCCCATTTACCAATGGTAAATTCAGAGGGATTTGAAATTTTGTGGAACTGCATTTCTCTAGGTCCACAAACTCTTGGAAAATAATATGAAGTGGTGGGGAGGAGTTGTAGTAGTGGTAGTAAATTAACCTCGCCCTTCCTCGCTGCAAAAAGTGCCACATGATGGGCGTGATTTTCCTGTAAAATGTGAGCGATTTGAGTACAGATTTTTTCGGATTGCTCAGTGATGTAAGCGTTAGAAAGAGTCGCAATTCTATCACGAATCAATTGCCGACAGGAATTTTTATTGTCTATTAATTTTCTGAGCTCTGGTGAGATTTTTTCCATTCGATAAGGCTTTTTAGGAATACACTTTCCAGTGAATTTCTGGGGTTTCCGGCAGAGAGCCATGAGGTCTCCGGACGTTGATTTACCAAATTCTGCAATTCGGCAATTAACTCCGGAGAAGCATGAGAAAGTAAAATTTCTTGTTTATCAAGGTCACGAGTCATTTCATCAATGGAGCCTTCAGCAATAAGTACGCCTTTATAAATAATACCCACACGGTCGCAGACCTCTTGTACTTGTTCTAATAAATGAGAACATAAGAGAATAGTCATTCCCTTGCTTTTAAGGTTTTCAATGATATTACGAATGTCACGTGCCCCAAGTGGGTCAACCCCGGCAGTTGGTTCATCAAGAATAAGCAATCGCGGCGATTGAATGAGAGCTTGAGCTAAACCAATGCGTTGAAGCATCCCTTTGGAATAACCGGATAACGAACGGTCTGCGGCATCAGCCAGCCCCACAAGTTGAAGCATTTCGCTAACTTTTTCCTTTAATGTACTACCACGTAAACCGCAGAGTTTGCCGTAGAAGGCGATAGTTTCAGCACCAGTGAGAAATTTATAGAAATATGGATTTTCCGGTAAAAATCCAACATCTGTACGACTGTCCGGAGACTCGCTAGATTTGCCAAAAATGGAACATTTACCAGAACTAGGAACCACCAAGCCGAGTAGAGCCTTCATTAAGGTTGACTTTCCGGAACCATTAGGCCCGATGAGACCATAAACCTCACCTTTTTTGATATGTAAGCTAACCCCTCGTACGGCATGTACCATGGGTTTACCCACACCTGTGGTGAAGGATTTGTGAAGGTCTGAAACTTCTGCGGCAAATGGTTCCATAAGAAAGAACAACTACTGCTGACCTAATCGACGTAATAGGATTTGACTCATTTCAATCCCCTTAACAAACAAATCCACAGGGAAATTTTCGTTCGGGGAATGAATGCGGGCATCCGGTAAACACATCCCTAGCATGAGAGCATCTGCTCCCAATACTCGTTTCATTTCTTCAATAATAGGGATGCTCCCACCTTCTCGTACAAGAACCGGTTTGTGACCGAAAGCATCTTCTAATGCTTGTTGTGCGGCAAGTCCGTAGGTGGAGTTCGGGTCGCAAATATAAGCATTTCCATAGTGACCTGGTTTGAATTCAACGGTAACGCCTTTCGGGCAATGGCGTTTTACGTGTTCTTCTACTAGTTCCAAAATGTGTTCAGGGTTTTGACCCGGAACAAGGCGGCAAGAAATCTTAGCAAATGCAGAGCTCGGGATAATAGTTTTGCTTCCTTCGCCTTGGTATCCACCACCGATACCATTAAGCTCTAGAGTTGGACGAGCAAAGATACATTCAGCTCCGGTAAAGCCTGCTTCAGTTGTAACACATTCAACACCGGTTAGAGCGGCTAATTCATCGTTGCTCATTCCCGGAACAGTTGCCCACATACTGCGTTCCCATGTAGCAATGGGTGCTACTCCATCATAAAACCCACGTACAGCAACTTTCCCTTCTTCATCATGAAAGCTGGCAATGATTTCGGCAAGGGAGGTAATAGGATTGCTGATGGCACCACCGAATACACCGGAGTGTAAGTCGGCAGAAGGTCCTTTCACAATAATATCTGCACTTGCCACTCCTCGAAGACCGTATGAGAAAGTTGGGGCATCCGGAGCTGCCATTCCTGTATCTGAAACCACGATAACATCGCATTTTAGCTCATCTTTATGCTCTTTCATAAAAGCAGATAAGCTACCGCTACCAATTTCTTCTTCCCCCTCAAGTAAGAAAATGACATTTACCGGCAAGACTCCGGCGTTTTGTTTAAGGAGTTCTTCTACCCCCAAAATATGTGCAAAAAGTTGACCTTTGTTATCTGTGGCACCGCGTGCATAGATACGCCCATCACGCACTTCCGGTTCAAATGGAGCGGATTTCCATTCTTCAATAGGGTCTACCGGTTGTACATCGTAGTGACCGTAAATGAGAACAGTTGGTTTGCCTTCTTGTTTTTCACTGTGAGCTAATACAATGGGGTGACGTGGAGTTTTGCAGGCTTTTGCCTCTAAGCCCATGCCTGTGAGTTTTGCTACAAGCCAATCAGCACAATCGCTTACGTCTTGTGCGTGTTCTTTCTGTGCAGAAATGCTCGGGAATCTCAATAATGTTGCCAGCTGATCCAATCTGTTCATGTCTGTATGTGAACATGAAATCATGATAAAATCAACTGTGAATCCGGGCATTTCGTGGTTTTTTTATAGGGATGCGAGATAGACTTTTTTTCTTGAGCATGCAGGGGGATTTTGATAGATTGACCGAGTATGACTAAAGGTTTTCAACTTATTCATTGTGCCTTATCCGTAGCAGCGGTGATGGCTACAGGGGCGATGGCGGCAGATGTGCCGGCGGTGTATCCGATTCCGCAAGAATCTAAGTGGACAGAAGATACGGTAAAGGTCACCACAAAGCCGGCTGTTGTTATTCGTTCTGCTAAAACAGCAAATAATAAACTTTTGAAGGGAGTCCCAAAAAAATCAGGGGCTTATCGTCTTGTCATTTCTAAAACCGGAAAAATCGGTGTTGGTGCCCATGATGCACGTGGTGCTTTTTATGCACATCAGACATTAAAGCAACTTGGTTATGGTAAGGAAGGTGTAAAACTTCCTGTGGGTAATATCCTTGACTATCCTGATATTGAATATCGCGGTACAGTAGAAGGCTTTTATGGAACACCTTGGAGCCATGAATCTCGCATTAGTCAGCTGAAATTCTATGGCGAAACAAAGATGAACACCTATATCTACGGGCCAAAGGATGACCCATACCATTCATCTCCGCATTGGCGTAAACCATATCCTGCTGATGAAGCTGCTCAAATTAAAGAGTTGGTAGAAGTTGCTAAGGAAAATCATGTCGACTTTGTCTGGGCCATTCACCCTGGGAAGGATATTAAGTGGACAGATGAAGATATGGGGAATGTTATCAAGAAGTTTGAAATGATGTACAAACTTGGGGTACGTTCATTTGCTGTGTTCTTCGATGATATTTTTGGTGAAGGGACCAAGGCAGATAAGCAGGCAATGCTTATGAATAAAATACATAATGAGTTTGTGAAGAAGAAAAAGGATGTGACGCCTCTCATTATGTGCCCTACGGAATATAATAAGGGCTGGGCAAATCATAAGCCGGGTACATATTTGGATATATTAGGTGATAAGCTTGACCCATCAATTCATGTGATGTGGACGGGGAATAGCGTTTGTCACGATATTACTTTTGAAGGGCAAAAGTGGGTAAATAACCGCATTAAGCGTCCCTCTTATGTTTGGTGGAATTTCCCTGTGACCGACTATTGTCGTGCCAGCCTTTGCATGGGGCGTACTTATGGTAATACCATGGAACCCGGCTCAGAAGATACGATGAGTGGCTTTGTTTCAAACCCAATGGATAAGCCGGAAGCCTCAAAAATTCCATTGTTTGGCGTAGCAGATTATTCATGGAATATTTATGCTTACGATTCTGACAAAGCATGGAAAGAAGGCGTAAAGCGTTTATTCCCTGATGCGGCAGAAGCCATGCAAGTTTTTGTAAACCACAATTCAGACCAAGGTCCGAATGGTCACGGTTATCGACGTGAGGAATCTGTAGAGATTAAGCCCGTAGTTGATAAGGTAATGAATTCAATCAACTCAGCTACATTGGATTTAGATTCTCTTCGTTTGTTAGAAGCTGAATTTGCAAAAATGAAATCAGCGGCACCTGTCATTCGTGATAAAGCTAATAATCCACGCTTAATGAAAGAAATTGGAGCATGGGTTGATGCGTTTGAGCAATTAGGTATAGCTGGTGAGAATATATCGAAGTCACTATTGCAAGGAGGTAATTCAAAAGCTGTCGAGTACTTTATTAAAGGTACAAATGCTCTTACTGAGATGAATATCATTTCTCAAGAGCATAATAAGAAAGGTGTAGATTACCAATCTCAGGTACATACAGGTCACTTGGTGATGACACCGGCAGCCCAGAAGTTAGCAGAGTATGCCGGTGCGAAGATTTATGCTTCAATTACCGGAGGTCCTGCTATTTCTCCCAAGCCAATTGTGAAAGGCGGGAATGCGGATAATGCAAAGAAGTATCTCGATGGCGACCGAAATTCATTCTGGCATTCCGGACATTATGGTCAAAAGGGTGACTACTATGGTATTGATTATGGTACACCAATGCCAATCCGCTGTGTAGAAGTTCTCATGGGGCGTCATAACGATGATGGTGACTATGTAGAAAAGGGGCAGCTTGAAGGGACAAATGACTTAAAGACTTGGGTTCCATTGGGACCGGAGACATCGGGTCGACAAGTTTTCTGGCAGAGCAAGGAACCTGTTTCTTATAGAGCACTTCGTTATCGTGTGATTACCCCCAGAAGTGTAGGGAATGGACGTACTGTGTGGACAGCTATTCGTGAATTTGCAGTAAATGCACCACCGGCAGCCATTGCAGAGACAAACATCAAGGGGTTAAGTGGTCTTTCTACTCAAAAAGATGATAAGTTGGTTCGCATTGCACGAGTCATGGAAACTCATAAGATGCAACCTGGTGATTATATATCACTCAAATTAGACGGACCGACCGATGCTACATGGTTGGAGGTAAACTTTGACCGTGATGATGTTAATGACTGGGCTGAAGTAACTCTCGATGTTGAGGGTTCTGATAAACCGGTTGTGCAACGATTGGATAAATCCGGTAAAAACTTTATTGCCAGAGCTCATCAACTTCCTAAGGGTATCAAGGGGATGAAACTTGTTAATAAGGGCAACCAAACAAAGGATATTGTATTAAATATGTTCAAGTTTGATGTGCCGCCTTCAGACCCAACCGCTAATGCTGCATCACTAACCGACCATAATTTACAGACGGTCTATGTGGTTAAAAATGCTTTAGACCTAGAGGTTGAGAATTTGGATAATCCAAAGACGACAAAGGTAGCTATTGTTGGTGCAGTTGATTGTCAAGTGGAAGCTCGCGTCGGCAAAAATGATAAATGGAAGTCCCTTGGTTCTGTAAAATCAGCTGATGCTGTAACTGAATTTAAGGTACCAGCCGGTACTTCTGCTGTGCGACTTCTGAACCCAATCAAAAAGAAAGGGTTTATTAACGAAGTCATTTTCAAATAAGCGTTTGTAAAATCTTGCTTAGTTAGTGTTTCACCCTCATGGTTTTTAAGCTGTGAGGGTGAATTTTTGGAGTTGAAGATAATGAATAAAGGTATTTTCCCCCTGAAATTGCAACTTTTAAGCCTAGTCGGTGTATAGTAATTGGTAATTTATGGATGAACGAGATGACATGGCTTCTAGTGCAGACAAAATGACAGATGCCGAGCTAATGCAACGTGTTAGTGCAGGCGAGCATAGTGCTATGCAAATTCTCGTGGAGCGATATCAGAACATTGTCTATTCTACGGTGGCACGGATGTTAAATAATAGTCCGGAAACGGATGATATTGCTCAACAAGTGTTCATCAATGTTTGGAAAGCAGCAAAGAGTTTTAACCCTGAGTCGTCATTTAGCACATGGATGTTTACAATTTTAAAAAACCTTGTGTTTAATGAACTAAGACGACAAAAGCGTAAGCCTATTGTTTTTGCAGAAGAAGTAGATGAAAATACTTCCGGAGACGATGTATTTATTGAGGCCACGTTGTCTCCTGACAGTGCCGCGGAATACTCAGAGTTAGAAACAGCCGTTAATGAGGCAATAGCACAACTTGAACCTGATGCCAGATTGGCGATTCAGCTGAGAAGGTTTCAGAATATGTCGTATGAAGACATTGCTGAGACTCTAGGAAAATCTGTGTCTGCCACAAAAAGTTTGATTTTTCGGGCAAGAAATGAGTTAAAAGTCTCATTGTCTCGCTTTTTGAGTTAAGTTAAAAAAATGAGCCCTCTAAAACCCTAGAGAGCTCATAAAACGATGGCTAAGATTTCTTATTAATTCTTACCAGAAGCGTTTTTGATGGTTTCAATTAATCCTTCAGGAGTAAGGCCTGCATTATAGCCTGCACGACCTAAGACATTGCCCTCAGCATCAATAATAACCATGGAGGGGACGCCTCTAATGCCAAATTCTTTCGCTTCTTTGCTTTTCCCTAAAGCAGCAGAGGATTTGTATTCAAATTTTACACAGATGGCCACACCATCCATGCCCTTTTTGAATTCTTTTTTCTTTAGAACTTGGTCTTCAAGCTTCATGCAATATCCGCACCATTTAGTGCCTGTAAAAAGGATAACAATGGGAAGACCAGTTTCTTCAGCTTGCTTTTTTGCTGTTTTTAAATTTTTCCCCCATTTGAATTTTACCTTAGCGGCTTTTGCGGCCTTGGCTGCGGCTGCTTTATCATCACTAGGAGCCTGTGCATTTGAAATGCCGGAAAGGCTAAAGCCAAACAAGGCACAAAGTGCCAACATAGTGTATTTGGTGAGATTAGTTTTCATCTGCCACTAGGCTATCATTTTTCATGAATTTGAGAAGTAAAATTTTTTTAATCGATGATAACTAAGAGAAATTATTTTAGCCAGGCTAGAAATTCCTTATTCCCATCAGTTCCTGTGATGGGGGAGGTTTCTATGCCCATCCATTGTCTACCTAATTCTTCTGTAACGAAGGTGCGGATTTTATCCACGGCACGCTGATGCAAAGCAGGGTCTCTCACTATACCACCTGCACCAATATCCTCTGGTTGTAATTCAAATTGTGGCTTGATAAGGACGAGGGCATCACCATTTTCTTTAAGCAATGGAAATGCGGCCGGTAAAATTTTGGTAAGGGATATGAAGGATACATCAGAGACAATTAGGTCGACCTGTTCGCCAATATCCTCTATAGTCATATAACGTGCATTGAATTTTTCTTTTACCACGACTCTTGGGTCATTCCTCAATTTCCATACAAGTTGGTTTGTGCCTACATCAATGGCATGAACTTTAGCCGCACCATGTTGTAATAGACAGTCTGTAAACCCTCCGGTAGATGCCCCAATGTCTAAGCATACTTTCCCCTCTGCAGAAACGGGAAATGCTTTTAGAGCACCTTCCATTTTTAAGCCTCCGCGGCTGACGTAACGTGGTTTATTTTTGATGACAATTTCAGCATCCTCATTGATTTTTGTGCCGGGTTTTGTAGAGGGATGACCGCCAACAAGTACTTCACCGGCAATAATTAAACGCTGGGCAAGTTCGCGAGATTCTACTAAATTACGAGATACAAGGAGTACGTCTAATCGTTGTTTGCTCATGAGATTTGGAGAAATAAAAAAGACCGGATGAAAACCGGTCTTTGATGAACGAGTGAATTTTTATTGAGAGATTCTACAATCTTCTAAAAGTTCGTCGAGATAGAAAGTAAGTTCTGCCAGAGCCTCGCGGTATTCAGTCTGAGGAAGTAGCCAAAGAATTTCGCGAGCTGCTTCATTTTTGTTTAATGCTACCTGAATAGCCTTATTGACAGAGTCTGCATAAACAGGATTATCTTTTAATTTTGAATAATCAACAGTTTCTTGGTTCTCAATGGCCTCGCGAAGTGAAGCTTCGACATTACGGTCTCCACATTCCAGTAGATAGAAAATTGGTAAAGTCAGTTTGCCCTTTGAAGCATCTGTATGGAGTGTTTTACCGGCGTCATCTTCGTCACCAACCATGTCGAGACAGTCATCATAAATCTGATAGGCTACCCCAAGTAAGTCGCCAAGTTGATAGAGGGCATTTTCAATTTCCGGAGAAACGTTTGATAACCAAGCAGAGCCACCTGTGGCGGCTGAGAATAGAGAGGCTGTCTTTTTGCGTATAATTTCAAAGTATTCCTCCTTGGTCATGCTCAAGTCGTATAAGCGACTGGATTGAGCAACTTCGCCTTGACATACGTCTCGAACGATACTTGCCAGTCTTTTACAGAAGTCAATGCTATTAAATTCCGTTGATACAACCATAGCATGGGAGAAAAGAATGTCCCCTAGCAGAACGGCCAAACTATTGCCCCATAGGGAATTTGCCGTAGGTACATCACGTCGTTTATCTGCCATGTCGATGACATCATCGTGTACGAGTGATGCCATGTGAATCATTTCTAGAATAGCTCCAAGTCGGATGTGTTCTTGTTTGATGCCACCGGTTGCCCCGGCAATAAGCAATACAAGAGCCGGACGAAGCATTTTGCCTTTGGTTTGGCAAACTGTTTCCATGTAATCAACTACTTCTGAATCAAAGCAATTAGCTTGAGCTTCAACAAATTCGGAAACTTGCTTAAGGTCTGCTTTAATCAGATTAAGATAATGTTTCTGGGAGCGTAATTTCGAGAAAAAGGGAATGGCCATGATGTTGCTACGGTCTTCTATCGAAGCGTGTGGCAAGGATTATAACATATTTTTGCCCATCTTTCAATCTAATTCATGCATATTTGGGAGATGATTTTTATTCAAATATGTTAATCTCTGATTATTAGTGTAATACTGTATTCTTTTTCTTTAAATTGGTTTATGTGACAAAAAAAATTAAAAATTTCGCTTGCAATATCGTTTGGGCTGTGTTAAAAATTTCTCGCCTTCGGCAGTTAAAGCCGCTTTAGCTCAGTGGTAGAGCACCCGATTTGTAATCGGACGGTCGTCAGTTCAAATCTGACAA
Source organism: Akkermansia sp. (assembly GCA_030525455.1). Taxonomy (GTDB): domain Bacteria; phylum Verrucomicrobiota; class Verrucomicrobiia; order Verrucomicrobiales; family Akkermansiaceae; genus Akkermansia. The sequence goes on along the minus strand of JAUNER010000014.1, from coordinate 38,674 downwards.
GCGGCTCCATAAATACCCCTCTTGAGTTAGTCACTCCGGAGGGGTTCTTTTTTTATAAGAATTTAGATAGTTTGCTTGATGCAGGTGGGTAGTATGTTTAATTTCATTATGTGAGGTCATGAATTTACGTTGACGATGTGAGACTACTTGGTATGCTTATTTAGAAAGCTTGTAGTAAATGAAAGACGTGACCGGAGAGGAGGGTAATTATCCAATAGCTTCGATAGTGGCTGCGGTAGGCAAACCCATAAATGGTTTGTGGTGGGGAGTATTTACAGTAGCATGGGTGGTGGCATTATGCGGATTGGGGTGGAGTGGTTATCAAATTGCTATGGAAGGAGTGGGCGTATTGGGTGTCAATAATTCTGTACCCTGGGGATTAGATGTGGTTCATTTTGTTTTTTGGATTGGTTTAGGTCATGCTGGTACATTAATTTCGGCCGTATTGTGGTTAACGCGGCAATCTTGGCGTGGACCAATTGCCAGAGGAGCAGAGTTGATGACTTTATGTGCGGTCATCTGTGCCGCTGTTTTTCCCATCGTGCATGTTGGGAGAATTTGGATGACTTGGTTAGCTTCTCCCATGCCGGAGATAAGTGGTGTGTGGCCTGATTTAGCCTCACCGATTCTTTGGGACGTCATGGCAGTAAGTACCTATTTTTTTCTATCTTTGATTTATTGGTATTTGGGGTTAATACCAGATTTTGCGGTATTGAGAGATCATTGCAATGGGAAAAGACGCAGGTGGTATGGATTATTGGCCTTAGGCTGGCAGGGGAAGGCTCATCAATGGCGAGCTTTTATCGGGTGCAATGGTATTTTTGCGGCGTTATTGACAGCCTTGGTCGTCTCTGTTCATTCCGTGGTTAGTTATGATTTTGCTGTAACGCAGGTGGCTGATTGGCATTTGAGTATTTTCCCTCCGTATTTTGTAGTTGGAGCCATTCTTAGTGGTCTGGCAATGATTCAACTGATTTTGGTTTGCGTACGCCGGTTCATGAAGCAATTTGCAATACAAGAATTTTTGAATAAAAAGGTTTTGGATTATAGCTCCAGATTGCTTTTATGTGTTGCATTAGGGATGGGGTGTTTTTATTTTTGGGAGCAATTATCTAAGCTGCTAAGTGGCACAGAATGGCATAGTTCGCCTCTTATTTGGTTGATATTTGGCTTAAACGTGCTAGTGCCACAGATTTATTGGATAAAAAAATGCAGAATAAGTAGAATTTGCATGGTGCTGGTTAGTGTTGCGGTACTTATTGGAATGTGGCTTGAACGTTTCTGGATTATCGTTGGTGGGTTAGAAGCATCTGAATTACCCGGAGCTATTGGGAATTATACTGCTTCGATGGTGGATTGGGCAATGTGTTTGGGGAGTATTGGTTTATTTATCGGTCTGTATATGGGAGGAGCGCGATTAACTCCGTTTTTCTCACTATGTGAAAATTATCTAACGAGAAAGGAGCATAGGCATGAGTAGGTGGGATTGTGATGAAGTAAGAGACTTTTGGGTTTTAGCATTTGAGTCGGAATCACATCTGCATCAAGCTACAGCGTATTTAGCTAAAGAAAACACCCCTCAGAAGTGGGAGCAGGCTACGGCAGTACCACTAAATTCAGAGGGTGCAGGTACTTGTCGATGGTATGCCGTATGTGGGGCGATTGTTTCATTTGGACTGTTGTCTGTATGGGCATTGGTGACACAGTTTGAAGCAGACCCTCTTATAACCCAAGGGCGAGTTCAGGGGGGGGATATGTGGATTGCGTATGTGGTTCCGGTATTTGAATGTCTCATTTTAGGGGCAGGCGTTGGGAGCATCGTAGGCTTTCTTAAAAAAGCAGGCTTACCCCGATGGTATGATAGAGTAAATGAATGTGAATTTTTTACCATGAATGACGATAGGGGGTTTTACTTACTTCTTGAGAGAGGGGAGGACGATGAACGATTGTTACAACAATTAAACCCGGTAAAGCAGGTTTTAATAAAAAAAGAGGAGGAATCGTGAAAAAGCTTATAGTATTTTTTTGTTTTTTGGGGGGGATGAGCATATCGTGGTATGTATATGCACATATTTTTAACTCACAGATAGTTCCTAGGTTTAACTGGAATATGGATGAGCAAGCTAATTCATCAGTCATCCAAATGCACCCCGAACACATAGTAGCTACCGGGCTAGATGAGCAAATATGTACGGATGATGGCGATGCGAAAGCATTTTCGCGAGATAGTTCGTATTTTCTTTCCGGAACATCCGGAGGTGAAGGCACAAATTCATTGCCACAGGAATTAGGTGTGATTTCACGACAAAAGGAAATTTTTTCTCTAGGGCGAACAAATTACTTGGCACATTGCACTGTGTGTCACGGGATAAATGGTGATGGTAAAGGCTCAATGAGTCAATATGCAGATTATCCACAAGTGGGTGATTTTCGTTCTGCCGATTATGTGAATATGTCAGCAGGGCGTATGTTTCGTTCCATTCGTGCCGGGCAGGGAAATATGCCTGCATTTGGTAATAAGTTGACGGCTAAAGAAATTTGGAGCATTGTTTATTTTATTAGGCAATTTGCCATGGAACCAACCCAAGCAAAATAATGGCAAAAATCACATATCAACAGACGGAGTTTGTACAAAAACGAGGCGGCGTTTTTGGAATTTGTCTTTTTGTTATTATATGCTGGTGTATGGCATTGCGTCAGGCTGTACAGGCCTTGCCGTGGGAAGAGTCTCTGTGGTTGGCATATAGAGATGATTTGTTAGTGATTGGCTTAGCAGTAGGGAGTTTTGGGACATTGGTGTGTTTTGGGTGTTTGATGCTTCGTTGCATTGGTTTACTTGTCCCTTCTCAATGGTATAGTAATTTAGCCGGTAGCATGGGGGGGGTGGCCAAAGCACACACGTTTTCCGTTTTGTTTTTGGTAGCAACACTATGCTGTGCAACCCCATTTATTATTCCAGAAGTGGGGCGTTATTGGGGGGTAGGGTATGAGTCCGGTATGCGTGCATACGGAGTGTTGATTTTTAGTGATGCTCAATGGTGGAATCCGGCTTGGTTGTATGTACGTTTATTATTTACACTGATAATGGCATGGGGAGGCGGTATTATGTTGCAGAAGAATCTTCACATTGGGGGTGTTTCACTTATGCTTTTCCTTTTAGTACTTGTGGTTGGGAATTTAGGGTTTGATTTATTAGCCGCTCCTTATGAATCAGTTCAGTCGATATTCCCAATTTATATGGTGGTATCTGCATTGTTGGCGGGGTTAGCCGCTGCCATGTTGCCAAAAGCACCTGCCGGACGAAGTGGTGCAATGCTGATGGCATTGGTGATGATAAAGTTGTGGCTAGTTTATTCGTTAGGCATGATTACATGGTATGCACGATTGCCCCAGGAATTAGAATGTTTGGGTATGGTAAAAGACGTGCAGTTTGGCTTAGCATTGATTATTCAGTTGGCTTTACCGTGTGTGATGTTATTGGTTAGGCAGATTCGTGAAAATCGCCGATGTTTGCAAGCTATCAGTGCTTGTGTGATAATTGGCATGATGTTGGAGAACTATGCTTGGTTTGATACACTACCTCATTTATCAGATGGTGGCTCTTCTTGGCTGTTGGGGGGGATAGTTGTTTTGCTGTGTGTGATTGTGTTGTGGTGTAGCTTAAGAAAGGAGGGAAATCATGCTTAAGCTGTGGTTTGTAGGAGCTTTCATTTTTGCCTTATTGGCGGTATTGGTGATTTTAGGGATTTTGCCGGAGCTATCATTTGGGGCAATGGTGTTTGCTATGCTAGGCTGTGGTATTTATGGGGGTGTGCTTCCATTGCTTTACCCGAAACTTAATTCGTGGTGGTATAGAGCATGGCATCTTATCGTAGCTTTCGGGATAGTAGAGATTTTATTAGATGGCGGTTCCGGCATTTGGAGTTTTCCTTTTTCACTTTGGCTAGGCGTACCCATTACTTGTTTATTGGGAATTATTGTATTTCAAAAACAGGTAAATTGGTTACAACGAGCCACAGCCATGGCGGTGATGGTGGTTCTTATTCAACTTCTTAGTACCAATGGTTTGGGGGTGTCGGGAGTCTTGGCGGCAATGAGTTTGGGAGCAACGCTTATTTCTGCCATGATACTTATTCAGGTTTATCGATTTTTGGGGATAAACAGGGGAGAAATAGGGCTAAGCATCCCCATTCTTTTAGCCCCTATATTTGGTGGTGGAATGTTTGTAGAAGGCATGCCGGTTTGGTGGATTATTCCGGAATTGTGGCGATGGTGGGGCGTGGCGTTTATTGTGTCTATTCTTTGGGCGGTAATATTAAGTTTTAGAAATGATTCTGAGCAAAACTCATGGAGCCCTAACCGATTATGGGGGGGGGCTATCTTTGTGATACTGTTGCTGAGTGTCGTACTATTTCATTATCAAGATGGGCATTATGAGGTAAAACGCCCTGCTGCAGATGATGTGGGGGCTCAAATTTATGCTCGCGAGGGATGTGCTATTTGTCATACGCAAATGATTCGTCGTATGGATGGTGTGGCATTGCAAGCAGAAATAGATAGAAACCAGAATCCTGATTTTGAACCTAGGTATACAGAATTGGGGGACTTAGATACATTAAGGAATCGAGAGGGGGCTGCTCAAGTAGGGCTATTCCCTATTGGACCGGATTTAAGTAATTTGGCAGAATTTGTAGAGCAACGATTAGAGTACGAAGATGTGGTAACTGGGGAATTAAAACGTAGTGCTCATATTCGTGAGTGGTTGGCTTTGCATTTATATAACCCAAAAGAAAAAATGCTGGGGCAACCTGATAGCATCTGTTTAAGAGGAGAGAGATTTTTTGCTCTAGAGCAGGATAAAGGTCAGAAAAACGGGCTTCCTGTAAAAGTTGCAGAAGGAGATGTTCTTGTTTCCAATGAACGTGGAGAACATATCTTAAACTATTTGGAAAGTTTGAGTAGACGAGAAGTGGTGGTTCATACACCTGCAAGTAGGAGTACAATTTCGCCCGAATTTGCAAAAAGTCCGCCATTGGTGGATAGGTCTAGACTAGAAACAAAGAAAGCATCCCGAATGCTCGAAAAAGGTCGAGCCATTTACCTGAATAAATGTGCTATTTGTCATGGTAATGATGGTAAAGGCGATAGTGTCAATTATCCTCCTCTGGCGGGCTCGGAATGGCTGAGTGAAAAATCAGACTTAGAATTGGTGGATATTATTCGTAATGGATTGAGTGGAAAAATCTCTGTTGCCGGAAAAGACTGGGACTCAAAAATGTTGCCTCCCGGGGTTCATGTATCCAAGGATATTGCAGAATTGCTCACTTTCCTGCGACAGTATTTTGGTAAGGTAAATCGGAATTACACGCCAGAGGAAATTGACAAATTGAGAAAAAATGAGGAGGGGTTTTAAGCAAGCATTGTGAATGTATCCGCGGCTTGTCTCTCCTTTCTTTATGCGGATTTTGTGATTAAATTAGGGAGAAACTTCGTTTAATTGTTTCTCGTTTAAGTTTAAGTTCTCTCCATTCTTGGGTGAGAGTAGAAGAAGCAACAATGCCACCACCGGAACAAAGTGCAATTTTTTGATGATTCCAGTACATAGAACGAATTCCCACAAGACATAAGAATTGCCCATCAATTTGGAAACCGAATGGAGCACCAAAATGAGACGGACAGCGTAAACGACGTCGCCAGTCTGCCAGCATGCAAAGAGATTTTTCTGTACGAGGTTGTGGTCCCAATGCCGGAGTTGGATGTAGAATGCGAAGCCAATCATTCGGGCTTAATTCATTATCGCTTTCCAGTATCATAGGAGAAATGAAATGAATAAGTGTACCGAGATTAAGGACAGAGCGAGGCTTTCTAGTCAAACTACCATGAGGTGACAGACGAGAAATAAGAGAACGAACCACAATTTCATGTTCGCGGATTTCTTTTTCATCGTTGATAAAGACACTTTCGTCTTCCGGTCGTGCTGTGCCGGCTAGTGCCATGGTGGTTAGTTTATTGCCTTGTTGATGAAAGAGAACTTCGGGGGTGGCCCCACAAAATCCGATTTTATCATCCCACCAAGCATAAGGATAATGGTGAGCAGAGCAATTAAATGCCCGCTGTATGAGTTCCAGAGGTGAGTGTGCATCTGCCAGTTTGCCAAATTGCGGTGTGGCCGGTACGCATTTGTTTAGGCGACCTGCAGAAATTTCTTCAATAATTTCTGTAAAAACCTGGGCAAAAGCATCCGGAGTCGGTTCTCTCCATTCAATGAATGGAGGAGGTGGTAATTCTCTTGTAGCTGTGTCTAGAATTTCGACTTTTGACGGAATTTTCCAAGGTTTCGGGTCACTTAGGTCAAAGGTATTGACGTAAAATGCCGTCTGCTTAGCTGGGACTTCTGCGGCTTCGGTAAACGGGCCATGCCCGAGAATTAAGCCTTTCTCAGGATGTCGAATGATAGCACCGCTTTTAAGTCCGTAAATATCCATGATTCCCGTTCTTTTCCGGAAACTACTGTTATTTTAAATCAGCAATAGCTTGAGCCATGTCGGCAGCCTTAAAGGTTGATGACCCTGCTACAAGTATATCAACCCCTGCTTCTTTGCATAGTTGTGCATTTTGAGGACCTATGCCTCCATCAATTTGAATCAGGAATTGAGCATTGTTTTCGCTACGCCATGCTACAGCTTTTTTTACCTTTTCCAGTACTTCCGGCATGAATGATTGACCTCCAAAACCCGGAACCACAGACATGACAAGTAGTAAATCAACTTCACCAAGGAAAGGAACTACTTTTTCAAAAGGTGTAGCAGGGTTTAAAGCGATGCCATTTTTTACTCCGGCTTCGCGAATGCGTTTTAGAGTATTGTGAATGTAGTATTCATCACCAAGCTCTACGTGGAAACAAATCAGATTTACACCGGCTTTGACAAATCGCTCGAAGTAGTGGTCCGGGCGTTCTATCATCAAGTGAGCATCCAAAAATGGCTGTGGGCCAACGGCTTTTCTTACAAAAGCACAAACATCCGGACCATAAGATATGTTATCTACAAAATGGCCATCCATAATGTCGAGGTGGAGCCAGTCGGCTCCGGCCTCGAATGCACGATTTGCTTCTTCTCCGATACGAGAGAAATCAGAAGCGAGTAGTGATGGAGATACGAGAGGCATTGTGATAGGTAATGTGATTAATTCGCAACGATATTGACCAATCTACCGGGTACAACAATCACCTTGCGTACGGTGAGCCCATTGATGAATGATTGGACTTTTTCTGAAGCGAGAGCCAGTTGTTCAAGTTCTTCCTTAGAAATATCTTTCGATACTTCCATTTTATCGCGTAATTTACCATTGATTTGAACAACGATTGGAATCGTGTTTTCAATGAGCAGGGATTCATCACATACAGGCCATGGTAATTGGCAAAGTTGTCCGTCGCGAAGCCCCTCAAAGTTCTGTTGAAGAATGCTGTAAATTTCTTCTGTAATGTGAGGTGCAAACGTATTAAGCAATTCAAGGAATGTTACATAATCGTTGACATCCACACTTGTTGCAGAAGTCATGGCATTTGTGCATTCCATCATTTTTGCAATGGCTGTATTAAATGACATTTCATTGATGTCATCCGTTACCTTTTTGATAGCTTTATGGACTTCCTTGCGAACCGGCATGGTGACAGCATCGTCTCCTTTAGCTACCAATTTAGGGTTAAGAATCCAGTTACCCTCTTGATTTTCTTGGAAAGCTATACGCCATACACGAGCCAAGAATCGAGAAATCCCTTCTACGCCCTTAGTAGCCCATGGCTTAACGTCTTTAAGAGGCCCCATGAACATTTCATAGAGGCGAAGGGCATCTGCACCATAGTCTTTTACCACGTCATCCGGGTTAATGACATTCCCGCGAGATTTAGACATTTTTACACCGTCTTCACCAAGGATAAGCCCTTGGTTAACAAGTTTATGGAAGGGTTCATTAGTGGTTAAATAGCCTAAATCGAAGAGAACTTTATGCCAGAATCGTGCGTAGAGTAGGTGAAGCACAGCGTGTTCTGTACCCCCTACATAAAGGTCTACACCGCCTTCTGTGCCAGTAGACCCCATCCAGTATTTTTCCGCCTCTTCACTAACGAAGCGTTCTGTATTTTTCGGGTCTAAATAGCGTAGGTAATACCAGCATGATCCGGACCATTGCGGCATGGTATTTGTTTCACGCTGAGCTGTGGCGGAATAAGAAATCCAATCTGTGGCTTTTGCCAACGGACCACGTGGGTCACCTGTCGGTGCAAAGTCATCCATATCCGGTTGTAAAAGTGGAAGTTCACTTTCCGGAATGGCGTAGTGGTTGCCATTTTCCCAAATAATGGGGAATGGTTCACCCCAGTAACGCTGACGAGAAAAGAGCCAGTCGCGTAGTTTGTAATTCACTTTTCGCTGACCTTTACCATTTTCTTCGAGCCATAGAATCATCTTTTCTTTGGCTTCCGGTGTAGCTAGACCTGTCAAGAAACCGGAATTGACGCTACTGCCTTCGTAACCACAGTAGCCTCGCCAGTCAATGTCCGCTGAGGGTGGTTGAACAACTTGAAGAACGGGTAAACCAAAGACTTGAGCAAAGGCAAAGTCGCGTTCGTCATGTGCCGGAACAGCCATGATAGCTCCTGTGCCATAGCCCATAAGTACATAGTCTGCAATCCATACGGGGACTTGTTCGCCGTTGACAGGGTTGGTGGCATAAGCACCTGTAAACACACCTGTTTTTTCCTTAGACAGGTCGGTGCGTTCCAAATCACTCTTGTTAGCACATTCTTCGCGATAAGCGGCGACAGCCTTGCTTTGTTCGGCAGTAGTGATGCTTTCTACAAGCGGATGTTCTGGAGAAAGTACCATGTATGTAGCACCAAATAAGGTATCCGGGCGTGTGGTGTAAACAGTAATGGTTGTTTCTCCTATGGTGAATTGAACTTCTGCACCTTCTGAGCGACCAATCCAATTTCTTTGAAGAAGTTTGATAGATTCCGGCCAATCGAGTGGTTCTAGGTCATCGATGAGACGCTCTGCATAGTCTGTAATGCGTAGCATCCATTGACGCAATGGGCGACGCTCAACCTTATGCCCTTTAGATTTCCATTCTTCAACTTCTTCATTTGCAAGCACTGTGCCTAAATCAGGTGACCAGTTTACAGCTGCTTCTGATACAAAAGCCAATCGACGTGAGTCAATTTCTTCGCGGCTTAAGCCTTGGGCTTCCAGCTCTGAAATCGGGCATGCTTTCTTTAGCTCATGGTTGTAATATGAGTGGTATAATCGAAGGAAAATCCACTGAGTCCAGCGTACATAATCATGGTCAGTAGTGGCGATTTCGCGATCCCAGTCGTATGAAAAGCCTAGCATTTTAAGCTGGCGACGGAAGTTGTCAATATTCTGGAATGTAGTGATAGCAGGATGCTGACCGGTTTTGATGGCGTATTGTTCAGCAGGGAGACCAAAGGAGTCCCAGCCCATGGGGTGAAGCACGTTATAGCCATTTTTGCGTTTGAATCGAGCCACGATGTCTGTGGCGGTGTACCCTTCCGGGTGGCCTACATGTAAACCGGCACCACTTGGATAGGGGAACATATCCAGTACATAGTACTTAGGCTTAGTCGGGTCGAAGCCTTCTTCTCCAGGGTTAGCAACTTTGAAAGTCTTTTGGGCATCCCAAATTTGTTGCCACTTTGGTTCAAATACATCAAATGGATATGGTTTTTTACGCTCGGACATACTGCGAGGAATGTACACGCAGGGGCAGGGTGAAGCAAGTCTAAACCCTGTTATGAAAATGGTTAAAATAAAAATTGCTCACCCGAGTGAATCGGATGAGCAATTTCTGTGAATTTTCTATAAAGAAGAAATCAGAGAAGAGGCTTAAAAATCATCACCGAAATCATCAACGGTTTCTTCTTCGCCGGATGTTTCTTCGGTTGGTTCTTCTGTTTCTTCAGTTTCGTTTGTTGCCGGGGTTTCTTCGGCAGGTTTTTCTTCTGTAGCCTGAGGTGTCGGTGCTACGGGATTAACTGGTTTGTTAGCTGTAGGCGGTGTTGGTACCGGTGTGTCCAAGCCATCTGCCTTACGAGTATTTGCACGCAAACCATCAGCATATGCTAAGTTCTTCAGAATAGCATACGCTAAAGCAGGAGCTTTGTCTGTGGTGTTTACAAGAAGTTTATGGGTGTCGTTGACTTCCATCTTTCTTGCATCTTCGCCACCTTGAGTTGCAAGTATACCAACTAACTCACCACGAGCATCAATACATACGGCCCAGTATGAGTTGTCTACCTGGATGAAATACTGAGGTAAGATGTAGTCTGCCTTTTTCCATTCTGCTCCCTTAGCATAATCAACCATGGCACGGCGTGCATTGTTTGGCATTGCACCCCAGTCGGCATAGACGCGACTATTTAACGTTTCTCGACCATTGTAACCGTGAACGGTAACGGTCTGTGCATCAGCCAAGCGGTTTGCGTAGCTTTCGGGAGAGGTCGGTGCGCAGGAGCTAGCAAAAAGTGCTACACCTACGGTTACGAGACTCGCTGCTGTCTTTGTAAAAGAATTAATGTTACTCATGGCAATTGCTATGCTCGTTTCATTTAAGTAGAAATCGCTCCGCATTTCAAGGAAAGAATGTGGAAAGACTTGATTTTTTCCGTAATTTTTTAGTAGAAAGGAATAATTAGACGGGGAGATGAGTGTCAAAAGTGTTTGGTATCGCAATGATTGTAGAAAAATTTAGCGTGTACGGATTTTTTTCTCGCATTGTGCGAAAAATTGCTTAGTTTGTCGCTACCACTATGTCTGCTTTCATTATTAGTCAACTTGCATTAGAACGGAACGCACGGATTTTAAGTGACGTTGCCAAACAGTCCGGTTGTCGTATTGTTTTAGCATTAAAAGGTTTTTCTACATGGAGTTGTTTTGATTTTATACAGAATGAGTTATCCGGTTGCTGTGCATCCGGATTGTGGGAGGCTATATTGGCATCTCGCCGATTTGGGAAGCATGTGCTTACTTATTCTCCGGCTTACGATGATGACGAGATGAGGCAACTTGTTGAAATTTCGTCGCATATTGATTTCAATAGTCTTACGCAATGGCAGAGGTTTAGAGCAATGGTGATGGAGCATCCTCGTTATCTTTCTGGGGAACTGAAGTGTGGATTACGCATAAATCCTCAGTTTTCGACCGGACAAACCGAGATTTACGACCCATGTGCCAAAGGGTCTCGTTTAGGGATAATCGAGGAAAATTTACGAGGAGCTGATTTGACCGGTATTTCCGGACTTCATTTTCATACCTTATGTGAGCAGAATGCTGATGATTTAGCAGATACTCTCATGGCTGTGGAGCAGAAGTTTGGTCACATTTTATCGCGTCCGGAAATTACATGGCTCAATATGGGCGGTGGACATTGGATAACGAAACCTAATTATGATCGATCTCTACTTATTGATTTAATTAAAGGAATTCGTACCCGTTATGGAGTAGAGGTGTGGTTAGAGCCCGGAGAAGCAGTAGCAATTCACACAGGCGTATTGCGTTGTAAGGTGTTGGATATATTTGAAGCAGAGGGGATAAACCATGCGATATTGGATATTTCTGCATCTGCCCACATGCCGGATACCTTAGAAATGCCGTACAGGGCAGATGTGTTTCAGATAGTGAAAGATATTCATCACGTTTCAGAGCAAAAGCCGGCTGTTGAATTTCTTAATGAGCAGTATTCTTTAGCAGGAGAAGGGGGGGAGAAGAGCTATACATATAAGCTGGGAGCACCTACTTGTTTAGCCGGGGATAGGATAGGGGACTATTCTTTTGATGAACCATTGTCAATTGGTGATGAGTTGATATTTGATGATATGTCGCATTATACGATGGTAAAAACGACATTCTTTAACGGAGTGCGTCACCCCGATATTGCTATTTTAGAGAAAGATGGTAAACTGTCTGTCGTTCGTCGCTTTACTTATGATGACTTTGAGTCTCGATTAGGTTAATATCACGAAACATCACATCTTAAAACAAATGGGTACACATAAAGAAGGTATCAAGCAAAAGGTGCGTGGCTGGAGTCACCACGATTCTTCTGAGCTTTATGGCATTGATGACTGGGGAAATGGTTATTTCCGCATCAGTAAAAAAGGTGAAGTTACTGTCCGTCTCAATGATGAAGATGGTTCGAAAAAGGATATTAGCTTGTGTAATTTGATTGAAGGGCTGAATGAACGCGGTACAAATGTGCCGGTATTGTTTCGTTTTAGAGACTTGCTTCGTAGCCGAATTTCTGAACTGAACGATAGTTTCCGAAAGGCTATCAAAGAGGCAGGTTATCAAGGAAAATACCAAGGGGTTTACCCTATTAAGGTTAACCAGCAGCGTCAGGTTGTTGAAGAAATTGCTGACTTTGGTACAAAATACGATTATGGTTTAGAAGCCGGGTCTAAGCCGGAGCTTATTGCCGCCATGGCCCACATGCACAATCCTGAGGCATACCTCATCTGTAATGGTTACAAAGATGATGAATTTATAGATTTAGCCCTCACAGCTCAAAAAATGGGCTTAAATATCTACATCGTACTCGAGATGCCCACTGAGCTTGATGCTATTTTTGAACGTGCAAAATTACTGGGTATTCGTCCGAATTTGGGGGTGCGTGTGAAACTGGCCGCTAAAGGTTCCGGTATGTGGAATGAATCTGCCGGGGATAAGTCTGTTTTTGGCTTAAATGCCGCTCAAGTGATAGAAGTGGTTGATAAGCTTCGTCAGTATGATGCCTTGGATTGTTTGAAGCTTTTGCATTATCATCAAGGGTCCCAAATTCCGAACATTTCTGTTGTTCGTGAAGGGTTAACAGAAGCGGCTCGTATTTTTGTCGATTTGTATAAAGAGGGCTGCCCTTTGACGACTCTAGATATGGGTGGTGGTTTGGCTGTGGACTATGATGGTTCAAAGACTAATTTCCATTCTTCCTGTAACTACTCCATAGCCGAGTTTGCTCGCGACGTGGTTGAGGTGGTGGGTGATTTGTGTACAAAGTACGATGTACCACACCCGACTTTGGTTACAGAATCCGGGCGTGCTGTGGTGGCATATTGTTCTGTGCTTGTGTTTAACGTGCTGGATGTGACAACAGCCCCTGGTGTGGAGGCTCCCCCGGAGTTGCCGGAAAACGCTTCTGAGTCGCTTCGAGCCTTTGCAGATACGGCTCGTTCATTGACCAGAAAGAATTTGCAGGAGTGCTATAATGATGCCTGTTATTACAGAGACCAGTTGCGGGCTCAGTTCTTTTATGGGAATGCTTCGTTGCGTGAGCGTGGATTGGGTGAAGCTTATTATTGGCATTTAATGAGTCGCATCGCTCGTATGCTGACAGAGATGGAAACAATACCCGAAGATTTACGCGAGCTTTCCTGCTCTATGGTAGACGTGTACTATGGGAATTTCTCTTTATTCCAATCATTGCCGGATTCCTGGGCTATTCACCAGTTGTTCCCGGTGATGCCATTGCATCATTTGAATGAACGCCCTACCACTCGTGCTGTGCTGGCAGACATTACCTGTGACTGTGATGGTAAGATAGATAATTTCATTGATAAGGAAGACGTGGCTCGTGCCTTGCCCTTGCATGCCATTAATCCCGGTGAGGATAATTACTACATTGGTGTGTTCCTCGTTGGTGCTTATCAGGAAACTCTAGGCGACCTGCATAATTTGCTGGGTGATACCAATGTTGTGGGCGTGCATTTGGAAGATGGGCGCCCTGTATACACTCATGAAATTGAGGGTGATACGGTTTCAGACGTCTTGTCTTATGTCGAATATGACCCGAAAGAGCTGGTAAATAAATTCCGCAATTTTGCTGAGCGTGCCGTAGCCGATGGAAAAATCACTCCGGCTGAGCGGCGTCGTGCCTTAGAGACATTCCGCTCCGGATTAAATGGGTATACTTATTATGAATTGTAGGCTGTCAATTCATCGGCAATGAGAGGATTGTTCTGTGTTTTTATATTCTCAGCGTTGAGTATGTTTTTTACTCAAGCAGAGATGATTTCCGGTAAATGTGTCGGGGTGTCTGATGGCGATACGTGTCGGGTGTTGACGCCTGATAAAGAATTGCTTCGAGTTCGCTTCTGGGGGATTGATGCCCCGGAATCAAAACAGGAATTCGGGCAGGTGTCAAAAAAGGCTCTTTCTGACCTCATTTTTAATAAACAAATAAGCTTAGATGTTATCGGTAAAGACCGCTATGGTCGTACTCTTGCCAAGGTTTATGTGGGAAAAAAATACGTGGACCTTGAAATGGTGAAAAAAGGCATGGCCTGGCATTATGCTTATTTTGCAAAAGATGCCAAAGATTTGGCTAAAGCAGAAAAATCTGCCCGTGCAAAAAAACTCGGCTTGTGGAAACAATCAAACCCAACCCCACCCTGGGAATGGCGAAGAAAGGATAAAAAAGTAAGCACCTCGGACTTACAAAAAAAGAAAAAATAAGGATTCTTTTTTAGTGAGGGGGCGTTTATTTTTTCTGGAAGAAAAAGGCAGAGGCAATAAGTAGGCTACCTGTTAAGAGCATAGGGAGCTTGACAGATTCTCCGAATATAAATAATGATGCCGCTGTAGCAAGGGGGATTTTTAAGTTGTTCATGATGGAAAGCTGTACCGGAGTTACGCGTCTGGCTCCGTAGTTCCATAAGAAGAAGCAAGCCCCGGAAGCAATAGCCCCCAGATAAATCAGGATGCCCCACTGATGCCAATTTAGCTCACTAAGCTGACCAATGCCGTTGAGTCCCCCTGGTATGGTGATGAGGAATGCTCCTAAATAGAGCCAAGCAAATTGGGAGCGTTCGTTGGTGCTAAACCAATTTGCCCCCAGTCGGGCATAAATCACCTGACCAATGGCAAAGCAGACATTCGATAACTGAACCAATAAACAACCTACCCAAAAATCATCAGCACCTCCCCAGCCTTGCCATAAAATGCCACCGCCACCTAGCACGGTAAGTAGAGCGGCGATAAGGTGATGAGCATTGAGTTTTTTATGTTTTGAGAGTATGCCGTCTAGCAAAATGATGTATAGGGGCGTTAGTGTGGTCAGTAGGGCTATCTGAGCGGAGGGGAGGTAGTGAAAGGCTTCTGTGTAGCATAGGTACATTCCTCCAAATTGAACTGCCCCCAGACCAATGAAGCCCCATGTGGTTTTTCCCCCATTAAATCGCAGAAATGGTAAAAAGACGAGAAATGCCCCCAGCAGTCTAAGCATGGACACAGTTCCACTAGGAATGCTCGTCAGATAATGACCTAGCAAGCCAAATGATAGTGCCCAAATAACGGAGGTGATGATGAGTGCCGTCATCTTTTTCTGACGTAGAGCATAATCTTACTTCTTCTTCCCGTCAATGTGTCTTTAGGGATGTATGGGGGTGAGATTACGTTGCCTTTATTAGGGCATAAAGGCTGTTGAGTTTAGAAGTGTAGTTAATTAGCAGTAATTTGTATTGTTTTATCAGAGAAAGACTTATCTCTGTTGGCTAGGCCTCTTCGTGGCAGTTCCGCTTTTGGAGAAGCGGAACAACTACGAGCGGGAGCGAACCGCAGGTGAGCGTGTCGAAGTCCCGACTATGGCAGCTAGTGCTTTGTGCTTTGGGGTGATTAGCGGTGAAGCGTGAAGTGTGTATTTCGACCTCTAACCGCAAGCGACTGGGCGTGAGCCTAGTTACGGTGAAACGGAGTACCTAACATATATGGTTACTTAGCCATAATCACCTTCTTTTGCTAGGTTATTTAGTCGTTACAGAGTTAAGTTATTTTAGACAATGTACTTGAAGAAAACGTAAATAGAAAGAATGGCAAAAATGATGAGAAGTATCATGCTTAAGCAAGATTTGAACCCTTCTTTCGTTGATATTGCCAGACTACGATTAAGGCATTCGTTTTCTGATTTCTGCGGTGGGCGTATGATTTCGCCTGATTGCGGGAATGATGCAGGGGTGATAGCACAGATATTGTTTTGGTCAATGATAGCATCGCAATTCGGACAACGATGCGTACCTACTGATACGTATAATTGACAGTAGCGACACTGTACATAGCTTAGACTTTCCGAACCATCTGTATCATTATAGTGGTCTATAAACTTAAGCATCCCTTCAAGTGCTTGGGTAAAAGCAACGGCTCGATTAAAACTTACTGTACCGGCAGTTGTTTTCTGACCAAGCAAATGTATATCCACCCTCATACAGTTGAGGTTATTCATAAAGAGGCTCACTCTGATGTCGCTGTAAATGGTGTCTATGTTTCTGGCTCTGCTTGCCCCCATCGTGCCACCCACGATGGCTCCTTTATCTCCGGCTATTAAGTTGCCAAGTACGGCTCCAAAGAAAACTTTCCCTGCATTGCCTTCTATTACTTGCTCATTGCTGTTTGTATCTAGCGAATAATCAATCAAATCTCTGTAATCAAAACTTTGCATAAATGAGCATTCACGAAATATGTTTTCTGTACAAAGCACAAATCGTTTATGCACATCATCTAGTATGAAGTAATAAGTTTCTTCCGGTTTCGCAAATCTTTCTACCTTACAGCTTATTTCTCTCGAAATAGCAAACCCATATTCGGCTAGTGTCTCTTTTACTGTTGGCATGGTTTGTTTAGTTGGAATGAATATTAAATGAGCCTGTGTTTGGCTATTACTAAGGGCAAAAGCTCAAATTGCCAACAGCAATTTATCAAAAACAAGAACATTGTGATGTGCTTCGAGCTAAGCCCCTATGTGTAGAAACTCCCTTAGAAGTGGCAGACCCGGTAGGAATCGAACCTACATTCTCGGTACCGGAAACCGATGTCCTATCCATTGAACGACGAGTCCTTTTTAGAGGGAGGGGAGAAAAAGTGGTAAAGGAAATAGAATACAAAATAGAGGAATTAGCAAGTTTTTTTGTAATGTTGACGAGATTGGTGGGTAAAGAAGAGATTTTGCGGTTTACTAATGGGGAAAGAAAAGGCACAATTCGACAGAGATTTTTATACATACATTACGATATGTCCACAATGAATGCAACTGAGATACGCCAAAGCTTTTTAGACTTCTTTCAAGAGAAGCAGCATACGATAGTGCCGTCTGCATCACTCATGCCACAAAGTCCCGGATTATTATTTACGAATGCAGGGATGAATCAATTTGTGCCTTATTTCTTAGGGGTATGGACCCCGCCGTGGACACCGGCACGAGCTGCAGACACGCAGAAGTGTATACGAGCAGGGGGTAAGCACAATGACTTGGAAGATGTGGGCTATGATACCTATCACCATACATTTTTTGAAATGTTGGGGAACTGGTCATTTGGTGATTATTTCAAGAAAGAAGCAATTCAATGGTCATGGGAATTGGTGGTAGAGCGTTGGGGGTTCCCGGCAGAACGCTTGTACGCAACAGTGTATTCCCCGGATAAAAGTAAAGGCGACCCAGGTGAATTTGACCAAGAAGCATGGGATATTTGGGCAGAGTTATTCCGTAGTCGTGGGCTAGACCCGGAAGTACACATTGTGTATGGTAATGTGAAAGATAACTTCTGGATGATGGGTGAGACAGGCCCCTGTGGACCATGTTCAGAACTACATGTAGATTTAACACCGGAAGGGGATACTAAGGGGGCATTGGTCAATAAAGACTCCGACCGATGCATAGAAATCTGGAACCTCGTCTTTATTCAGTACAATGCAGAAAGTGATGGCACGATGAGAAACCTGCCTGCTTGTCACGTTGATACCGGGATGGGGTTTGAGCGTGCTTGCTCCATCATGCAATGTACTGATGGGTTTAAGGATTTTTCTAAGAAGCCATCAAACTATGCGACAGATGTCTTTAGACCGATATTTGACCGCTTGGAAAGTTTAAGTGGCAAGAAGTACGTCGATATCTATCCCACACCCGGCACGAAACGCATCGCCAGCGATGATGATACATTACAAGAAGCCATTGCCTTTCGTGTGATAGCTGACCATGTGAGAACATTGAGTTTTTCAATAGCCGACGGTATTTTGCCCGGTAATAACGGCAGAAACTATGTGCTACGCCGTATATTACGCCGAGCCGTGCGATATGGTCGTCGCCTTGGGTTTACAAAGCCATTTTTGGCAGAATTGGTAGACACCCTATCTGCAAATTTTGGTGCTATTTTCCCGGAATTAGTCAACCGAGCCGCAACTGTAAAAGAAGTGCTCAATCGTGAAGAAGCCAGCTTTAATGAAACACTGGACCATGGTTTAGAGCTTTTCGATACAGAAACTCAAAAAGAAGGGAAAGTGAGCGGGGAATTTGCCTTTAAGCTGTATGATACATACGGATTCCCGATTGACTTGACAGCACTACTGGCAGAAGAACGCGGCTTAAGCCTAGACATGGCACGCTTTGATGAGCTTATGGAAGCCCAGCGAGAACGAGCCCGAGCCGCCAGAAAGAGTGAGGTTGTGCGTGCATTGGACTTAAAGACAGAAGCTACGACAGAATTTGTAGGCTATACAGACGATGAATGCACGGCAAAAGTGCTGGAGCTTAGTAAGCAAGAAGATACCTTATTTATCATCACCGACAAAACCCCATTCTATGCAGAAATGGGGGGGCAGGTATCTGACGAAGGGGTTATCGAAATCCAAGGCAATAGCTACCAAGTAATCGCTGTACAGCAAATTGGTAATGCACGTGCTCATGTGATTGATGATTTAGAGGCACCTATCCAAGTAGGCGATGAAGTCAGACTTATCATTGATACAGAACGTCGCCGCCGTATAGAAGCTCATCACACCGCTACGCACTTACTTCATTGTGCTCTGCACCAAGTCGTAAGTACAGATGCCGTACAGCAGGGCTCATACGTAGCTGAGGATCGCTTACGTTTTGACTTCAACAGCGGAGCAGTCAATGCTAAGCAGTTGCGAGAAATTGAAGAAAAGGTAAATGCTTGGGTAGAACAGGGCTTACCTGTATATAGTACAGAACGTGCCTATGCAGAAGTGAAGGGTAACTCAGCTATTGCTCAATTCTTTGGTGATAAGTATGGCGACCTCGTTCGCGTGGTACAAGTAGGTGGTGTAGAAAATGAATTGGATGGGGTATCTATGGAATTCTGCGGTGGTACACACATTGCAAACACCGCAAATATAGGGCTTTTCAAGATTCGTAGCGAAGGGGCTATTGCTTCCGGGGTGCGTCGAATCGAAGCCATGACAGGAACTGCGGCCAAAGAAATGCTTCGCCAACACTTTGAAGCCGGAGCCATGGAAATTGCTCGCACGGTAGAGAAAATTAAGGAAGCAAACTATGCTCTAAGCGACATGGGGCTAGAAGAAGTAAGTATGCCTGTCATCGAAGGGAAGCCGGCTATCACCGCCATGGCTGCCAATGACATTGCTACTGTAAATGAGCAATTAGCTAAGTTTGACGCTTATGTAGAACTCTACAAGCAAACAGCTATCGACGCTGAAAAGAAAGTGAAGAAAGCTCGTGCAGGGCAGTCTGCCGCAATGGCCGATTCTCTGCTAAACGAATGGCTAGCTGAACCCAAAGCCATACTTGTGCAGACAGTTGATGGTGGGGGTGAACTGCTTCAGGAACTGCTCAATGGCTTAAAGAAACGCCAGTATGCCGGTGCCGCATTTATGGTGGTGAAAGACACTTCTTCCTTGCTACTTGGGGCATTTTGTGGCAAAGAAGCTGTTGGTGCTGGCAGAAATGCCGGTGAAGTATTGCGATATTTAGCTTCCGAATTCGGGGCAAAGGGCGGTGGTCGTCCGGATATGGCCCGTGGTTCTGCCCCGGCAGATACCGATGTAAACGGAATGCTGAAAGCCGTGGATAATTTATTCTCACGTTAAGCATAAATCAAATCATGGACAAAAAGATTTTTCCAGATGAACCGGAAATTCCAATCCTGCCGAACTTATTTACGGCAGGGAATTTGGTATGTGGTTTTTTTGCTATTCTGACGATATTTGAGGGCATCAACTTATCTGAGGGGGCTACATCAAAAGCCGCCTTTGATTGTTATCAAAATGCCACATTTTTGATATTTGCCGCCTGTTTATTTGACTTATTTGATGGCCGTGTAGCACGAATGCGAGGTGTAGACGGGCCATTTGGTAGGGAATTTGACTCATTGGCAGACATCGTGTCATTTGGTATAGCACCGGCACTATTGGTGGCAAAAGCTGTGCTTTTCCAAATCACACCGTCAGAAATTGGCTGGGGTATAGGTATATTATATTTACTGTGTGCCGCACTTCGATTAGCCCGATTTAATTGTATGGCCGCAGAACCCAAAAAAGAAGGGCAAAGTAGCGATTTTGTTGGCCTGCCTGTGCCGATGGCAGCCGGTGCTGTGGTTTCTACGATGTACTTAATCATGTATTTAATGGGTCCCGATGGGAATTTTGACCTTGGGTTCTTTAAGTACATTATAGCCTTAGCTATGGCAGGGGTATCTATTTTAATGATGAGCCGTGTGATTTACCCAAGCTTTAAGCATGTGAATTTCAATCGCACAAAGCGAGGGACGATGTATGGCATGGTAGGAGTTGTGCTGACGATTATATGTATCGTCAAATTCCCATGGGTGATGCCGGCTGTCATATTCTCTATTTATTTGCTTTATGGTTTGATTCGTCCGTGGTTGACCAGACGCTGGCAAAAGCGTCTGGAAATCAACGAGGATGAAGAAAATGAACAAGATGAATAGATAGAATAGCTCTGCTAAAGTCTTCAAATTAAATACTTATTTTAGGAGTTGCCCGGATAGGGTAACTCCTTTTTTTGCGAATATTTAAGCAGATAGGGATAATTGGATTGCATTCCTAAGAGAAACATGTAAACTATTTCAGCATAGTTCGCTTATGGAGAAACTAGTCGTACATGGAGGATACACACTGAGAGGGGCTGTAAAAATTGCAGGCTCAAAGAATGCTTCATTGCCAATTTTGGCGGCGTCGCTATTAACTGACGAAAAAGTGGTTATCCGTCATGTGCCAGATGTTTCTGATGCCAATTTTATGGTTCAAATCATGGGGCAACTTGGTGCTTCCGTTGAACGCTCTAGTGGCACGGTGCGAGTAAATGCACAAAACATACATGCCGAAGCCACATACGAACAAGTACGCAAAATGCGGGCATCTATTTGTTTGATGGGGCCATTGGTGGCACGTATGCAACGCTGTGTGATTCCATTGCCCGGTGGCTGTGTGATTGGCGACCGTCCGGTTGATTTACACATTCGAGCCATTCAAGCACTTGGTGCAAGCGTTCAAGTAGAGAGA
Source organism: Akkermansia sp. (assembly GCA_030525455.1). Classification (GTDB taxonomy): domain Bacteria; phylum Verrucomicrobiota; class Verrucomicrobiia; order Verrucomicrobiales; family Akkermansiaceae; genus Akkermansia. The sequence continues at coordinate 17,339 of JAUNER010000014.1, read as the reverse complement.
GGCAATCTAATCATAGAAGCCCCGAACGGACTCACTGGAGCCGTTGTTGATTTACGAGGCGACCATGGTCCGACGGTATTAGGCACAGATAACCTGATGATGGCGGCTGTTTTAGCCAAGGGCACAACGGTGATTGAATCTGCTGCTGCCGAGCCGGAAGTAGTGGATTTAGCCAATTTCCTTATTAAGATGGGGGCAAAAATCGAAGGGGCAGGCACAAGACGCATCGTTATAGAAGGGGTAGAAAAGCTTCATGGTTGTGACTATACCGTCATTCCTGACCGAATAGAAGCCGGGACATTTATGGTAGCCGCAGCAATGATGGGCGATGGTGTGACATTGTTTAATGTTTGCCGTGAGCATTTAGAGACAATAACAGAATTACTCATTAAGTGTGGACATTCTATAGAATTTAATGAGAAGGGGACATCTGTTACCATCATAGCCGGGAAAAATCCCAAACCCGGTGAAATCAAAACAGCCCCATATCCCGGGTATCCGACGGATATGCAAGCCCAGATGACAGCATTGTTTGCTGTTACTCCGGGGATTTCTGTTGTTAAAGATTCGATTTTTCCGCAACGATTTATGCACTGTTCTGAATTAAAACGCATGGGTGCGGATATTAAAGTTGACAATGGGACGGCAGTTATTTCCGGAGTTGATAAATTGAGTGGTGCACCTGTGATGGCATCAGACTTACGTGCTTCAGCCGCTTTGGTTTTAGCTGCACTGAAAGCAGAAGGAACGACTGAAATTCATCGTTTATATCACATTGATCGTGGTTACGAAAACATCTGTGATAAATTGCTTGGTATAGGAGCTGCGGTAGAGAGACTACCTGATGTGGAAGAATAGAGAAAAGCCGATTTTCTTCTTTTTAGAGATGCCCCTTTTTGTTGTAAATCATAATAAAAAGGGGGATTTTTTTTCATCAGAAAATTGCATGAGCAAAAACTAAAAAAATAGGGAAAAAGAAAGTTTTTTTCTTTACAATGAACCCTGAATTTGCTACTAACTTGACTCGCATGAACAAGTCAGAACTCCTCGATTTAATCCAAGATAAGCTTGGTGATACTGCTACTCGTCGTCAGGCTGAAGAAGCATTGACTGCTGTATTATCTTCTCTTCAACAAGGTGTCATCGAATCCGGTAAGGTACAACTTGTCGGTTTTGGCACTTTTGCAACAAAGGTTCGTGCAGCTCGCGTTGCTCGTAATCCTCGCACAGGTGAAGAAGTTAGCGTTCCTGAAAAGACACAGGTTACCTTTAAGGCTTCTTCCTCTTGGGAACTCTAAGTTTTGTATCTGATAAGGATAGAAAAAGATGTCCTTTACAAAGCACCTTGCTTCATTCGAGAGGCAAGGTGTTTTTTTGTATTGTGGGGACTTGCCAATGGCTTGACCCTATGTTTGTAAACGATTAAAATACTTTTATGTCCAGCTGTTACGGCCAAGTTTTTCGTGTTTCTACCTGGGGGGAATCTCATGGGGTGGGGGTAGGTGTAGTGATTGATGGTTGCCCATCATTGGTGGGATTAACCCAAGAGATGATTCAGCATGAGTTAGATAGACGCAGACCCGGACAGAGTGAAATAGTAACGCCGCGAAGTGAATCAGATACAGCAGAGATATTATCTGGTGTATTAGACGGGAAAACCCTAGGAACACCGATAGCTATTAGTATTAGGAATAAAGATCATCGTTCATCTGCATACGATGAGATGGCACGTACGTATCGCCCATCTCATGCCGATTTTACTTATGATGTCAAATATGGTATCCGGGCATGGGCAGGTGGCGGTAGAGCCTCTGCTAGAGAAACTATCGGGCGAGTAGCAGCCGGAGCAGTAGCAAAAGCTGTACTTCAGCAAGCAATTCCCGGAATAGAAATTACAGCATGGGTGGATAAAATTCACAAGGTGCAAGCACAAGTCAGCTGGGATGATGCTAAGGCAGATATTATTGAATCTAATATAGTAAGAACAGCAGATACTAGTGTTGTAGAGCCTATGATAGCCGCCATTAAAGAAGCCAGAGAGGCCGGCAATTCTCTAGGTGGTATTGTCAAATGTGTGGTACGAGGATGTCCTGCCGGCTTGGGAGATCCGGTTTTTGATAAACTGGATGCCACACTAGCTCATGCCATGATGAGTATACCTGCCACAAAAGCATTTGCGGTTGGTTCCGGATTTGAAGCCACCAATATGACAGGTTTGGAACACAATGACCCTTTTTATATGGATGGGGAAACTGTACGAACAGTAACGAATCATTCCGGTGGTATTCAGGGGGGGATTTCTAATGGAGAAGATATTTTGATGACGATAGGCTTTAAGCCGACGGCAACCCTGATGATAGACCAGCAAACTGTAAGTAGTGATGGTAAGGATGCTCGCCTAAAAGGAAAAGGCCGTCACGATGCGTGTGTATTACCACGAGCTGTACCCATTGTAGAAGCGATGGCTTGGCTCTGTTTATGTGACCATTATTTGCGTCAATGTGGTCAGCGAGTCTTTTAGAAACTCTTTGCCAATGAAGCATTTATAAACTTCATGAGTATGTATTAGGATTTATGGATTTATCTGTAACATTTTACATCATTCTCTTTGTTTTGATTGGAGGCTTTTTAGCACTTACACTGCTAAAAGGATTCATCAAGATGCTTTTATTTGTGGTGGCGGTACTTTCTGCATTTGGAACATATTTTTGGTTGTCAAAATATGGTTATACTTATTTATCATTTTTAACCAGTAGTCCGGATGAATGGATGGTGACAGCCTTGTCAATCATGGGGGCGATAACGATATTCATTGTGTTTATGCACGGGTTATTTTGGTTTAGCAATGTTTTTTCGTGGGGGTCAAAAATGGGTTTTGGTGGAGTAAAGGGGATATTGACAACAATTCTCATGGCAGCTGTTGTTTGTTGGGTTGGGGTATTGTGTGTCTTTTACTATGGGGCGATGGCAGAAATAACGCGAGCCAGAGAACTTGCTCAGTATCATATTAATAGCAGTACAGAAATTTCTGCACCATGGGTTTTTAGCCTTAAGCGGTCTATTATGGAAAATGAGGCTCTTTCGTGGTTAGAGAGTTTATCACCAGAGCACGACCCTGCACGTTTATCATTGGCAAAAATTATTGCCTATCTTGGAGCTCTGCCGGTGGAACAGTCTGCAGTACGTCGCGTTCAGTTAGATGCCTATATGCCACGGTCGAGAGTAACGAGTCGAGTGCTGAGTTTGAAAGGTTTGAGCGAGGATGATGCCATTCGGGATTTAGTAGCCAAAGGCGATATGCAAGGGTTATATAATAACCCGAAATTGACAAGGTTTTTAGAAGATTCAGATGTACGTAAAGTGTTAACAAATTTGGACATTGACCCTATACTAGGATTTAATACGAGGGCAACACCCAAAATCCAAGAAGAAATACCGGATGCTATCCCGGTGCCATAGGAGCCTAGTCTATCGTAACAGAGTGAAATGGAATAATTAATAAACAGGATGATTCGATTTACAAACATAAGTGGAGCAGAGGAAATAGGAGCAAATTGTTATTTGCTTGATATGGAGGGTACAAAAATTGTGCTCGATAGCGGTATGCATCCGAAGCGAGAAGGGATGGCTGCAATGCCTGATTTTGATAAATTAGAGCCAAATACAGTAGAGGCTGTATTTCTAAGCCATTCTCATTTGGACCATTTAGGAACATTGCCTGTGCTTCAGGAAAAACAAAGCTGTGCGGAAGTATACATGACCCCAGCCTGTGCTACATTATCTGAGGTTATGTTGCATAATTCTGTCAATGTTATGAGTGCCAAGAGGTTAGATGAGGGTATAGTAGAATATCCTTTCTTTACGCATACAGACCTAGACCATTTGTGTGATTCATGGCATCCTAAGCATTATAATGAAGTATTTAGGGTTGGGTATAGGCAGAATGTACTAGCAAGTTTTTACGATGCTGGCCACATATTGGGGTCAGCAGGTGTTTTTTTGGAAAGTGAGAGCGGACACACTGTATTTTATACCGGAGACGTTCAGTTTGAAGACCAAAGTATCATTCCCGGAGCTGATTTCCCGGAGGATGGGGTAGATACCCTCATCATGGAATGTACACGCGGAGCGTATGAACGCCCCACTGATTACAAGCGTGAAGAAGAGTTGGAGCGATTTGCCCACGAAGTGAGAGATACTTTAGAGCGAGGTGGAGCGGTGTTGATACCGGTTTTTGCCATTGGTAAGAGTCAGGAGATTTTGTATAATTTACATCGCTTTAAGCAAAAAGGGATAATTCCGCCACAAACACCTGTTTATTTTGGTGGATTAAGTGCCAAAGTAACATCGCTCTATGACAGGTACTCTGCATTAACTCGCCGAATAGAGCCGGAGTTTAAGTTAAAGGAAGAAATTGATACTGTGCCTTTGCCCAAGAAGGGGAAAGCCCCACTAGTTTGTTCCCCAGGTAATATTTATGTGGTATCTAGTGGGATGATGACAGAAAAGACGCTATCAAATTTATTAGCAGAGCAAATACTTCCGCATGAACGCAATAGTATCCTTTTTGTTGGGTATGCAGACCCCGATTCCCCTGCCGGGATGTTAAAAGTGGCTCAAAAAGGGGAAATTGTAAAGATGCGTCGTCATGCTCAGCCCGTGCCTTGTCAATGTTCGATTAAGAGTTTTGATTTTTCCGGTCATGCCGCCCGAGAAGTGTTGGTAGACTATGCGGTGAAGCTCAACCCTAAAAACATCGTACTGGTGCATGGTGACCCGGAAGCAATCGAATGGATGCGTACATCTATTAGTGAGAAATTGCCCGAGGCTCACATTATAACCCCGATTTCAGGAGAAACCTATACGTTAAAGTCATGAGTTTTCAAGGAATAAGAAATGGTCGTCTGGTGGTGTTTGAAGGAATTGATGGTACGGGTAAATCAACTCACATCAAGTACCTAAGAGCATACTTGGAAGAAAAGGGCATCGAAGTGGTGCAGAGTTATGAACCTACTCATGGACAATGGGGGAAGAAACTTAGAGACTCTGCCTCTACCGGGCGATTGTCGATTGAAGAAGAAGTGGAACTTTTTCTCAAAGACCGACGTGAACATGTAGAATCACTCATTGGTCCAGCTTTAGAGCGTGGGGCATGGGTGTTATTGGATAGATATTATTTGTCCATGATGGCTTACCAAGGGGCTCGTGGAGTAAACACGACAGAAATTCGCCGTATGAATGAAGAATTTGCCCCAATTCCGGATGCTGTGGTATGGTTAGATATACCTGTATCTGTGGCTTTGGAGAGAATTGGTAATAGAGGCGGATTAGATGCTTTTGAAACAGAAGCCGGGTTGACGGCTTGTCGAGAAGTCTTTGCCTCTATTCATGAGCCATGGATGCTCCGAGTGGATGGAGACGGTACACAGGAAGTCGTTGCTGAGCGAGTGCGAGCCGCATTAGCTCCGATGCTGAATGTCTAGATGTTGTTTATCATCATGTCGTAAATGGACGATTGTCGGATTGCATATTTGAGCAATTTGAACGAGATTGAACGATATGGAAAAACATTACCGCCGTCTGGTCCGGAAAGTGAAATACTTCCTACTGACGGAAATTCGCAAAAAATCCTGGTGGAGTAAATTTCTGGCCGCAAATGTGTTTGATGCCAGATTTTGGTCTTGGGAAAGGGGGGCTGTTGCCCGTGCCGCAGGCTGGGGGAGTATGGCTGCCATTTCTCCTTTGCCAGTTCAAACATTTTGGGCGATATTGGCGTGTTTATGGCGAAAAGGGAATGTGCCTGTTGGTGTGTTGATGGCGTGGTTATCGCCTCCGGGGTTTACATTTTTTGCAATTCCAGCTCAGTGGTTTTTAGGTAATTATGTTTGTGCAATGCTGGGGTTTGAGGGCTCTGGAGCTAAATGGGCGATGCTTGAGCAAGCAACTAAGCACATGAGTTTGCAACCATTGGACGGACTTAATTTGTATATGATTGGGGTGGAGTTCTTTTTAGGGTGGATTTTATCCAGTATCGTAGTTGGTTTTTTGTGCTATGGGATTGTGAATTGTATTTGGCTAGGAGAGATGAAAATTTCTGCATGGTGGCATCGGCGGAAAAATTTCTTTGAAGGGAACGCAGAATAAGTGTGCAATTTCAAGCTCTATGCAGTAAGATTAATAGTCGAAAACAATGGCTCATTTTTCATTCATGCGATGGATTAGAGGGTTAATGCCAACGGTAGTGATGCTACTGCTGGCCGTGTGTTTTTTTTGCGTTTGTTATTTGGCTGTATTTGGTTTACCTCAGGTAGCCATTGAAAAAGTTGAAGCTGCATTAGCTGCACAGGGAGTACCGGTGCGAATTGGAGCATTGAAAATTTCTTTTTGGCCAAGGGCGGTGCTTTCATTTCGAGACTTGTCGTACCAACCAACGGATGAAAAGGGGAATTCTCTAGGTGAGTTTGGTATTGATAAGCTAAATTTGGCTTTGAAGTGGAAACCCTTGTTAGAAGCCAAAGTAGTTCCTGAGCATATTTCTGTTGAGGCTTTAAGTATCAAGCTTCCGGCAGAAAAATCTGACCGTACCATCAGTTTAACCCAAGGGGAGGCACAGTTAGATTTTTCATACCCCGGGCAAGTCAATATTCTTCAAGCATCGGCAAATTTACAAGGGATAGAGCTAGATGCCATCGGGAATGTAAGCTATGACGTAGTAGCGGCGGATGCTTCGTCGGGCTTTGATTTACAAGCGACACTAAAGGATTTGCGTAAAAACGTGGCATTGGCATTGCCTTATATTGATAAATTAAAATGGGACAAAGCTCATGCACCGCGTTTGATTTTGAAGATATCAGATGATTCGTCTGATTCCGGAATGCTGGTAGATGTAGACTTTCAAGCCCCTAACATCAATTTTGAGACGCTTTCTATTCAAAATTTGGTATTTAGCGGTAGCTATGTCGATGGGCTTATAACGGCAAATAAATTTAGTCTTCAAGATAGCGTAAGTTTGGGCACAGTAAATCTGTCTTGTCAGGCTGATTTAAAGAACCATAAGATTTTTTGGGACGTCCGCAGTACAGCACCGGTGATTTCATGGACTGTTGGATTATTAAATAAATCATTAGTCCCCAGAGAACTTCAATTTCATAGTGAACCCTATGTGACTCTCAATGGGTATGTTCACTTTGACGACAAGTGGGAACAGACGAAAGATTTGAAAATTATCGGTTATGGGAGCGTAGGGGAATTTTCATTATTTGGCGAAAAATTTGCCCATGCCAATGGGAATGTATCTTACCACAATGGTGATTTTTATGTATCAGATTTAGACGTGCGACATAGGCAGGGGCATTTTGTCGGGAACTTCATGCGACGAGATGGGAAATTACATATTGATGTACAGAGTAGTTTGCCAATCCCTGCACTATATAATATGCAGCAGTCTGTAGCCCCGGACTTATTCAAGATGCCAAATAATTTGGACATAAAAGGCATTCCTGAATTAAAAATTTCCGGGACGGCACAGATGCCCGATCACAAGGCCGCGAATCAAATTATCACTGAGCGAGTAGTAGTGATGCTTAATCTTGATGATTTGGCATGGAATGGAGTGGCTTTTGATTCGTTGAATTGTCGTGTGGATTTAATTGGAGAATCGATAAATTTATCCCAATTTCTGCTTAAACAAAAAAGCAATTCTCTTAAATTGGAAGGTAATTATTTGGGGGCAGATGCAGTGTTTACTGTTGAATCAGATTTAAATCCGCATCATATTTGTGAGTTACTACGAGATGTTGTTGAGATTCCGAAGGAATTGAAATTACCTCAGTTACTTACAACTCGAGTTCATGGGCGATTAGATTTATCAAAGCCGGGAGAATGCTCGCCATCTTTGCTACACGTTACATTGAAAGCACAGGATTTTGCGTGGAATGAAGTTCCTATATTTCAGATAGAAACAGAGCTTGATTATTATAACGGTACATTGTTTGTGCAAGATTGCCATGTGGAAGCTCAGGGCGGTATGTTTGAATTATTTGCACATGGTGACTTGCATGGCGAAATTGCCATGATGGGGCAGTCAACTTTACCCTTAACGACTATTGATAAACTTATCAATACAGAGGATGATAATTTCTTTATGCAGAGGTTTGAACTGAATGATAATTCTGTGATGCACTTAACATATAGTGGGGTGCTTGGTACTTATCATTTAGAGAAAGCCTATGATTTTAACATGAGCCTAGACCTTGCTAATATGAAATACAAGGGGGTTAATGTAAAACATGCTCATGCAGATGCTCAGTTGGTTACAAATCGACTAAAGATGGAAAATGTCGTGCTAACTGTGGATAATAAGGAATATTTTTCTGAGGCAAAACTAGGTGGGCCTAAGGAGTGTACCTTAAAGGCTGGTACGATTGATTTTGATTTCACGAAAAATACAGTCGAGGTTCTAAAGTTAGATGGTAAAGCGTATCCCGGTTATACAATACGAATGTTTTCCGGTGCCGCAACACGTGTGTTAAAGGATTTTACTTTTACTAGACCTGCAGTGTTGACCGGTGGTGGGTTATTCCCGATGGGGGATGATTTTAGACTCATGAAAGGTCGTATTCGCTTTGATGCTTCTGCCGGGAATGTTCGGTATAAATTATTAGGAACGACCCTAGATTTGACAAAGGCAAAAGGGACTGTACTTATTTCACCGGATTGGGTGGTGGTGGATAAATTTACCGGTCAACTTTGGAAAGGTAGCTTTGATGGGCGCGTGTCTGCTCAGATTGATGAGGGGAACGATTTAAATGCCTCCTTTGTGCTACAAGACATGGATTTGGCTGATATAGGAAAATCTTACAATGTAGAGATGAATCCAGCTACGGTGCATGGGGCAATTGATTTACGTTCTGATGGGGGGCGTGTGAATACCATTCAGGCAAAGGGAGAAGTGGCTCTCGTAAATGGTAATTTGGTAGAAGTTCCGTTATTTGGATTTTTTGGTTCTGCTCTGGCTGATTATATTCCGGGGCTTAGTCATTTGATTAATTATAATATTAATAGAGCAGATTGTGATTTCTCTATTCGCAAAGGCTACGTCACAACGTCAAATTTCCAAGCAAAAGGGTCAAACTTGTCTTTGGAAGGTGGTGGCTGGGTGCGTATTTCAGATATGGAGGTTGATTCCGGCTTTAAGCTTTCTTTGCGTGGGCTTCCTGCTGTGCTGACTTATCCTGTATTTTTACTAGCAGGTGGCTCGTTTCAAGTGAGCGGCAAGGGACCGCTTGAGAATGTGCAATGGTCTTTTGAACCATTCTCTAGAACTTACATCCCCACGCCTCCTACCAGTAAACAAAATAAATAGGATGGGGGTAGGAAGGGGGGCTTCCCTCATTGGAGCTACACAAGAGAGGGAAAATTTAATTTGATTTATTTACTCTACGTCGGCGTAGTGTATATCCTGTCAAGGCAAGTAGGGTTAAGCTTGCCGTTGTAGGTTCGGGTACAGAAATGAAAGAGACATCCGTTACTGTGAAAATATTTGTTTCTGTAGTACTTATTCCGAAAGATGGTTTCCAGTCTAATTGAGTGGGTGCTTCTTTTATGATGAAATCATTGCTTGTATAATCATTTACAGAGTAGTTACAATAAAGCATATCGTTCTTTACTGTGAAATTTACTCGCACTGTGGTGATTTCATTGTTGAGGTCTAGTGTGTGATAAAAATCCATTTTAGTATCTATATCATAGATATTTAGACTATTATTGATATTGTCTATGTGAATATTTTGATAGTAGTCTGCCCCATTTATTTCTGAGTTGTTATTGTGAAAGTTTATGTGCAAGCTTGTTTCTTTATCGTTGAGGAATGTCGCTGTGTTAAGTTGAATACTGATAGAAAGCCCACTCCCGTTTTGCATGAGGTTTGTGCCTTTATCTTCATCTTTGATAATGTAGAATAGTTCGTTGCCGTTTGAATTACCAGTTATGTGTAGTGTTCCATTTTCTTTGAAGGTGAAACACCCTTCCGGAGCTTCTGTCCACCAATTTTCTGCACTGAGTGTGGCCGCTTGAGTCTGGATGATTGTAAAAATAGCAATGAGGCTGTAAAGTGGGTTTGTCATGTAAAATAATGTTGATTATTTGTATTCCTATTAAAATAATCAGAAATTGTAATCCAATTCTGAGAAAAGTAATTTTTTTAAATAAAAATCCGATTCTCTATTTGGAGAATCGGATTTTTGGAAGAATAGAGGGAATGATATTTTAGAATGGGATATCGTCGTCAGCGTCGATAAAACCGCCATTCTGAGGAGCACTAGGCGGTGGGTTATAGCTCTGTTGTCTTGGTTGATTGAAATTACCACCATTATTATAATTGGGGCGAGCTTGTTGATTGTTACCATCATTATAAGGAACCCCGGTAGGAGCACCGGCACGAGGTAATAACTGCAAGGATTCACCAATGACGCGGAGCTTATTGCGTTTTTGCCCAGTAGCTTTATCTTCCCAAGTATCTAGTTGTAAGCGACCTTCGATAAATACGCCGCTACCTTTTGTGAGATATTGGTTTGCAATTTCAGCTTGACGATTCCAAAGAGTCACATCAACAAATGTGGTTTCTTCTTGTCGTTCGGAATTTTCGCCGCTGTAATAACGATTAATGGCAAGACGTAAATCAGTTACTGCCGTACCTTTAGGAGTATAGCGGAGTTCCGGATTTGCCGTGAGGTTGCCCATTAACATAACCTTGTTCAGATTAGCCATAATGTGTAGTACGTTAACTTAATATGTGTGAATTTTGCCACCTCTTGGTAGCATTTTTATCGTAATTAGTATGATACTCTTTTGGGCACTCTGCAATACAAAAGTTAGGAATTGTCATAAGTAAGATTGAATCGAAGGAAATTTTATCACAACAGACATCAGTTACTGACTAGATAATAAGTTGCAAATGCTCATGAAAAGTTAATGATGGACACATGAACTTACCACATAGGAACAATGCAAAATTTACCGGGTTTTCCTGGGGAATTTGCGTGTTGCTATCCATTTTGGTTCATGTGATGATGTTTATTTGTGGAGCTGTAATGCCTACGACGTGGTGGACAATGGGCGATGAATTTCTGACCAATCAGAAGAAAGAAAAGACGACAATAAGATTGGTAAAATGGCAACGCCAACATTCAGAAATGAAAGAGTCTGCAAAAGAAAAAAGCCCAGAAAAACCTATTGTAAAAACATCGTTAGAACAAGAAAGTGCCACGCCACCCGAAATCCCTAAATTTCAAAGTGATAAAAATACTCGAGCAGAGGGTGGGCGTAAAGCTCCTGATAGTAGTGAAGTAGAGCTACCTGCACAAGATGGGAAGGAATCTCCGGAACTTGTTTTATTTGACCAAAAGGAGCAAAAGGGAGATATCTCTCATGAAAAAGAAACTGCTGTGCCATTACTAAATGGGCATAATGAAAATGACGTTTCAATAAATGAAAGCCGGCTGATTCCCCCTCAACAAGGGAATGCGAATGAGGTGATTGACAAACAAAATTCACTAGAAGCCAGTGAAAAATTGGCTCAACAAGAAAATACTTCTCCTAAGAAAGAAAGTGCCCCCATCCAATTACCATCTGCGGTGCTTGTGCCCCAGCCTGCTGAATTTGAGGAAGGTGATGATTCGAAGTTTGCTCAGCTAGAGAAATTATTGTTACAATCACGTCCTCAATCATCCGGGAAAAAGACGTATTATGACCCCATTTTTGGGGAATCAAGTCAACCGGGATTTAAGACAAATGAGCGAAAAACTCGGCAGATTGGGAAGTTTTCACTAGGCAGACGACCCAGTGTGGATGTAGAAAAGACGGTGCTTGGTGATTATCAAATGCAGGTTTATCGAGCGATTGCAAAACCTTGGTACTATGAATGCGAACGCAATAGAAGTCTGGTGGAAATTGGCTCAATTACAGTTCGTCTGCTTATCAATAAAGCCGGAAAAGTAACAACTATGACCCAAATGGCTCGTAGCGGTGCCAGTGAAAACCAAAAGGCCTTTACTTTCCGAGCTATCAAAAATGCTCTGCTTCCACCAATGCCGAAAGAAGTCCAAGACTCACTCATTGGTGAGCAAATGGAGCTACACTTCACATTTAACTTTTCATTTTATTAACAACAAACGAGAGAAACAAACATGATACAAGACTGCATTACATTCTTTCAATCAGGTGGTATTTTTATGTACCCATTATTAGTGTGTTCGATTTTAGTAGTAAGTGTTATTTTTTATCGAATGTTTAATATGAGACGCTCCTGCGTGATGCCGGAGAAACTGATAAACTCTGTATACCGAACATTGAGTGGTACTCAAAGCGTAGATGAATTAAAATCAGAGCTAGAAAGGGAAAACTCAAGCTTTGCTCGCCTTGTAAAAATAGTTCTAACGGATGAAACCGGAGATACAGAATTGCTCAAAGAACGTGTTCAAGCCCGTGCCAAAAAAGAGTTTCATGTGCTTCAGTCCGGCTTATCTGTCCTCGACATGGTTGCAACGATAGCACCGATGTTTGGAATTTTAGGTACGGCTAGTGGATTGGTTGTGATATTTGGTGTGTTTGGTCAAGGTTCTGCTGATGAATATAACATGATTACTCAAGGGATTTCTCAGGCACTCAATACAACAATAGTTGGCTTGGCCATAGCCACTCCGGCCGTGATAGCAAGTGTGTATTATTCTCGTAAACTAGAGAGACAGTCTTCACAAATGGAAAGCTTGCTTATTGAGCTTATTTCACATCGTTACCAAAATCACTAAACGAATAGGACACGATGGAGTTTTATAGGAAAAAAAGCGGGAAAGCTGGCATTCCCATTGTACCAATGGTTGATATTTTGACCATTTTGCTCATATTTTTCATTGTGCATACCCAATGGAAACAGCCACAGTCTTCTCTAATAATTAATGTGCCAAGTGCGGAGTTTATTAAAGGAGAAGAAATTAAGCAGAAAAGAGCTGTGCTTGCCGTGACACATGATTCAAAGGTGTATTTGGATGATAGTGCCATAGAGGTAACTCAGTTGCCCACATTGCTGATGGAAATGAAAAAAAAGAATCCGGATTTGCAGATGCAACTAGATGTAGACACAGATGCCTCATTTGGGACAATAGTGCAAATTTTGGATGCACTGACAGCCGCTGGTATTGACGCAAGCGATGTTCCTGCCAGAATAGAATCCGGTTCTGCTACAACCAAGTAAGGAGACGAGAAAGAATAACCATTATGTTGCTAGAAATTGCACAGTACGGAAACCCTGTATTAAAAGAAAAATGTCGCCCGATAGAGCATTTTGATGATGCTTTGAAATCTTTGGCAGATAATATGTTGGAAACAATGTATGCAGCTGAGGGGATTGGGCTTGCGGCACCCCAGGTAAGTGTGCCTGTTCAGTTGGTTGTAATAGACATTCCGGCAGAAGAAGAATCTGTTTCTTTCCTTCAAGTAAATGGGGAAGACAAGAAACTTGAAGACATCATGCCCCTGATGTTTGTTAATCCGGTACTTGAGCCTTATGGCAAGATGCATCCCTTTCACGAAGGGTGTTTAAGTGTGCATCGTATTCGTGCTTCTGTGATACGACCGGATTATGTAAAAGCCACTCTTACACTTTTAGATGGCACAGTTATTACCGTTGATTGTAATGGCTTACTAGCTCGTTGCTTACAGCATGAGTGCGACCACTTAAATGGTATTTTGTTTGTAGAGAGAGTTTCTTCTGCACAGAAGATTACTCTTAAAAACAAGCTAAAGCGATTGGCTGCCGGATACTAGGGAGAATCCGGTATATTAATGATTTCAAAAGCACTTTGTAGTTAAACACAAAGTGCTTTTTTTATCGTACACGAGAGAAGAATTCTTGTACGCGAGGGAGAGAAGAATTATCGATTACTTCTTCAGGCGAGCCATCAGCAATGATTTGCCCTTTGTCCAGGAATAAGATTTTTGAAGCAATTTCACGAGCAAAACTAATCTCGTGAGTCACTACAATCATCGTCAAGCCATCTTTAGCCAAGTCTTTCATGAGAGAAAGCACTTCACCTACCATTTCCGGGTCTAATGCAGAGGTGGGTTCATCAAAAAGAATAACATCCGGGTTCATGACAAGAGCTCTGACGATGGCAATTCTTTGTTTTTGCCCCCCTGAAAGCTGAGGAGGGTAGGCGTGTCTTTTTTCAAATAGACCAATTCGTTTGAGTAGAGTTTCTGCATGAGCTATAGCCTCACTTTTTGTTGAGCGTCTTGTTTTTACAGGAGCAAGTATGATGTTTTCTAGGATGCTTAGATGTGGGAATAAATTAAAATGCTGAAAAACCATTCCCACGTGTTGGCGAAATTCATTCACGTTGGTATGAGGGGCTGTGATGTCTTGACCCTTAAAAAGGATAGTGCCGGCACTTGGTTCTTCTAAAAGGTTTAGACATCGCAAAAAGGTACTTTTCCCTGAGCCGGAGGGACCAACAATAAAGACAACTTCGCCTTTTTGGATTTCTGTAGAAATTCCATTTACGGCGTGGAATTGGTCAAATTCTTTGACTAAATTTTTTATTTGGAACATAGCAGGAGCAGTTGTGTTATTCATTGTTTTTTAATCTTTGTTCGAGTTTGTTAAGCAGGTGACTAAATAACATCACTATGGCTAAATAGATGATAGCCACGGCCATCAAGGGTAAAAATGCAGTATAGGTTTGGCTTCGTATGATGTCGCCCCCCTTCGTTAGGTCTGCCAGTGCAATGTAGCCGGATACACTGGTTTCTTTTAAGAGTACGATAAATTCATTCCCCAAGGCCGGTAAAACGTTCTTAAAGGCTTGTGGCAGGATGATGTAAAGCATCGTCTGTGTGTGATTTAGCCCCAAACTGCGACCTGCTTCAAATTGGCCTTTGTCTATGGACATAATTCCACTGCGGATAATTTCTGCTACATACGCTCCGGAATTAAACCCGAAAGCCACGATAGCCACTATGATTTTACTAATATCAACTGAGCCGAAAATCACAAAATAAATAATTAATAGCTGTACTACAACCGGAGTGCCACGAATGACCGTGAGGTAGATTTTGCAAAGTGCGTTTAAGAATCGGAGTTTGCCGGTTTTATCGTAAGTTGAGCGAATAACGGCGACAATAAAGCCCATGAAAATACCGACAAGTACAGAGAAAAAGGAAATTTCTATGGTAATCAAAAAACCTTCAACCAGATATTTCCAGCGACTTTCACGAATAAAGTTTGTATTAAAATCGTCTTTCAGTTCTGCCCAGAACCCTGTGGGAGCATTTGGTGTGGTCTTTGCTTGATTTAAGATAACATTGGTATGCTTGGCACAGATTTCTTTTAGTTTTCCTGTGGATTGTAGGTCAAGAATAGTGGAGTTGATTCGGTTGAGTAATTCCTGGTTCCCCTTTTTAACAGCTATGGCATATTGTTCCATAACAAGGGGCTTGGGTAAAATTTGAAGTTCTTTTTCTTTGGCTAGAAACATTTTTGCCGGGTCTTGGTCGATGACCGCTACATCTATCTTCCCTGCAGTTAGTGCCGATATAACCAAGGCCGCATTGGGGAATCGTTCCGGTTGTTGGATGTTTTTAGTGACGTAAGTGTCGCCGGTGGTTCCATGTTGCACGCCAATGCGTTTCCCTTTCAAATCATCCGCTGATTGAATAGCTGAGTCTTTCTTGATAACGATGACTTGAGCCGCTTCAACGTATGGGAGGGAAAAATCAACTTGTTTTTTTCTTTCTTCCGTAATTGTGATGCCGGAGGCGGCTACATCTGCTTTCCCACTTACCACAGCCGTGATAACGGAGTCGAAACTCATATCTTCTACGACAAGTTTCTTATTCATCCGCTTGGCAACCTCGTTCATGATTTCGGGGTCTATACCTTTGATTTCTTCTCCTTCATGGTATTCGTATGGTGGGAATGTGGCTTCTGTTACCATGAGAATCCGGTCTGCAAAGGCTGAGTGCCCCAGCAGTAATACCCCTATGTATATGCTTAACAGAATGTGTTTGACAATATGCATCATAAAATTTTGGTCACCCCAATTTCTAGGCGATGGTATAGTGGCTTCGTCTTAGAAATGCAATTAAAACTTTTGTTTCCTGTTAAAGGAAGATGGAGGATTTTGACATACTTTAAAAAAAATTATTTTTCTGCTTGCTAAATGTGAGATGCCCTTATATAATCCCCTCACCACAACTTCGATGGTGTCGGTAGTTCAATGGTAGAGCCCCAGATTGTGATTCTGGTAGTTGCGGGTTCGAGTCCCGTCCGACACCCCATTCAATTTTCCGAAAGAGCACTAAGGTGCTCTTTTTTACTTTACAGACAGAGCTATGCGTAATCCGGAATTTGTCAAAGCCGCCTTTTCTGCTATCGCTACACGTTATGTGGCTACAAACCACGTATTAAGTATGGGCATTGATTTATTATGGAGACAGCGAGTAGTTCAGCTTGTATCCGAATGGCAACCAAAGAATTTGCTAGATTTAGCAACCGGCACGGGGGATTTGGCACTAGCTATTTTGCGAGCTATGCCCGAGGTAAAATTGACGGGGTCTGATTTTTGTCAGCCTATGTTAGATGTAGCCGCTCAGCGTGGATTAAAAAATTTGGTCTGTGCCGATGCCATGAATTTACCCTTTGAGGAAGCCTCATGGGATGTGGTTACAGTCGCATTTGGCTTGAGAAATATGGCTAGTTATCCGGATGCACTAAAAGAGATGCGTAGAATGTTGCGTCCTGGTGGTCATTTATTAGTATTGGATTTTTCGTTACCTCA
Organism: Akkermansia sp.; assembly: GCA_030525455.1. GTDB lineage: Bacteria > Verrucomicrobiota > Verrucomicrobiia > Verrucomicrobiales > Akkermansiaceae > Akkermansia. Next base: position 507 of record JAUNER010000014.1, on the reverse strand, counting down.
GAATTTATTGAGACAGCCCTATCGCTTATATTTACATCATGTCTTGCCTAGAATTGCCGGGCTTATGACAGGTCACAGAGAGGCATACGATTATTTGGCTGATAGCATAGAAGCATTCCCCAGGGGGCAGGCTATGCTTGATTTACTTACCGAATGCGGATTCTCTGATGTCAAGGCTGAGCCCTTAAATGGTGGAATTGCTTCCATTTATACCGCTGAGAAGTAGGGTGAATTTTCTCCAACTTTCATTAAACCACTCAGCTAATTAAAGTGGTTTTATAACTTATTTTAAATTCGCTAAGAGGGTGTCGAAAATAGGTAATATACAAAAGACAATCCTATTTTAAAGAAGCTTGTAATATCGGTTGCAAGCAAATTATGATGAAACTATTGATTTTGTAAAGATTGATGGGGATTCCTTGCTGAAAGATTTTTTCAAGGGTTTAACTCCTCTACTTGACAGCTTTTTTATTTTTTGTTATTTGTGTATATAAGTCAGATGACTTT
>JAUNER010000013.1:74392-74753 GCA_030525455.1 Akkermansia sp. | reverse complement strand
CAAATGATACTCAATATACAAATGATTTGCCTACTGTTTCATTTGATGAACCGGAATCATCATCAAATCTCCCACAAACCGACCCCACACCAGATGCAGAAAGCCCTACTCAATCTACTCCTGTATCACAGCTCCCTCGAAAGAAAAAGAATTCAAATTCCGGGGTAATCGTAGCCATTGTTCTACTAGCAGTAGCCGCCGGCACATGGGTGGCACTAAAAGATTCATCTTCAGAAACCGATTCCAATACTGCTACCACCAAACCAACTGACACACAAGTAAATAATAACACCCCGGAACCAATACAACCGGCAAACAAACCAGATCCCAGCCCCTCCACACCAACAAAAACAGAAACTCC
>JAUNER010000013.1:58703-74362 GCA_030525455.1 Akkermansia sp. | reverse complement strand
ATTCAGAGATAGAACCATCTAATGATTCGGATTCTCCTACCGATGAAGAATTAGAGGCCGCCATAGAAGAAATTGAAACAACTGATGAACAAAGCACCGATGATGAAGAACCATCAGTAAATGTCACGGATACTACTGAACCGGAAGATACTCAGGAAATAATAACAGACGAAGCTGCTTCAAGTAATACCTTACCAAAAGATGGTATGTTGCCTAGAAGCCAGGTCATGTACAAACCGAAAACAGACGACTTCAAAGCCACTATTGCGAAAGCCAGAAAGAAATATAAACCCACAACTAAATCAGAAGACGTCCAAAAATACATAGCTACATTGGACTCAGAAAAAAAATCAATCCAACAATGGAAAAAAGCTTATGAAGGGGTACACTGCGACTGGTTCGGAGAAAACCCCAAAGTAGCTGAAAACTGGATTACCACATTCGGACCTCTCGGCATAAAGGCTATCAGTTTAGATGCCTCATGGGGAGAAAAAAACTTCAGAGCTGCCTTCCCCAAAAATTTTGTTGATCCAAATGGGGAACCCGTTTTAAGTGTCTACAAAGTACAAAAAACTCTGGAAGGGGCTCCGGCAGAAAACAAAGTTCAACCCGGAGACTACATCGTAGGTATAGATGGCAAGCAATTCAAAACAGCAAATGCCCTCAATCTACCCTTTGGCCCATATCATTTCCAAAGTAGTCGTGGGATTGATATGCACGCCGGTCTGCTAGTAGATAAAGCAGAAGGTGTTGGCAAAATCACATTAAACGTCATTCGTGCCGAAGACGTCAAAAAAATCAAAATTACCCAATCTATTTGGAAAGAAATTCATCGAATTAAGAAAATTAACAAAACAACTGAACTAAAGCTTAGCCTAAAAGGTGATACTCAAGTCCGTCTGAAGATTGATGACTGTGGCGACGGTATCGGGAATGACGGCTTCGAATGGTACGACCTCAAATTAGTAGGAAAAGACGAAACTATTGAGCTAAAGGATTGCCAACCTGTTCAGTACCAAGTTGGTTATGGTAACGCTCGCTTCGATAAAGAAAAAAACTGCTGGTGGGCTCATTCAAACTCAAGTATTACCTTTAACGTCCCGGAAGGTGAATGGACTCTTACCGGCACCGGTAAGCAAACCTCATGGGGCTCTGTTGGTCTAACCGTCTACGCCGGTGGCAATACCTCCATGCCTAAGAATATTAAAAAATACGTCAAAAACGTGACCTTTAATATTCCCAAAATCGGCACATTTGCTCCGGGATTCCCCGCTAATTGTGCTAAAAGTGAAGCCATTGTAAAAATGATGAGTGAATGGCTGGTTTCTCAACAAAACAAGGACGGCTCTTGGAATAGACCGGGAGGCTACTGCGGTAATCATTTTGATACGGCTTGGGCAGGGCTCGCCCTCATGTCTACCGGAGATAAAAAATATGACCCTGTCATCAAAAAAGCTGCTCACTACATCGCTTTCTCCGGCTCTCAATGCTGGTGGGCAGTACCACAATCTACTGCCGGGATTTTCCTATGTGAGTACTGGCTACGCTACCGCGATGATTCCGTATTACCTGCCATCCGCAATGGTGTTCAGCGCTTAAAAAATGAAGCTCTCTATGGCGACTACGTTACCGGTCATGGCATTCACCCGGGATATCGTGGTACCGGGGTAAGTATTGGTGGCTCACACATGTGCTTATTCTTAGCTATGTCCAGCAAAACTCCTGTTCATGTAAATGATGGTGTGTTAGAAAAAATGCTAGACCGCGCCCAAGAAATTTGCCCCACGGGCATGGGACCATACGGACGTACGACTGAAACTTTCAGTTTCAAACCAAACATGGAATGTGGTGGGACATATTCCGGACGTCACGGTCCATACTATATAGCTTCTCTGCTAACGGGAGGCCCTGCTCTCTATACTCGCAATAGTCAAATCATGTACGGGAATGGACCTATCGGCGGTGCTGACCAAGGTCACTCATCTGAAACACTTTCCCTCATGTGGGCTTTGCCCTGCTACTGGTTAAGCGATCCGGTGGCTTACTACAAAAATATGGAAGCTTTCCGCTGGAAATTCACCCTACTTCGCCCATTTGATGGTGGTATGCTCCAAAACCCAAATCGCCTAGAGTACATGGGAGCTGAAGGGGTTATCGGCACTTACATCCGTACAAGTATTTGGATTAACGCCTTATGTGCACCAAAACAAAATTTGGCTATCACGGGGAATCCGAAGTACATGGCTAAGACTTTCAGAAACGTTCCTCCAATTAACGATACAGAATCTCGCTTCTTACAAACCTATATCCGAAATTGGTCTCTTGTAAAAGCAAGTCTCGGCACAAAAGCCCCACAGATTATTTCTAAAACAATTAAGGAAATGAAAGACATTCCTGTAGAGGCCGGCTGCCGATTTAAGCTACTTAACATCCTCAATAAACGTGCTGTTTCTGCCGCAAAGGCAGTAATGGCTCTTAAGGATGTAAATGCTCTCGAACGTGCCACCTGTGCAGAAATGCTACTCGGTATTGATATACGCATTTTCTTTGAACCTACATTAAAGGACGGTAAACTCGATAATGGCAAATATGCACTCAGAGTTGAAGTTCAGCAACCTCTGGGCGGTAGAGCCATCGGTCTTAATCGCGAAAAAGAACTTCAAGAAAAGGCCAATGCTGCTTACAAATTTGATTTCAAGGGACAAATTGACTTCAAAAATGCAAGTAAATTTACCAATTTAGAAGACATCAAATGGGACAATAAGACTAATTATCGCCACGATTGGAATGTATTTATCACAGAGAAAAAGATAAACGGGCCTAAAAATTCACCCATTCAGAAGTTCTCAGCCAACATCGCTTGGTCAGTTGATGACCTTACCGTCAAATACACACGTCCTCTTATTACCGGTAAATTTGAAGCCGGTTGCGAAGAAAAAGAATATACCTTAAATAACCTAAATCACCTATGGGTGACCGGTATTCTCATGCGTGACCATGGGAACCACGGGTGTTCTTTCTTCCTCACAGATGGTAGTTACATCGCTGCAGCTACTCAGGGTAATCAAATCATCATTCATGATGAAACCAATAAGAAAGAGAAAAAAACTTGGATAACCCCCAACGACGCCTGTTTACCTCGTGGGGCTAAATGTTTATTCCGAGTATCTCCGGACTGGCGTGGCCTTGAATGTCGAGTAAGCGAACTTCGACTACTCAGCTATGGCAAGAGTACTGACGTTGATAAATACACCCTCACCGCTAATGGGGCTTCCATCAACACAGATAATCTTACCGATAGGGATGCTCTAACTAAGGAAGAACTTAATGCTTCCGGAAAACAAGAGGAACCACTCATTTTGGAAGCTACTCTTGATGAACCGACAAAAATTCGAGCCGTAGACATCAAGCTGGAAAATGGCTATAGCAAAATGGTCATAGAAGCTCTAGTCAATAATAAATGGGAACCTATTCACTGGGGGGCTATCGGTGCTTCCGTAGCCGGTCTCAGCGATGCTCAAAAAGCAATGTACTCAGATTCTCCGGACATTTTACGCATGGCTAAGTTACCGGGTAATGGGTTTATCAAGTACCTACGTACCTTTGAACCCATAGAAACCAAAAAACTACGCATTAAACTATCTCAAGGAGATAGGAAAGTAAAACTCGCCGAGCTACACATTCTAAAGGCTGACGAAGGTCCTATCGAAGAGTTAACTCGCTAAATCTCTCATCTAGCCAGCCCATTTCAGTAGAGCATCATCTGCATAAGATGATGCTCTTTTAGTATCTTCAGAAGTAATTTATTCATCTATTCTTTCTTTTTTTGTCCATCGGGTGAATGAAATGACATTCATTATTTGTGCAATAAAAATGATGCGGTAAGTTTTCCTTTGTCGCTGCTTCTTTTAAAATTAACATAAATTCCTCTACATTCATTACCTCGTCTTCCGGATGGCAGGCCAATATTGCGGTAATCCTGACCTTGTTCCCCTTAAAATCTACATAAAGCTCAAACAAGCTTGTGTGATACAAATGCCAATGATTAGGTGTCCCGAGTTGTGTTTGATAATAACTCATGGCCTCGAATAACCATGTTAAGGCCTGTTCCTGCTCTAAATTCTCAAATAATTCTTTGATGAGCAGAGTTTGTATAGGGTATTTGTTTTCCAATAGTTTTATTTTCATCATGGGGGGGCTTTCTATCTATCAAGTCAACGAAGGAGACTAGTTCCTTAGACATTCACCCCATGACAAATGTTCGTTCATAATTTACCCCCACACACCATCCTACTTCTCTGTACATCCCTCACAAAAAAAAGCCTGTCACACCTTCACGGTATAACAGGCTTTTTGTTTTAATAAAATATAATAAATGACTTAGGCGTCTTGTAAGCCAAACTTCAATTCAGCTTCAGAGACTACTTGACCATTGACTAAGCAACGACCAACTGCCTGACCAATGCTACCTCTCATCTTTGTCATTTCAGCTTCGATGATAAGGGTATCACCCGGCATTACCGGACGGCGGAATTTCACCTTATCAGCACTCATGAAATAGCCAATCTTATTGGCATTACCGGGTTGACGAAGCATAACGATAGAGGCTACCTGAGCCATAGCTTCTACTTGAAGCACACCTGGCATTACCGGGTGATTCGGGAAGTGTCCTTGGAAGAACAACTCATTCATAGTCAAATTCTTCAGACCACGGCACTTTGTTTCTCCCTCAAAGCCAATAATTCTATCAACCATAAGGAAAGGATAGCGGTGTGGTAAAAGCTTCATGACTTCTACGGTGTTCAGTACTGTATCACCGTATGGTACGTTAATCGGATTCGGGGCAAGTTGCTGATTTTGCTTATAAGCTTTCTTCAGCTTAGCACAAAGTTCTGTATTCGGACCATGCCCCGGCATGATAGCAATAACGTGACCAAGAATAGGCTTCCCACATAGGGTTAAGTCACCAACCAAGTCCATTGCTTTGTGACGAGCAAATTCGTTCACAAATCGCATGGGTTCCTTGCTCATCAATTCATCACCACGGATAACGACAGCGTTTTCTAAGCTCCCCCCCTTGATGAGACCTTTCTCCAAAAGAGGCTTAATGTCTTCGTAGAATGTAAATGTGCGAGCCGGAGCAAATTCCTTCTCGTAATTTTCCGGTGTTACAACGCCATCAAAATACTGTGTGATGCGATTTTCCGGACCAACGCAAGTTACAGATACACGGAATTGCTTTGAAGGTAAAATTGTAAGAATAGAACCACCTTTTGTTTCGATAGTGATAGCTTCACGAACTTCTAAATAACGACGCGGCACATCTAATTCCACGATGCCTGCGTTCTTAATCAATTCAACGTACGGAGCAGATGAACCATCACCGATAGGGGGCTCATTGGCATCCATTTCAATAACAGCATTGTCAATGCCCATACCAGTCAAAGCAGATAAAATATGCTCTACTGTATGAACTTTCACAGAGCCTTCTGCCAAACTAGTAGCACGCTCTACTGTCTGTACTTTCTCAACATCAGCACTAATAAATGGCTGATCCGGTAAATCTACTCGACGAAACTTAATACCAAAGTCGGCAGGTGCCGGCTTGAGAGTCAAAGTTACAGGTTGACCTGTATGGAGGGATGTCCCCGCGAGAGATACGGGAGAGCCGACTGTTCTTTGATTTCCACATGCCATGTCCGCATTATAGTTGGATATGCCTTATTTGAAAAGCACGAAATATCTAAAATATGAAGCAATCAGGAAATTCTTCCTTATCTCGCCCCCATTCCCCCCCTTTATTGTGGGATTACTGAGGTATTCTTACTCTCGCAAAACTGCAATTTTACCCCAAATTTTTTCCAAGCCTTAACCAGATCTGACTGCATTTCCAGAATGGTTGTTCCTTTAAGAAGCTCTTGGCGGGCAGCGGTTGAATTTTGTTCGCACAATGTTTTGACGTAAGCTCGGAATCGAGTGGCTTTCCCCTCGTCTTCTAAATGGCACAAATAAACTAACCAAAGTAAATCAGTCCAATACTGCAATTCTTTGTCTTTTGTGCTTTCTTCATGCAGGGCACTTATATGAATATCTTTGCGGGCTAGTATAGATTCTAGCGGCATTAGCTTTTTCTCCCCGTTTTTGATGTTTTTGGGAAGTCTTTTTGCCATGAGTTTTGGCACCTGGGTAAAGTTTATTTGATTGTCTTCTACCGGCAAAAACTCCATGTATTCAGAAAATGAATCCACCAGCCAATGATCTAAATCAAGCGTTTGTAATGCCCAGTGGGTCACAGCAAATCGCGTATCTAGTTCATCCAGATTCTGAGCTTGATTCCTTTTATCTCTAAATAATAATGCAGTAAAGCTCGTTGGGGTAAACTTCACTCTCCCTCGTTGCAGACCATGCACCTCTGCCATTTCTTTTTGGGAAAAACAAACTCTCACCAAATATTTTCTAGAGGGTTTCCGTGCTACGGTGAGGTTAAGTGGCATCTCCGCTAATGCTCGTAGAGACAATTCAAATCTCTTAGTTAATTGGCGGCGTTCTTCTTCATGCAAAGGTATGGGTGACTCAAAGATAAATAAATCTGATTCATAGACACATAAATCATCAGATTCTTGTACTGTTTTTATGATTTGTAAATCTTTGAATCCGGCTTTTTTCGGCCATGAAGCATCCCAGTTAGGGGTTAAGTTAACTTGCCTTAAATACATTCCCCTCACGTTAATAATGTCACCGGCATCATCCTGCTCTGGTAGAGTCCCCCCGGATTGCTCCCATTGCTGAATGTAATTTTGGTCTTCCCCGGAAAATATCGTTCGTTCTACAGATACAATACGACCATTGGGTAATTGTAAATCTACCTCTGTGGCTCTGACTGCGATGAGTTTGGCAGTGACTGTGGCTCCTTTAGAATTTGTCCATACACGGGCTTCTGCCTGCCCTATTATAAATAGAGAGACAATCGCCAATAGGTATGTTCTAAAGAAATAAACCATAAGTTAGCTCCCCTTGCGGGCGCAACAAGCTATCACATATTAAGGTATTAGCAATACTTTTTTCCGGAAATTTCACATTTCTTGCTCTCCTTTGCCGGGGATATTTTATCGACCTTTTCAAAAAAAATAAAAAAATTCTTCATTTTTTGTTAATTAATTTCAATTTCAGGGATAATCCAGAATATGAGACATTCACTTCACAACATTTCAAAACTTATCCTCAACTCTGACCAAGCTACCCTCAAATTCATCCTATCACTATCAGATGCCATGCGAGAACGAGGCACCGAGTTATATCACAATGGTGCTGTAACTTATATTAAAGGTAACCGTCAAGACATCCTTGCAAAAGTACAGGACGAATTCGGTATTCATCATATCCATTTCCATTTATATAATAACCAATGGTTCGGGTTCTCCTTTACTGCCAATGCATTAATTGCAGGTGCGGCTATGTACGCTGTAATGCTGGAACGCGTGTCTTTCGGCAAAGAATTACCTATATACTCAAAAATTTTTGACGCAACATTTTGGAAACTTCCTCTCGCTACCATACTCGAAGTAAAGTTAAAGAGACCGCTGATGCAAAATGAAACAAAATTTCTCTCAAAACTTGAAGAACGCTACCATCATTACCTCTTCAAAAACCAATTCTACGACAGCGATATGCTTCGCCTTTGCCCAGACTGGAACGCAAAAAGCCGAAATAAACCCATCTTTTTCAGCTCCACACCACCTACAAACATCCTGGAGTTCTGGGAAAATATCGCCCACGTGCTTAACCGCCACCATCTCTCTTACCCTGCATTCTTAAAATACGTCCCCAATATTAGAGAATCTCTACAAGCATCCATCCATTAATATAATACGTTAGACTACTCAACTATACCCCTCAGTAAAAGAGGGGTATAGTTGTTTTCCTCTTCTGAAAATTCCACCCAATCTCCTAAAGTATGAAATTATTCAAAGTTCATTCAATAAACAATTCGATTTGCAAATTATTTTTCAAAGAATTGTTGCTTTTCATCCTCTTTTGTGACATAGTAGAGCCATAGACCTGTGGCATCGTAGGAAAAATTTGCCCAATTCTAGAAATCAAGACGTAGGAAATCTCTGCTATGAGCATGGCATTAAACCCGGACCGCGCAACACTAAACTTTCTAAACTCATTCCCGGAAGAAATCCGAGAACGTGGCACTAAGCTACAAAGTGATGGTGCTGTAACTCAAATTTTCGGTAATCACTTATACATCCAAGGCCGAGTTGAAGACGCAAACGGCATTCATCGCGTTAATCTTCGTTTACAGGGCAACCGATGGTTCGGTGCTTGCTCTACGGAAGATGAAACTATTGCCGGGGCTGCCATGTATGCTACAATGATGGAACGCATGTACCGTGGGCAAGATTTACCGGAATCTCCTAACGAACTAAATGACGTTCCTCTTCTTGATGTTTTGGAAGAAAAACTAGGTAGAGACCTAGACGATAAAGAAGCAGAATTTGTTACAAAACTAGAAAAACGCTATCGTCGTTTTGCCATTGAGCAAGAAATCCATGACCACGACATGGTTCGACTTTGCCCACGCTGGGAAATTACTACTTACGAACCTCTTGAACTTTGGCCTACGCCCCCTACTAACATTCTGGAATTCTGGAATTACATTGCCTACGCTCTTGAAAAACGCCATCTCTCCTACCCGGATTTCCTAAAATGCATCACCGATTTGAGCAAAATCCAACGCAAAATCCACGATTGGGAACGCTCAAAGGAAGTAGGTACTTGGCATGAACGCATTGAAGACGTCAATGAAAGACCACCACAACCACCACGCGGTGAGTTGTTTATGCGATTAGTTTCCACAATTAACGAGGGGCATTTCGAATACCGTCACTCCCTTAAACAAGAGTGGACTCCTGTTCGCGAAAAACAAGACTATGAAGAGCTAAAAAAACTCTACGAAAACGCCTCGGTTCGCATGGATGCACCGACGGAAATTCTACTCATGGCTTTATTAAATTACTACGACCATGAGGATGCTCTCACTCTCGATTTAGACCAAGAAAAAGCTTGTGCCCTGATGAATAAGTTTTTCCATCAGCCGGCACTAAAGGGGTATTTGGTCAACCTAGACGAAAACTATTTCAAGGTGGTTAATGAGCCACTGAAGTGGATTTGCTTAGATGACCCTATTGAGCCAGATTGCTTTGCTTTACAGCTTGTAACTTCGTCGGGCATCAATGTTACTCACTCTGTGCGTCAGCTCCCTGGGCAGCAGGAACTTTACCAATCTGACGAAACCGTATTCCCCGGTCCTCCTCGCTGGCTGGAATCTACTGAAGTAGACCCTCGCTACTCTATCCCTAAACAGGTTATTGATAGCTTAGAAGGGGTTGAGTTCCTTCGCAAAATTGGAGCTACCTTGCCACCTAGCATGGAAGATAGAGTAGTCGATATTGACCTGCGTGGCTTCTTTAGCATGAAAATTGTGCGTGGTCTCACTTCCGCAGAAACAGAACACGTCCTTTGCGAAGTAACGGCCAAGGATTCTTCTGGCTATCGCACTGAAAAACTGGGCAAAGATTTTTCCTGGGAAGTGTCTCACCAAGAACCCATGCGAAACAAATCTTTGCTTCGCTTCATCCGCGAACACCTCTACCCAATCCCCGGTTTGCTAGAGGATGTAGGTTTTTCTTTTGACCCACAGGTGAATGCTTTCAAGGCTCGTGTCACTCGCCAATTCCCGGAAAAATTTGCCGAGTGGGCAAAAAACCTACCGGAGGAACTCACCGTTGATATGGACGAAAAACTCAAAACGCTCTTGGCAGATCCGGTTGCTGCTGCTGTTCGCTTTGAGGTGGTTAATCAGGAAATTGACTGGTTCGACTTACGCATTGTTATCGATGTCGAAGGGGTTTCTCTTTCCAAGGAACAAATTCGTGCTCTTGTCGCCGCTCGCGGTGGCTATGTACGTATGGATGATGGTGGCTGGATGCGACTGGAAATTAAACTCGATAATGACCAGCGTGATGCCGTAACTCGCTTAGGGCTTGACCCATTTGATTTATCTGGCGAAACCCACCGCATGCATGCTATGCAGCTTGCAGACCCGAAAGCCGCAGAGGTATTTGACCCGAAGGCCTGGAAACGTATCAAAGACCGCACGGCTGAAATTCAAATCGACGTTAAACCTGATGTTCCCAGCCGACTACAAGCGACTCTTCGTCCTTATCAGGTCGATGGTTTCCACTTCCTTGCCTATTTGGCAACCAATGGCTTCGGTGGCATCCTTGCAGACGACATGGGGTTAGGTAAAACCATTCAGTCTATCACATACGTTCTTTGGTTGCGTGAAGAATTTGAACGCAAGCATAAGTCTCGAAAGAAGCTTGTCATTCCTCCGGTTCTCATCGTTTGTCCGAAGTCTGTGCTTGATGTTTGGGCCGGCGAAACTGAAAAATTCGCCCCAGGCATTCGCGTTTTAGTCATTCGTAGTAAAGACCAAGCTATCCTTGATGACATCAATAAGAACTACGATATGGTTGTGGTCAACTATGCTCAGCTACGTGTTTGTGGCGAGGTACTTAACCAAATCAAATGGCTTACTGTCATCCTTGACGAAGGTCAACAAATTAAAAACCCGGATTCTAAAGCCGCTAAGGCCGCTCGTGAAATCACTTCGTTTAACCGCTTAGTGCTTTCCGGTACGCCTATTGAAAACCGCTTGCTCGATATGTGGTCTCTTATGGCTTTCGCTATGCCGGGGGTACTTGGGTCTCGCTCTTACTTCAAGAAGCGATTTGACAAACGTAAAGACCCTCAAAGCCAAAACCGACTTGCCGCTCGCTTGAAGCCATTCTTGCTTCGTCGTACCAAATCTCAAGTGGCAAAAGACTTGCCACCCCGTACGGAAGAAGAAGTTTACGCCAAAATGGAAGGCATTCAGAACCAGCTCTACAAAGCTGAACTTCGTCGCATCCAACAGGCTCTACTTGGCTTAGACTCTGATGAATCTGTAAAGAAAAACAGCTTCGCTATCTTACAGGGGCTTATGCGATTACGCCAAATTTGCTGTCACCCGGGCTTGGTTGACCCCAAATATGCTAAGGAAGATAGTGCTAAGATGACGGCTCTCTTCTACTTGCTCGACCAGCTTCGCGAAGAAGGTCACAAAGTGCTCGTCTTCTCTCAATTCGTCTCTATGCTCGAAATTATCAAGGGCAGACTCGAAGCAGAAAATCGCCCACTTAATTACCTTACCGGGCAAACTAAAGACCGCCGTGGTGAAATTGAAAAATTCCAAACCACCAAGGAACCATCTGTATTCTTGCTTTCTCTAAAAGCCGGTGGTGCCGGTCTTAACCTTACCTCTGCTTCCTACGTTGTGCTTTACGACCCATGGTGGAACCCGGCCGTAGAAAGTCAGGCTATTGACCGTACGCACCGAATCGGTCAGAAAAACAAAGTTATTGCTTATCGATTGCTTACCAAGGATTCTGTGGAAGAAAAAATCCGCATCCTCCAGCATCAGAAAAACCAACTCGTGGCCAACGTCCTCGGCGACGAAGGCTTCACTTCCAGCTTAGGTATTGATGACCTCAACTTCATCCTCAATCACGGTGATGATGAAGAAGGTTAATCACCATGTAAACTAATTACCAACGACAAAGGGAGGGCTGTTTCACTCATAATTCCTATCAGAACCAGCCCTCCCTTTCACTTTTCAATCTAACTTTTATCTCTCACTTATTTCTAAATCCATGACTACATTAAAAGGCTCTTGCATTATCGGTCAATCCGGTGGACCTACTGCTGTTATCAATGCCAGTGCTCTAGGTGCTATCCAAACTGCACTTCAATCGGAAAATATCACACGTGTTTTCGGTGCCGCCAATGGTATCGAGGGGGTTCTTAATGAACGTCTCTATGATATGGGGCTAGAAGACCCGGCCGAACTCGAACTTCTTAAATCCACCCCTGCTAGTGCCCTTGGGTCATGCCGCTACAAAATGGCAGACCCAGCCGTAGATGACACCGACTACAAGCGATTGCTCGAAGTTTTCAAGAAATACGATGTGCGTTATTTCTTCTACAATGGAGGCAACGACTCCATGGATACTTGCAATAAAATCTCCAAATTTATGCAACAATCCGGCTACGAGTGTCGCGTCATTGGTATCCCTAAAACCATTGACAACGACCTTTTCGGTACTGACCACTGCCCGGGCTTTGGCTCCGCCGCAAAATTCATTGCTACTTCCTGCATGGAAGTTCAGAAAGATTTATGCGTCTACGAAAAAGGCCGCGTTACCATCGTCGAAATCATGGGCCGCCATGCCGGATGGCTCGCCGCTTCTGCTTCTCTCGCCACTTGGGCCGGTGCCGGTCCGGATTTAGTCTATTTACCGGAAATTAATTTTAACCTAGATGAATTCCTAGAAGACGTACAGCGTATTTACAACGAACAGGGTAAATGTATGGTTGCCGTCTCTGAGGGTATCCATTATGCCGATGGTCGCTTTGTCGCAGAAACTGGCGACAAAGACGTTTTCGGGCACTCCCAGCTCGGCGGACTTGGCGTCATGCTCGCAGAAATCGTAAAAAATAAACTCGGTATCAAAGTCCGTAGCATCGAGCTTTCTCTCTTACAGCGTTGTGCCTCTCATGTTGCTTCGCAAACAGACATCGACGAAGCTTGGGCCGCCGGCAAAGCCGCTGTCGATGCCGCCCTTGCAGGACAAACCGATAAAATGGTCGCCTTTGAACGTAGCTATGATGCTCAGGGTAATTACCTCTGCTCTACTAAACTCATCGGACTTACTGATGTCGCCAATGTCGAAAAAAACGTTCCTCGTGCCTGGATTAATGCTCGTGGCAATGGCATGAACCGGGAATTTATCGACTATGCCCTGCCTCTCATACAGGGAAACGCCACCGTCGTCACAGAAAATTCTCTGCCTAGATTCGCTAAGCTAAAGAAAATTCTCGCCAAATAAATCGCACTTTCTGTCATCTGTAAGAAAAATCTTCATTTACTTAAAAATTTTTCTTGCTTTCTGCTCAGCATCGTGCTTTAATCCTCTCACCACGACGGCAACGTCGAATCACTAGCCCCATAGTGTAATTGGTAACACACCTGATTTTGGTTCAGTATTTCTAGGTTCGAGTCCTGGTGGGGCTACCAAGTTTTTCTCATAAGCCACTGCTAATTAAGCAGTGGCTCTTTTATTTTCAACATCCCACAATTATTGATGTTCCACCATTTATCTTGCAAAACAAAATTGCACCTATAATATTATGAAAAGCAACTCTATAAAAATCATCTGTCTTATCCCTTAAATCTAAAACCACCATCACTGACCACATCAACCTCCTCGCCTTCTCCTCCAAACCTCACGAACGAGACCTAGCCCACTACCTCCAACTCCTCCTTGACTTCTACCTAAACAACCCCGACCCATTTAATATCATCTCAAACGCAGAGGTAGCAATCTACCGCCACGAAGATTACCGTGACTACACATGCTACGGCTACTTTAATTATACCGGATTCTCGTGCACCATCCCCTTTCATGACCGCCAATGCGACTCTTGCCCGGCTCTCACAGCCTGCCAAATCGCCACCAAACTTAAATAATCCTCTTTACAACATCCTCACTCTTACATATCATCCACCATTATGACATCAGATTCTAAATTAAACCCACTTCCTTGCAATCTTGGCATAAAATACGCTGACGCCCGCAGAAATACTCTACATGATTATTACAATATAGCAAACTACACAAATTCTCTAAATCATCCTCTTGCTCTACTTCGTGCTGATTTAGTAGAATCTCTAACTGATATTAGAAATTCAGTTGTTATTATCACAAAATCTCTCGTCTTTATCGGTGTTGAAACAATTCATCCACGTTGGAAAAATGACAAACTAAAAGTACTAAAAGTAATTTATGCTTGCGGTTCCCTAGAACTCTTACAACCCTACATTCAACACTATCTCCTCGTAAAAAAACAAAATTCTCTCAAACACGTCTACTACTTCCACGCTGATAAATGGCACCTCGTCCCCATCAAACGCTTCCTCAAACATTCCTCCTCTCCCCAGGCTTAGCCTGTTGCTACTTGCCCACGGTGCAGGAAACCTACACCGTGAGCAAGCACCCTCTATACACTTTCTGAACTTCGTTCTATTTTTCTTTCTTTTCTTCCCCCACTTATGATTAAATCTACTCCCCTTTATCCCATACCTCTCTCTTATCTCTACCATCCGCTCACTGATTAAGCCATAGCTCCCTCCTCTTATCCGCTTGACTAAATCTTCCCTCGTCTTTATACTCCCCCTACTGCTCGTGCTTTGGTGAAGCGCCGTTGGGAATTGGACCCCTCGCCCTAGTAACCAGGCACGGGCTCTTTCTATATCTGCATATAGTATCTTATGCTTTAATAGCTCTCCTAGCTTTTCTTTCCCATATAGACTTATTATCCTATTTACCCTCACTCGCCCTTTTCCTTTTGCCATCGTATTGAGCTTCACTGCTACCAACACTTTATGCCCATTCTCTTCTAACTCCGTTATCAGTTCTACTGAGTTCGGGTGTCCTGTCCCACTTTCCAACACCATGATTGGCTCTCTTATCTGCCCCGGCAGTTCTTTTAACTGCACTACTGTTAATTGGTGTTTCCCAGCTTCGCCATCTCTCTATCCATCTTCTCTCCCATCCGCTTATGGAATGCCACCGTCAGCTCACTACTCCCCTTTATCCCATACCTCTCTCTTATCTCTACCATCCGCTCACTGATTAAGCCATAATTCCCATTGATTTTACCGCCCTTTTCTATTATATTTCCTCCGTTGAGGGACGTCAGTATAAATTCCGAGATCCGTGGGGGCGAAACACCCTCTCCCTCAACATTTCTTATTTTTATAAATTTAGTTGAGGAATTTAATACACTTGGGTGTTTTCTCCTTTCCTCTCTTAAATACAACCCTATATTCATATTTACCATAACTCTTCTTAAACCTTATACAATCTGCTTTGCTTCCCTTCTCCTCTATACACAGCTCCTCTACCGGCATTCTCCGCTCCTTGTCGGCTCGTGCTTAGATAGAATTTCCCCCTCCCTTGCCCATGTCCCATCGCTCTTCCTAATTTATCTTGTGCCTTCCTATGGCTAAATTCTCTTATCCCTTCTCTCCCTGTCCCGTGATACACCACCACCGGCTCACCATTCTCATCCAACACTTTGCTCACATTTTCTTCCTTGACTTCTCTCACTACCTCCCTTACTCTACCTCCGGAGCCAAGATCAGAAAGCTGCGCTGACGGGGACTCTTTCAGAGTCGGGCCCTTATCGTGGGGTATGGCGTCCACGGGCTCCACTTTCTCATCCACCACTTTGCTCACATTTTCTTCCTTGACTTCTCTCACTACCTCCCTTACTCTACCTCCGGAGCCAAGATCAGAAAGCTGCGCTGACGGGGACTCTTTCAGAGTCGGGCCCTTATCGTGGGGTATGGCGTCCACGGGCTCCACTTTCTCATCCACCACCTTGCTCACATTTTCTTCCTTGACTTCTCTCACCACCTCCCTTACTCTACCTTCGGAGCCAAGATCAGAAAGCTTCGCTGACGGGGACTCTTTCAGAGTCGGGCCCAG
>JAUNER010000013.1:0-58603 GCA_030525455.1 Akkermansia sp. | reverse complement strand
CGCTGACGGGGACTCTTTCAGAGTCGGGCCCAGATCGTGGAGGTGAGCGCCCACGGGCTCCACTTTTTCTTTATTCCATATCTCTTGATACCTTTCTCCTTTTATCCTACCACTTCTATACGAGGATTTCCATTGTATATACCTTTCTCCTTCTTCCGGGGCTCTTGCCACACTTAAAAAACACGCTTGCTCCCCTTTCTCAAATAAATACGATTTATTCTTCTTATCATAATACACCCTATCAGGCTCTGCAAATGTCTTTAGCACATCTTCTATATACCCCTCATAATCTTTCACCTCTGCATGATGATTCATTATATGCTCTATAAACCTAAAATCACTCCCATACACTAAATTATCTCTCACATTTTCCCCCATTAACTCCGCTATCTCCACAGGTATATACGCCATCGGTTTCACTCGCGTATCAAACCCTAATTCCCTTATTTCTTGATACGTCTTCCCCCTCGCTTTCTCTACCGCCTCTTCCCTCAACAATCTTACCAACCTCTCCCTAAAATACTTCTTATACCCCATACTCTCCCAATCACCAAACCATCTCCTAAACCCTCTCGTCCTCACCATACACCACTGCTCCTCACTTAGCTTACTTGCCTCTCCATTCGGCGCTTTCATATACTCTCCTTTCCTCTCCGCTTCCTCTCTTATCTTCCTCATCTCTTCCCTTATCTCTTCTTCTATCCCTCCTCTTATCACCCCAAAATTCGCACCTCCCTCTCTCACCTGCACATACCTCACCTCTTCCCCATCCTTCCCTTTCCCCCTCACTTCTATATCATAGATATTGACAACTCCCCTCTTTTCTCTTACCATCTTTCCCGGAGCTTTACTAAATGCAATTGTGGCTGGAGTTGCAACTTCTTCTGTCTCTTGTCCATTTCCCAAATAGCCCTGCTCGTTGCTAGCAGTGAATCGGAATAATGTGCGCCCGATTTTTAGCTCCTTCTCTTCTTTTGCACTGCTATAAATACTCTTCTCTCGCGGATAACTCGTTACTATACTGTAACAATTTTCTTCTTCTATCAATTCTACATATAATACCCTATCTTCTTTCCCGGTTATATCCTTTTTCATATTGAACCTCGTCTTCTGTTCTTAATCGATATCGTCCTCTTCTATTTTCCTCCCTTATCGTACTCAACTTATTCATTGTATTATACAAATACAATAACGGACTTTCTCCAATCTTAGCAAAATCTTTTGCATGACTCAATAAGTGCATATACCCAAACCCTTTATGCCCACCTAATTCCTGCCCAACTTTTAACTTTACAGGCAAATCCTTTATCCCTTTTTCTTTTAATAATTGTTGCGTCCTCTCATCTTTCGGAAAACTATACCATTCTTCTCTCCCCATCGGCGTGCTTATATACCTCTCTCTCCCTAATTCTTCCCCACTCCTCCTATCATACGCTTTCGCCTTCCTTAATTCTACCCCACACCAATCCTCCGCGGCTAGGGTTGTTTTTTCCCTCTTCCTCGTCCCCGTAGTTTAATCGGATAAAACAGCCATCTCCTAAAGGGCAAATGCAAGTTCAATTCTCGCCGGGGATACCACCACTTTTTTCCTCGCTTTCCCCTTCTACTTTTATTACTATCACCTTATTAAACTTTCCTTTTCTTTTTATGATTGTTTCTCCCGATGATTTTCGTACACTCATTATCCCTCATTATTCAAAACTAAAACCCTTCAAATTACTCTCCCCAAAATCTCTACTATATGCAGATTTATGGAACGCTACTCAAAATTATCTAAAATCTGTTATTATTATTTCAAAAAAAATCATTCTTATCGCTTACGAAGCCGAAATCTCTACTCATGACAACTCTTATATTAATGTAATTAAAGTTGAATACGTTAATTCTTCTCTTACAGACCTCCAACCTTTAATAAACACCTACATTTCTAACCCTAATAATTCCATCCAATTCGTATACTATTCCAGAAATAACAAAATTCACCTCGTCCCTCTCAATCGCTTCCTCATTCACTCCACCTCTCCCCGGGCTTAGCCTGCTGCTACTTGCTCCCGGTGCAGTAAACTGCACCGCTCCCAAGCACCCTTCATTCCCTTTCTGAACTACGTTCTATTTTTTCTTTCTTTTCTTTCCCCTCCCCTGGACCATAGGGCTTTAGCCCCACACCAAAAGCCAACAACCAAGAGAGCTACAATGTGTAAATAAATCCTCAATGCAACAAGATTTTTTCTTGATAAAACCGTGTTATCCTCCTACTCTAGACTCATGAAGATTGCCGTTATTGGAAAAGGCGGGCGTGAACACGCACTTATCAAAGCACTAAAGAATTCACCCGTAGCACCGGAAATGTATTGCTTCCCCGGTAGTGATGCTATCAACACACTCGCGACCCCTATCCCGGCGAAAGATTTACCTACACTTATCAGTTGGTTAGTAGAGAATAAGGTAGACCTGTGTGTAGCCGGTGAGGAAAGCTATCTGGTCAAAGATGAAGGCTTGGCTAATGCATGTGTTCAAGCAGGGATTCCCTGCTGGGGGCCGGTAAAAGAAAGTGCCCAACTTGAGGCAAGTAAAGAGTTTGCAAAGGAATTTTTACTACGTCACAACATTCCGACCGGGATGGCACGCGTAGCCGCCAACCTTGAGGAAGCTCAAGAAATCATCAATGGCGTATACCCAACTGTACTAAAATTTGACGGATTGGCTGCCGGTAAGGGAGTAGCCGTGTGCATGACCAAGGAAGAAGCCGATGCTTTCCTCAATGAAGTATTTGTCGAGAAACGCTTTGGTCCCGGTCGCTTGCTGGTAGAAGAGTTCCTCACAGGTCCGGAAGTGTCTATCTTTGGGGCTCTGGTGGATGACAAATACCTCATCCTATGCCCGGCACGCGACTATAAGCGTCTGAAAGAAGGCGATGCCGGTCCAAACACAGGTGGTATGGGGGCTGTGGCCTCTCGCCGGTTAGTAGACGCAGATACGCTGGCAACAATTGAAAAAACCATTGTGGCCCCGACAGTCGCAGGTCTACAGAAAGATGGTCTACCCTATCGCGGCTTTTTATACTTTGGGCTTATGCTCACGCCGAATGGTCCGAAAGTTATCGAATACAACTGCCGCTTTGGCGACCCCGAATGCCAGGCGGTAATGCCACTTCTTGATGGTGATTTAGCCTCATTTTGCCTAGCCGGGGCACAGGGGCAATTTACTCCGGAAGCCATATCATTCAAAAACGGCTGGAGTGTCTGCTGTGTACTCGCCTCTAAAGGGTATCCGGAATCATCACACTCCGGGGATGCCATTAGCGGGCTAGATGATGTAGCCAACGCCTCTATCTACCATGCCGGCACACGCTGGAATGATGAAGCTAAGTGCTATGAAACCAATGGCGGTAGAGTGCTGGCAGTCGTCGCCCAAGGCGACACCCTTAGCGAAGCACGCCAACGTGCTCACAATGAGGTAAAGAAAGTTAAATTTGACGGTTTACAACGTCGCTCAGACATTGGCTTTGCCAGTTTTGTGTAATTTCAGTTATACATTTGAGCCCCAACTACCCCTATGAGCAAGCTTTCTGTACTCATTCTTGTGATAAGTACCCTATTTTTATCACAATCACTGAGTCTGGCAGACAGCAAGGGCGATAAATCAACAGTTCCGCCTTTGGTACAAGCTGCTCGTAAACAAATAGGTGTCACTCTTAGCTATGACCCAAGTTATAGAAGCATCCCCTACCCCAACGGTGATGTGCCTGTAGAAACCGGAGTGTGTACAGACGTTGTCATACGAGCATTACGAACACTAGGGCTTGATTTGCAAAAACTCATCCACGAGGATATGAGAAAAAACTTCTCAAAATATCCAAAAATCTGGGGATTAAAAAAACCGGATAAAAACATAGACCACCGACGAGTACCCAATATCAGTTGCTGGATGAAACGCCAACATTGGTCACTCCCCATCAGTAAAAATCCAAGCGATTACAAAGCAGGCGACATAGTAACATGGAACCTAAGTAGCGGAGTACCGCACATAGGCATCGTGTCTGACAAAAAAAACGGACAATGCCCGCTTATCATTCATAATATAGGAGCCGGGACACAAGAAGAAGACTGCCTTTTTGAATTCACCCTAACAGGGCACTACCGCCCAATAATAAAAAAATACTAACACATCTGCCCCATAAATAGCCCTATACTCATCAAAAGCCCCATTTACATAACAAAAGTAAAAAGACTAACAGTCTTACGGCTTGCATAATTCCATAAAATCAGCCAAAATAACGGGGTCATGAATACCCCTTCTTTTTCTGATTGTGTAAAAAAATTAGGAGTCGATGAACAGTACGTACTGCCCATCGGCCGCAATAAGGCAAAAATTTCTTTAGACGTACTTAAGCAACCCGCCACCCCCGGCAAACTCATCTTGGTTTCAGCCATTACCCCCACTCCATCCGGTGAAGGGAAAACTACAGTATCTGTCGGTCTGGCACAAGGCTTACAAGCCATTGGCAAAAAAGCATGTTTAGCCCTACGCCAGCCCTCCATGGGGCCGGTATTCGGGCGTAAAGGCGGTGCCACAGGTGGTGGTAAAAGCTCACTCACCCCGATGGAAGAAATCAACATGCACTTTACAGGTGACTTCCACGCCATCACCTCTGCTCACAATTTGATTAGTGCCATTTTGGACAATGCTATGTTCTTCCGCACTATCAATATCGATGAAAGAAAAGTCACATGGAAGCGAGTCATGGACATGAATGACCGTTCACTACGCTCCATCATGGTGGGCATGAACAAACAAGGGTTCCCCCGCGAAACAGGCTTTGACATCACCCCAGCTTCAGAAATCATGGCTTGCTTATGTCTGGCCACATCCTATAAGGATATGGAAGACCGAGTAAACCGCATCGTCATTGGCTTTACCACAGACGATAAACCGGTTTATGCCGGAGAATTGGGAATCACCGGCTCTGTCATGGCTCTACTGAAAGATGCCCTTATGCCTAACCTCGTGCAATCACTCGAAGGCGTACCATGTTTCTTACATGGCGGTCCATTCGCCAACATTGCCCATGGTTGTAACTCCGTACTAGCCACCAAGATGGCACTCCACTTCGGTGATTATGCCGTGACAGAAGCAGGGTTTGCCTTTGACTTAGGGGCAGAAAAATTCCTCGATATTAAATGTCGCCAAGCAGGGCTAAGCCCCTCTGCCATCGTCATCGTAGCCACAGCACGTGCCCTGAAGATGCATGGCGGTGCGGCTCTGGCCGATTTGAAAAACACAGACGTTGACGCCCTGAAAAAAGGTCTCGCCAATTTGGATGCTCACCTCGATGCCGCTACTAACTACAAGCGTCCGGTCGTTGTGGCTATTAACAAATTCTTTGACGACTCACAGGAAGAACTTGATGCCATCCTCGAACACTGCAAAGAACGCGGTGTAGCATGTGCCATAGCTGACATCTTCTCTGAAGGTGGTGAAGGTGGTCGCGAACTAGCCCAACTCGTTGTAGAAGCCGCAGACACTCCGTCACCGGAATTTAAGCCACTCTACGAAACAACTCTCCCTGTTATCGACAAACTCAACGCCATTGCACGCAATATCTATGGTGCAGATGGGGTAGAGCTCACACTCGCTGCTCGCAAGCGTTTGGCTCAGTTTGAAGCAAGTGGTCTAACAGACTTACCAATCTGCATGGCAAAGACACAGAACTCACTCTCTGACAACGGCAAATTACGTGGTCGCCCCAGTGGCTTCACCGTTACAGTTCGCGATTTTGAAATTGCCAATGGTGCCGGCTTCTTAGTAGCACTCTGCGGTGAAATCCTGCGTATGCCGGCACTGCCAATCACACCAAATGCTACAAAGATTCATTTAGACGAAAACGGCAACGTCATCGGTCTGTAAATAGTCAAAAAACAAAAGCATTTCCCGATAATCCATATGAAAATTGCCATTCTGGGAGCAGGAGCCCTTGGCGGCTACTATGGGGCCAGATTACAAGAATCCGGTCAAGATGTATCATTCATTGTTCGTTCTGAATATGATTACCTCAAAGACCACGGATTAGAAGTAAAAAGCCTACATGGAGACCTTTCATTACCATGCATCAAGGTCTATCGCTCACCGGAAGAAGTTGGCACGGTAGACCTCATTGTCGTTACGTGGAAAACCATAGCCAACGATGGCTTAGCACAAGCCCTACCGCCAATGATTGGCGAAAACACAAAGGTGCTTACTCTGCAAAATGGAATGGGAAATGCTGAATGCATCGCCAAACTTGTCCCCGCAGATCGCATTTTTATAGGTCTGTGTTTCATTTGTGCGATGAGAGGCGAACCCGGTCACATCAACCATTTAGAAGGGGGGAATATCCAATTTGCCCCCTTCGTCCCCTCTGCTACCGGGAAAGCAGAGGCAGACAAACTTGCTGAATTATTTGCCAATGCAAAAATTCCGACACGAGCCTTTGAACTTGCCGAGCAAATTCAATGGTACAAGCTCGTGTGGAACATCCCCTTTAACGGATTATGCTTAGCAAAGGGCGGCATTAGCATCGCAGAATTATACAAAAACCCGGATTGGGTAAAACGAGCAAAAACCATCATGGAAGAAGTCGTAGCCTCTGCCAAAGCTCGTGGCTACGAACTCCCCTCAAACCTCGTAGAATATCACCTGGCACGCACTGAAACAATGGGTGAATTTGTACCCTCCAGTGCTGTCGATTACAACGAAGGCAGACCCATTGAATACCAAGCAATTTGGGAAACACCACTTGCAAAAGCTCACGAAGCAGGGGCCATGGTTCCCGAATGGGATAAACTCGATATAGAAATTCGCCAACGCTTAGGGCAAATCTAAGACATCCCCCAGAGACAGAAATGCTGAAAAACCTACTTATCACCATCACGGCGATTTTGATTTTTGGCATTATACGTCTACCGTTACAACAGCATCTCATCGAAGAAGAAACAAAAGCTCAGCTACTCACTGAGCAAATGAACCTTAATGCAGATGAAATGCTCGAGCAACAACTCAGCGTTATCTCACTAGGCGGCTTACGTCCGCTTATAGCGGCCATTCTAAGCATGGATGCTTTTGATTGCTTCATGCGGTCTGATTGGCATCAATTAGAAAAACGCTACAACCAAATCACAGCCCTTGCCCCACACTCAAATTTTTATTGGGACAATGGGTCATGGCACTTAGCTTACAATGCCGCCTCTGCGATGCTGGATAATACGAACCTCACCCCTATGGAACGCCATGAAGGGTTCAAAAAATACATCCAAACCGGAAGAAAATTTCTCATCGACGGCATTCGATATAATCCAACCAACTGGTTTTTATACAATAAACTAGGCGACTTATACAGCGACACCTACCGCCTACCCGATTTCCAAAAAGCGGCCCAAGCCTACCACCAAGCCTGTAAGCTCGGTGCCTCATATCGAGTCGCCAGAAAAGAATTTTATTCCCTAGCCAGAGTCCCATCAAAAGCCGCAGAAGCCTATGAACTAGGTAAAAAACTTTATGCGGTGAAAGCCTATCGCACGCCAAGTATGATTAACATACTTTTTGCCTTAGAAAATCGGCTTAATTTACCCGAGAGCCAAAGAATCCCCTTCCACGAACTCTACCCAACCGCCGAAGAAGCCAGAGAAATGCTTTCAGCACACCTTCAAAACACACTTCACTACCCCATTGATGGGGTAAGAAAAAAACTCGACTCACTACCCAGGCCAGCCACACAGCAGCCATAATCTTAATTTATAAAATTTATCTACATACCGACACGTTCTATTCTTGGCAAACTGTAAATAATCATTATTATTTTACCCGAAAGACCATGAGTAGAATTGCCTTAATCAGCGACATTCACGCCAACCAACCGGCTTTGGAAGCAGTGCTACGAGACATTGAACAGCTTCAATGCTCTGCTATTTATTGTCTAGGAGACATCGTTGGCTACAATGCAAACCCTGTGGAATGTTTGGAACTTGTCAAAGGATTACAAATACCAACCGTACGGGGAAATCATGATGAAGAGGCAATTTCTGATGACAACCCTCAATACATGAATCCCGTCGCTTATAGTGCTCTGATGTGGACAAGGAGCCAACTCAACGAAGACCACAAAAAATACCTGCGACGAGCCCCCTTCCAACGTATTCAACCCAATGGAGTCGTTCTTGTTCATGCTACACAAGATAAACCAAACTCATGGGCATACGTCACAAATTGTGATTTAGCTACTCATAGTCTAAATATGCTCGTTGAAGGGCGTTTCTTATGTTTCAATGGTCACACTCATGTACCACGTGCGTTCATCCAACATGATGGAGCAGTTCACGAATACGAACTAGGCGACATCCCTTTGTATAAGGAATTCAAATACCTCATCAATGTCGGCTCTGTCGGTCAACCCAGAGATGGCGACATCCGAGCATCATACGGGATTTTAGATGAAGACACGATGACATTCTACCATCGCAGAATCGAATACGATATAGCAGAAACTCAACGACGCATCATCAATGCGGGATTACCAGAGATGTTAGCCACCCGCCTAAGTGCCGGCATTTAATTCAAGCACCAGTTTGAATTAATGAAAACCTACATCATACGGCGACTTCTTTTAATGCCCTTAACTCTTTTAGGGGTTACATTTCTCGTCTTTTTCATTACCCGATTGGTTCCCGGCGGACCAATCGAACAAATGATGCAGCAACAAAGCATGACTGCAATGTCCGGGAAAAAAGCCGGAACTCAACGAGGAGACAACAACCTCAGCGAGCCTGACATGGAACGCCTGGAAGAACAGTACAACCTTCACGAACCCATCTCTACCGCATACTTCCAATGGCTGGGACTAGTCCCCAAAAAAATCTTTATTTCCAAGGAAGAATTTCCACTCGAACCACAATCCGAGGATACAAATTCAGATGATAAATACGCCGGTGTCTCACCTCTCCATACGAGAATAAACCTCTACGAAACAGGCGAACAAGTCGTTGTCATCAGAGAATCTGCTGATTCCTCGAAAGTACAAGACGCCTACTTCTCCGGTACTCCAAATAGAAAAGTTAAAGCCGAAGGCTGGGAAGTCCTCATCGAATCCCCTCGCGACAGAGCCGAACGCTGGGGACGAAGAATGAGACAACTCGACAATGAAATAGCCCTAAAAAACAAAGAAAAAAGCTACGCTTGGCGTGCAGTCATGTACCAAACAGATTTCGATGGTATTCTGCAAGGAACAATGGGCAATTCTTTCAAATACAATGAGCCTGTATGGGATATGATTATCGAAAGAATACCGGTCTCTCTTTACTTCGGCATCCTTAGTGCCATCATCACCTACTCTGTGTGCATCCCCCTAGGCATCATTAAAGCAATTAAACACAAAACATTTATAGACAACTTATCTTCCGCACTTATCTTTCTAGGCTATTCCGTACCCGGCTTTGCTTTAGGAGCCTTACTTGTCGTTTATTTAGGAGCTAGACTCGAATGGTTCCCCCTATGCGGACTAACTTCACCGGAATTTTCGAGCATGGGCTTTGGGGAACAAGCCATTGACCTATTACACCATACAGTACTCCCACTAATATGCTACGTGATCAGTTCATTTGCCATCACCACCATGATGATGAAAAACAATCTCATGGACAACCTATCTGCCGATTACGTACGCACAGCGATGGCCAAAGGGGTTAGCTTTAGGACAGCGGTAGTACGCCATGCGTTCAGAAACTCATTCATCCCCATTGCCTCAACTCTAGGCGGTCTTATCAGTATCATCGTAGCAGGCTCAATGCTCGTAGAAAAAGTCTTTGACATCCAGGGATTTGGCATGCTTAGTTATCAAGCACTAATGGATAAAGACTACGCCCTTATCATGGGCACACTACTGCTAACCTCGTTCCTCATGGTTCTTGGTAATTTAATATCTGACATCATCGTAGCGGCAATCGACCCTCGCATCAAATTCGACTAAAAGAATGATAAAAAAACTTGCCTATCTATTCATAATTCTAGCAGTCATCATGTCGATTGGCGAGCTATGTGGGCTATTATTACCCACGCTGAGTTGGCCATTTACCGTCTCTAGAGAAATGGCATACTTACACTACGACTGTGCCGACCAAAATAGTCAGCACCTCTTCCTACCGCAGGGTAAATTTCTCTGGTTTGGGTGGGCGTGTTCATTATCTCTCTTACTTTGCGGCATTGTGTTACTTTGTCAGAAAAAGAAAGAATTTCATCTCTCCCCCATTACTCAACGTAGAATTAGTCGTTTCAAAAGTATAGCTCGTGGCTATATTTCTCTACTCATCATTCTCATCCTGACATTTCTAGCATGTTTAGACCAGTCCCTATGTGGGAAAAAAGCACTTCTTGTTATTCAAGATGACGGCTGGTATTTCCCGGCTTTTATTAGGAAGGTCTACCCTGGTTCCACCTTTGGTCAAAAAGGCGACCTAGCAGAGGCTGAAGCTAATTACCGAGATTTAAAAAAGCACAGTGGCACACAGGGCTATCCCACATTAGTCATCATGCCCCTCATTCCCTTTGCCCCGACGGGAGACACCTCCCCCCCCAGCTACGAAAAACTCAAATTAAGCACCGACGGACTCGTACTTGATAACAATGGGCAGCCCTATTCCGGGCTGGCCTCACGCTTGCATCAGGCAGATGACGTCTTGCCTCACATTAGCTACAAATTCCGCAAAGGGAAGAAAGTAGACCGTGCCATAGGTTGGTTAGCAGATAGAACAGAAGTTTACAATGCCACTTATGAAAACAATAAACTCATTTCTGAAAACTACACAGGCCCAGGCACAAAAGATAAATTCCTGAAGCTTACGGAAATGGATGACATCTACAAAATTCACTATCATCCGGCCCCACCATTAATTGGCGGTCACTTACTGGGCACCAACACACAGGGAGCAGACATTCTCGCTTACCTCTATGGCGGCTTACAGGTAAACATGAAAGCCGCCCTCTTCTACCTTCCCACTGTTTATCTGATTGGTATTACCTTTGGGATGCTCATGGGCTACTTTGGTGGTCTATTTGACCTAAGTATGCAACGATTGATAGAGATTTTTTCACAGATTCCCTTTTTATTCGTCATTATGATTATTTCTGACTTAGTACCCTATCAAATGAAGGGGATGTTTCTACTGCTAAGTCTGCTTATCATGTTTGGGTGGATGGGGATGACCTATCAGCTCAGAACATCTACTATGAAAGAAAAAGCCAGGGACTATGTAGCGGCGGCTCGTGTCATCGGTGCTAGTACTCCTCGTATTCTTTTTATTCACATCATGCCCAATCTCGTTGCTATTTTAGTGACCTTAGTCCCATTTAGTGTATCTGCACTCATATTGGCCTTAGCATCACTGGACTATTTAGGATTTGGATTACCGGATACTTATGCAAGCTGGGGACGACTGTTAAATGATGGCTTAGCTGACCTAAGTGCAAGTTGGATTGTAAGCTCAGCATTTGCGGCACTTGTCATTACGCTTTTACTCGTCACGTTTGTAGGGGAAGCTGTACGCGAAGCATTTGACCCGAAAAAATTTACTACCTACAAATAATGATTCAAATGAACATTAAGTTAAACATTCAGACCTCATTACTAACTATACTTAGTTTCATTTGTATAATTAGTCTTATTTCCTGCGAAGAAACAAATCGCAACAAAGGAATTAGCTGGCACAGCAATGCCCCATTTGGCACACTTCCACCTGGGTTTGAGGGCTTCCCGGAACGATGGAATAAACAAATACATGAAAAATTACTCAAAGAAGAGTTAGCAAAAAAGAATGATATAAAAATCCTGCGAGATAAGTATTTCAAAGAAAATAATGACTCCATACGCGAAAAGCTCCAAACTCAACTTATCTCACTCGAATCTGAGCTGACCATTATCAAAGAAAGACTAGCCGCCGGCGATTACATTAAATTTTCCAAAGCTTCTGAAATACCAGCCAATCTCGTTTGGGAAAACGGACTAAACAACCCGGAAATCGGTGACCCAAAGGCAAAAAAAGGCGGAGTTCTTCGCGTTTGGGCAGCAGGCTCCTATCCGGATACCTTCCGAGCTGAAGGTCCCAACAGCAACAGCACATTTAGAGCAAAACTTTACGATGAAATCAGCATCGGGCTCATTAGTATGCACCCTGTCACGGGGAAAATTATCCCGGGCTTAGCTCATAAATGGGCAGAAGCACCTGACAAAAAAACAGTCTATTTCGAACTCGATCCGGATGCTCGTTATTCTGACGGTTCAAAGGTGAAAACTATCGACTTGCTGGTAAATCTCTTCATCAGAACTTCAGAATACACTAAGGATGTATTTTTCTCTAATTTCTACTATCAAAACTGTACCAATATCACCATTTACGACAGTTCTCGCTTTTCTGTCACCATCCCAACAGCTAAGCCACTTCTACCGTATTACTGCTCATTATTTCACCCATCTCCGCCCCACTTTTATAGCGAATTTGGTCCCAATTATGTCGAACGTTATCAATGGAGAGTGCCCCCCACTACCGGGGCATACACCCCCGACCCCAATGGTCTGATTCGTGGCAGACAAATCACTATGACGCGAGTTAAAGACTGGTGGGCTAAAGACAAAAAATTCACCAAGTATACAAACAATGTCGATAAAATTGTTTATCAATACATTGCAGAACCATCAAAAGCTCTGGAACTCTTCCGCATTGGTGAATTAGACATCATGGATGTCACCAAACCGGAACTTTGGCATGACCGCATGGAAATTCCGGAAGTCCACCATGGCTACATTAATCGTGCCACCTTTTACAATATCTACCCTCGTAGCCCACTTGGCATTTACCTAAACTGTGCCAAAGCACCGTTCGACGATAAAAATGTGCGCCTAGGAACGCACCATGCTTTTGACATAGAGAATGTGATTAACACGACATTCAGAGGAGATTTTCAAAGATTAAATTCATTCTGTTCCGGATTTGGTAAATTCACTAACCCTCACATCAAAGCTCGCCACTATTCCCCCGAGCTCGCTCGCTCATACTTTGCAAAAGCAGGCTATACCATACCATGCCCCGATGGGATTTTACGAAAGCCGGATGGGACTCGACTGCAATTTACAATAACCTACTCAAATGCTTCCCCCACAACATCCACTAGCTTGATTAAGCTGAAAGAAGATGCTCGCAAATGTGGGCTAGACATTATGCTCGACCCACTTGACTCAACTGTGGCATTCCGTAAAATCATGGAAAAACGAACTCAAGCTTCATTCATGGCTTGGGGAATTTCACCCCCCCACCCCTTTAATGAACAAAATTTCCACTCTCGTCACGCTTATGACGAACGAGGAGGAATCATGCCCTATACAAATAATATCAATTCCTTTGCAGATAAAGAAATGGATTGTCTGCTAGATGCCGAAACCAATGCCACCTCAGAAGAGGCTCTACTACAAGCGACCTGGGCAGTACAACAAAAAATTCACGATGAAGCCATTTGGATTCCGGCATGGACAACAGAATTCACGCGATTAGCCTACTGGCGATGGGTTTGCTGGCCCGATAGCGAAACCACAAAATTCAGCCATCCCTCTATCTTCGACCCCGTAGAAAGTTATTTATATTGGATTGACACAGAGGCTAAAAAAGAAACTCTCAAAGCCAAAAGAAATAAGCAAAGCTTCCCTGAATCTGACCAAGTTTACGACCAATTCCGCTTCACAGAAGAAATTGATTCTTTACAAAAAAAAGAACCAAAAGACACATTCCCCTCTGTGCCATCCATTCCACACCCAGACATGAATCTCTAAATCATGAGCACGCCTCTGTTAGAAATAAAAAACCTAGTCACCGGCTTTCAAACAGAATCCGGTATGTTAAAAGCAGTAGACGGCATTAGCTTTACTGTACCTAAAGGGTCATGCGTCGGTATCGTCGGTGAATCTGGCTGTGGAAAAAGCGTTACTGCTATGTCTATCGTTAAATTACTCCCTCAACCTATGGGTAAAATCCTAGAGGGGGAAATCATTTTTCAGGGTAAAGACCTAGTAAAGGCGGATGCCGCCACGATGCAAGACATCCGCGGTGGTCATATAGGTGTCATTTTCCAGGAACCCATGACGGCTCTTAATCCCGTGCATACCATTGGTCGCCAAATTGCAGAATCTCTCATGATTCATCGTGGCTTAAATGCAAAAGAAGCCCGAGAAGCGGCCATTCAGCTACTTCATCGCGTACACATACCCTCACCGGAAAAAAGAATCGACGAGTACCCACACCAACTCTCTGGCGGGATGAGACAAAGAGTCGTCATAGCCATTGCTCTGGCTTGTCACCCGGAATTAATTATCGCAGATGAGCCTACGACTGCCCTTGATGTTACTGTACAGGCTCAAATTCTAGCACTACTTAAAGAACTTCAATCAGAAATGGGGGCTTCATCCATTCTCATTACTCACGATTTAGGGGTCATTGCTCAAAGTTGCGATTCCGTTGTGGTAATGTATGCCGGTAGAGTGGTAGAAAAAGCTCCTGTGCTCGAGTTATTTTCAAATCCAAGACACGCCTACACCAAAGGCTTATTAGCCTCTATACCACAACTTACTGCTGTTAGAAAAACCAAACTACCCACCATTCCTGGGCAAGTAGCAGCTATTGCAGATTTTGTACAAGGGTGTCGCTTCTGCCAACGAATGGGCGTTCCTACTCAAGAATTGACAGAAAGACCGCCCCTTATAGAAATTGCACCAGACCATTTTGTAGAAGCTTGTCCACGCTGTACCAATGTCCACTAGCCATGAATGCTCCATTACTCGAAGTTAAAAACTTAAAAATGTACTTTCCGGTTCGTTCCGGCATATTTCTACGCCAATCCGGCTGGGTAAAGGCCGTGGATGATGTGACCTTTCAAATAAACCCCGGAGAAACACTAGGGCTGGTTGGTGAATCAGGATGTGGAAAATCAACTATTGGCAAATGCTTAGTACGCTTATTAAAACCTACTGCCGGACAAATTAACTTTAAGGGACACAATTTGGCTACTATTTCTCAACGAAAAATGCGACCATTGCGACCAAGCATTCAAATGGTTTTCCAAGACCCGGCAGAGTCTCTTAACCAACGCCAATCTATTGGACAAATCATTGCAGAACCCTATCTTATTCATGGGATTGGAACTCCGGCTTCGCGTCGGGAATGGGTACGTGGTCTATTGGAACGGGTGGGATTACCAGGCAATGCTATTGATAAATTCCCCTTTGAATTTTCCGGTGGTCAACGGCAACGTATTGGCATAGCCCGGGCACTAACTCTTAATCCGGACCTCATTATTTTAGACGAACCAGTTTCTGCTCTGGATGTTTCTGTTCAGTCTCAAGTGCTAAATCTCTTATTGGAGCTTCAAGAAGAAAGGAATCTTTCTTACCTTTTCATTGCTCATGATTTAGCTGTAGTCAAACACATTTCTGATAAAGTAGCTGTTATGTACTTAGGTAAAATCGTAGAAATGTCTGATGCCGAGACTATTTACTACAATCCCAAACACGCATATACCAAAGCCCTCCTAAATGCTATTCCCAATCCGGATCCTTCTCAGAAATCAGAGCTTCTACCATTGCCGGGAGATGTTCCCTCTCCTATCAATCCGCCTCTAGGTTCTGCATTTGGGCATCGTATTCAGCACCCGGCTTACCCGGAAACCATTGGTGCAGACCTCACCCCCATAGAATTAGAGCCAAACCACTGGGTGGCACCTGACCCGTGTTCGCTCTCGCCAGAGGATTGGAATCGTGCTAAACTCATGCATCCATAATCAGCAATTCACCATTCATGCAAATTTTATGAAACCTTATTACACCCTTACAGATTTATTATCTGACGCTGACATCATCAACCAAGGGCACGAATTACCTGCAAAATTAGCCGTTATCGGCGACCCTATCGCTCATTCCAAATCACCACTCATGCAACAAGCCGCCCTCAACGCGGCAAAAATAAATGCTCGATACATCCGCATTCAGGCCAGTCCGGATGAATTTGACCATGTTATAAAGACCCTTCAGACCAAAGGCTTTATTGGTGCTAATGTCACCATTCCTCACAAACAACGAGCCTATAAACTATGTACTAATGCAGATTCTCTAGCTAAGGCCACAGAAGCAGTTAATACTCTCGTGTTTGAAAACGATGGTTCCATTTCCGGCTTCAATACAGATGGTCCGGGCTTTGCGTATGCCATCAGAGATGAATTCTCTATGGACCTCCGAGATTTAAAAATTGTTCTCTTAGGTGCATGTGGTGGGGCTGGCTTAGCACTAGCCTATACTTGTGCCATGAATGGCTGTGAGCGGCTCACTCTAGCAGGTCGCTCTGCCGAAAAACTCAACTCATTAAAATCAAGCCTTTCTCATTATTTCCGGGACGAGAATAGATTATCAGGCTCATCAGACAGATTAGCGGCTTATGAAAACAACACTCCGAGATTCAATGAAGCCGTAGCTGATGCCGAACTAATCATCAATGCTACTTCACTAGGGCTTAAATCAACCGATGGTTCACCGCTACCTATTCATTTACTAGAACCCTATCACCTCATCTACGACCTTCAAACACACTCAACGACATTACAACAAGAGGCTTATCAAAAAGGAGCTCGGGCTGTAAATGGAATTTCTATGCTTGTTTATCAAGGTGCTTTGGCTTTTGAACGGTGGTTCGGTATAAAACCAGATGTAAGAGCCATGCAACAAGCTCTAAAAAATGTCTAATTCACCAGTAATTAACATAGAGTTATTAAGACAATCCCTTATTAATTGGTTTCAACGAGAGGGGAAGGATTATCCATGGCGTCAAACATCTGACCCATGGGCGATTTTAGTTTCTGAGCTAATGCTTCAGCAAACAACAATTGCCACAGTTCTCGGTAGATATGACTCATGGATGAAACAATTCCCCACCCCAAAACACCTCGCCGAAGTTGATGAGCAAGTAGCTCTTCGTTCATGGGAAGGCTTAGGATATTACAGACGCGTACGCTCCCTTCAAGCTATTGCCCGTAAAATTACAGAAGATTATATGGGAGTTTTCCCCGATACTGAGGAGGCTATAAAGAAACTCCCGGGAATTGGCCCCTATACCAGCGGTGCTGTATTGTCTTTTGCATTTAATAAACCGGCTCCTATTGTAGATGCAAATGTAGCTAGAGTTATCTCACGTCTAGATAATTTGGGAATACCTATAGATTCCGCTGCAGGGCAAAAATATCTATGGAATAGAGCCGCTCAACTAGTTTCCCCCACGAATGCAAGACTATTTAATTCAGCACTCATGGAACTGGGACAAAACATCTGCACAAATGGCAATCCGAATTGTTTACTTTGCCCTATTCGAGAGTTTTGCACAACTTCACACCCCGAATCTTTACCTATCAAAAAGAAAAAGTCACCTATTTCCTCTATCGAACATCACGATATCCTCTACATAAGAAATCGCTCTATCTTAATGGCTAAATGCCCAGAAAACGAACGCCATGCCGGAATGTATCGCTTCCCTCAGAGAAATGATGACGAAACTCTGTCTACTCCCCATATTTTTAAACAGACATATTCTGTCACTCGATTCCGTGTCACTCGCTACATTCACTATGTCTCAACCCTCTCAACAATTGAGAAAAATGAAGAATTTATTCCTATAAATCAAATTCACCTTTACCCACTTGCCTCCCCCGATAGAAAGGCATTACATTCCTCTGCTCTCTCATCAATTATCCATCACATCTTATGAAAGGCTCCGAGCTAACACCTAATGACATCATCCAGGCTTATGTATCCGGCTTATTCCCCATGGCAGAACCCGGAACAGATGAAATATACTTTTATAGGGCAGACCCTCGTGGTCTCATTCCTTTAGATGATAGATTTCATATACCTCATGGCCTTAAACGAACTCTCAAAAAAAAGCCATTTGAAATTCGAATAGACACAGCTTTTCGAGAAGTAATTACGGCGTGTTCACGTCCTCACGACCCTGATGAGCAATGGATTGATGATAACATCATTCGTCTTTATTGTGAACTTCACGACATGGGATTTGCTCACAGTATTGAATGCTGGGATAAAGATGGACTACAAGGTGGTCTATACGGAGTTGCCATCAGACGAGCATTTTTCGGAGAAAGTATGTTTCATCGTAAATCTGATGCAAGCAAAGTAGCACTCGTTGCTCTAGTAAATTTACTTAGAGCACACGATTTCCTTTATCTTGATACACAATGGCCGACCGAACATATCAAAAAATTCGGCACGTACGAGATTCCGGATAAAGAGTATAAAAAACTCCTTAAACAAGCTATCACGTACGAAAAAAATTAATATCTATCAACAAGGGAAATACCCCTTCCCCTAGCAGTACTATACAGCAAACCTACTAGTTGACTCAGTTCCTATCAACTTACAAAAACTTCACCGGCATGTGGTCGCCTGTTTCCTGAATGGTAAAGGAAATACCAATACCAAATTCGTTTTTACCACCATTACGACGCAGGAAAGTACCTAGGCCTAAATACCACGACCCCATGTTGTGATAAATATTGTACTCTTGTATATCAAGTTCACCATCTAACAGAGAGACACGCCATTTCCCGTAAAAACCCCAATCCGGAGAAAATCTCTGTAAGAAACGCATATCTAACTGGCTATTATCTTCCAAGATACTATGCTGACTCAAATAACGATGTCCAACGCTAAACTCCGTTGTTCTGCTTGGCATGAATCGGATGTAATTATAATATTCTCTACACCCTTGCACCTCGTCATTCCCAATAACAGGCAATTGCATCTCTGAGCGGAATTCCATCCACGGAGTTGGATTCCAACGCATAAATGAATAAAGGTTTGAGAAGTCGCGTTCGTCTTCCGGGTCGTTTAAATAGGCATCCATAAAGACATCCCACGAAAACCAACGGTGAGATACGGAATCTCGCTGAGTCATAAGGACGTTTCTAAGACCATACCTAAAAACTGTCCCCGTCGGCATGGAATCAATTTCTGTATATCTACCAATAGATAAAGAAATTGGATTTGTCGTTGGCACTTCGCCATCTATACGAGGATACAACTCGTCTAGGTCATTCGTCTTTACATAAGCTAATGTAAAATGAGGCTGAATAATATGATTAAGTCCCTTAAGACCGAATGTTTTGTTCCTTAGCGAATGATAACGACGGGAAAACTTAAAATCAGCATCTACCCCGGCATAGAAAATCCCTTGATTCAATGAGCCGGCATTTTCTACATCATAGTACCCCGTGTACCCACCTCCAATTCGTGGTGTTACGTTGAGGAAACCCATGATTTTTTTTGATGCAGAAAATTCGTGATATGTATGAATTCTACTATATGAATCCATCATCAGCATTCGCTCCCAGTAATCATAAGCAGCAGAATTGGGATTTAATTCACTAAGAGTATCACGGATTTCCGACTTCATGAAGCCAGGGACGTACTGCTTCATTAATGCCAAAGAGGTTCTGCCTTCATACATCACCGGTGTATTAAAGAAAGGCGACTTAATTCGTTCATAGCTAAACTCAGTTCTTTGGTCAGCTATATAAAAATTATTTGGCACAAACCTTTGCAATAACGACACATCATTCGTATCATCAGTATAACTGAGCAATACCGTATTATCCGGTGAGGCATCGTTCTGATAAATATCCGGATAAAAATCTCGGAGTACATACTCATCACTCAGCATATTGACGTTTGCTTTTAATCGCAAGGATGAGCGGCGGTATTCCGCTAGTTCCCACATCTGATGCAATGCTACACGCCAACGATCCGGGTCTAAATGATTTCGTTGTTCGTCATCCCCGGCGTTGATGTGTGGGTCATCATCATGCAATCGATACAATGAAAGCCCATCAAAATTAGGAAAATCTTCTTCTAATTGTGTATCAAGAACATCTAAGCCGTAGGCAACACCTCGACGAGAACGAAAATCCAAATGAAGTGTAGCTAGATAATCAGCCGTTGGCTTCCCTCCATCCACTCGCTTATTCCCCAATAAAACGCCATATTCATTTAGCAAATAAGGCCCCCAAATGGAACGCATACCGGGAATAGGAAGATACCCAACCTTAGGGTTTAGCGAATGGCTGAGGTATGGAAAATAAAAGAAAGGAACATCATCATAGTACAAACTCATCCCCTCAAATTCAAATCTGTCTTGGGGATAAATCCGTATGCGATCTGCCGAAATCCATGTATTAGGCTCTGCAATGTCCTCTGCAGTAACAGAAGCATCTAACCCTTCTAAATATAATGCACCATCTGCATCTTTTTT
This sequence comes from Akkermansia sp., assembly GCA_030525455.1. Lineage (GTDB taxonomy): Bacteria > Verrucomicrobiota > Verrucomicrobiia > Verrucomicrobiales > Akkermansiaceae > Akkermansia. The sequence goes on along the minus strand of JAUNER010000013.1, from coordinate 38,231 downwards.
GTAAACAAAATTTCCGCTTCGTAGGATGATACCATCCACTTTCAAATTCATGCCATCCGAAACGAAGCTACGGGTTTCCATATCGTACTCCGCACGGGTTGCTTTAATTACCCCATTTACTTCAGATAACTTATCACTCTGGTAAATTATCAAATTACCATCTAGGATGATTTTTTTCTTCAGCAAATCAGCCTCTGCCCTATTTGCATAAACCTCTAGTCCCGTATCTGTTTTGAACTCAACTCTTTGCCCCCCCTCGTAAACAACTCGCTTATTATCCCTATCAAAAACCAAGGGGCCATTGATATTTTTTATCGTGGCACCAGATGGCATTCGAGGCACAATACCACCACTAAAAGGCTTCCCGGCTACGTCAAGCACCTCTTTCTCTGAGGTGGATGAAGCCGTGGACTTTTGAGCAGCATCTGTCGCAAACAGGGGTAGTGCTATTCCTATTACCACACTACCCCACAATTTTGCGTTTTCTCTAATCATACTGCTCTAAATAAGACTATGATATAAAGAAAAAGACAAGCTAAATATCCGTCAATACCTTCATTAAAGAGGAATTTTATCGACTTAGCTCACCATTAGCCACGACACTCCAGTCGCTACCGTTTCCATTACCGCCATCTGTGATGCGAATTTCCAATGTTTTGGCTCCGCTTATGTCGACACTCAGCGGATAACTTTCACCATCCATCATGACCGGAGATTTGGCAACACACACTCCATCGGCAACCACCTCGAAAGCAACTGAACCTGAAGCACCGATAGGCATTCCGACATCGGCCTTAAATTGCTTCCATTTACCATCTAAATGATAAACTAAAGAAGCCGGAGCGTGAGCAACAATAAAGTTATTTGCATAGCCGGAATTTTTAAAACATGGGACCGGTCCGAAATCACATGGGCAAACTGTATTCCAGTACGGAATAGCATACCCAACTTTCGCGGATTCGGCTTTCACATCGCTCAAGGCTATTTTTTTTACACTCTCTGGCAGTGAAGCTGCTTTCTGTACAGGAGGAGTCCCCGGCTGTATTGCTTTTTTCATTGCGGGAATAAGAGCTTTTGTCTCGGGGGCTAAATCATTACGAGCTTCTAACTCTTGGAGCTTTTGAAGAGCTAATTCATTTTTTCCGGCACTCCACAATGATTTAACTGATGAAAAACAAATCGTCGGCTCTAATACAGGCACTTGATATCCCTTTGATGTACAATTTACAGGAACAGTAAGCATATAGCGAGTTGAATCACAATTCAATACTGCTATTCTCATTTCCAAAGAACCTTGTCTAAAGTCAGGACGACGAATAGTTACTTCAAAACTACCATCCGGATTCAACGCTGTACAGACGGCATTTGTATCGTAGTCTGAATTGCCGGGGGGGTCTAAATGTACAACCAAACCGTATGCAGGTCGAGTCATCTGCACTTTTCCTTTTAGAGTCAGTCCATCAGGCAGTGATATTGCCTTTAATTCCTCAAAATTCCCGGCTACATAACGCCCACACCAGCGCCCGGGGCGAGCATCTTGCGGAAATGGAAATTCTACCCCACTAAAAAGAGGAACAGAAGCTAATTTCATAGCATCTGTCGGAGAAAGAAATGTTCCCGCCCCTTCTTTACGAAGTTCCTGACCATAGGTATGATTCCCATTCCCCATCAGCGAACGTCCGGCATTCGGGTAATCCCATCCATTCCCTGTGTGTGGCAACCCAAAAGCATGACCAAGTTCATGTGCTGTTCCTCCAATATAAACGGTTGCATTGCGTCCACGAGAACCACCATAACGGGCATTGGGCTGTGGGCTTAAATCATTGAAATTAGCAGGGTCCAAGCCATCTATATCACAGGTCCAGCCTGAGCCTTGATGACTAAATCCACCACCATAGTACGGACCCACACCATCAGGTAATTGACATACTATTAGTGTATGTTCTTTATCAATATCAATACCTTTTGATGCCAACACTTTTTTTGCGGCTTCTCTTGATATTCCCCCCGAATTCCTCACCGTCATTTCACTCATAGGCTTATCGACATGAGCATCATGTATGATAAGTTTTCCTCGTTCATCTAAATCTAACTGAAAAGTTAGTGGAGGATAGCCAATAGCCTGCATTTGATCAGCATAGTAAGCTTGAATGTTTTTTAGGATATGGTCGTATCTTTCGCGATAATTTGGTAATGCCGGTCGGTCTCTAAAAGTGACATAAACCACATGAAGCTTTCTGGAGGTTGCCGGCTTATCTTTCTGCCAAGCGTGAAGCGTTGCCCATGCTTTTTTGGCATTTTGGATGTCTGTTTTATTAGGTTCCCAATTTACAGATAATCGCGTAAAAGGGGATTTTTCCGGAGTTTCTGCGGCTTGAAGCACAGATGTCGCAGAAATGGAAATTAAGGACAAAAGTGTTAAAATAGGCTTGTTCATAATTTTTGTTTCTAATGAATACGTGAAAAGCGTAGATTTTTTATCACCACATTGTTTGTTTTTTTGTTCATGTTTTCAGAAAACTTATCTACTTTCAAACAAATGCGGTAAGTTCCCGGCTCTAATTTAACTTCTACTGAAGTAGAGTAAATATATCGCCCCCAATCCCCTGTGTGGGGGAAAGCTAATGTACCGACTCTTTCCTCATTAAGATACAGACTTCTCAGCCCACAGGTGTTCCCATCCGTTACGCTATAAGTTCCATTCGCATAGTAGGCATCTAGTCGATACACTCCGGCTTTTTCTACATAAACACTAAAAAATTGGGCATCAGGCTGACTTTCTAAAGTAGAGTCCCAAACCATATCTGCTCTTACAAAACACGGGCGAGTTTCCTGTCGTGCATCCGCATCCATAATTTCGTATGGTTCATTGAGATAGGAAACCCTACCATCTGCTGAATAGGCCTGAACTTGATATTGTCCTTCTATTGGAGCTTTAAGCAAATGTTCACATACTCCATCGTCAGCTATGACCTGTCCATTTCGATAAATTCGATACCCACAGGCACCATCTACTGCACGCCAAGTTAATTTATCGCCGGATACTGCTTGCCACTCCGGTATGGTCAAATTATTCTGCACTTCTGTAATTGGCAAATCCCTTGCCCTATCTTCGTCCGGCTCTAGTTCTATTTCTATATGAATTCTCTCTGATAAGCCAATAGGTATACGGGGGACAGCTTCATGTCCATTGATACGACAGGATTTAACTTTCCGTCCCCAGCCCCTAAGCGAAATATCTATATTTTGTCCGCGGTATTTCAAATTCGTTAATACATGAGTACCTGCTAAACTTTCAGGCACACAGGGCTTCAAATATAAAGCATCAGCAGTTACTCGTATACCAAATAACCCTTTGTAAAAACATCCCATCAACCCGGCAATACTCCAAAGTTGCCTATCGGAACTCAATAAAAGCCCCTCATCTATCCCTGTTTCTGTATGTAAATTTTCTTTGTTTGTCCCATGTAATAAAGCAGCTCGAACTAAACAAGCCAAGGCTCTATTAAATGCTTTATCATTGCCTAATTGTGCCGCTAATAATCCGTAATATGCTTCTATAAATGGCCATGTAGCTCGATTGTGATAGGTGGGAACTTCCGGTGACATTTGCGGATGTATACAGGGAATCCCGAAATGTCCATGCGGTAAGGCTTCAAATACTTCTTTTGCTCGCTGCCCTTTTAGCATTCCGGTTAACACAGCCAACATATTCCCCATAGTATCAACCGTTGGCGATAAAACAGAGTATCCTCGTCCGTATAAATATTGCCCATATAAGGGGCTGTCAGAAAGTCGAAAGTGGTTCTCAATTAACTCAGCAAGTTCTTTTGCCTTAGCTTCCCACATAGCCGCTTCTTCTTCCCGCCCTAGTTCTTTTGCCATGTGACTTAATACCTGTCTCACATGATAATGCAGAACCATTGTCGAATGACTTACGGAATCTCCTATGTCGGCGGCTGTCATCCAAGCCGGGTATGTTTGTTCTCGCCAATCTAAAATAGAAGATTCCCCTTTATATAAGCCTTGAATTGTACGTATGACTTCATCGTCTTTACGGCATGTTTCACAAAGGGTCCCATAGGTTTTCTCTAGCCAAGCTTTATCACCAGATAAACAATATAGTTCCCATACAGGAACAGCCCACACAACTCTATCTGTAGATATAGGCCATGAGCCACCTGTACCTGTGTCTTGAACAATCTCACCATGAGCTATTTTGGAGTCTAAACTCCTACGACAAAATTCCACATTCCATAGCCCTAACCCTAAATCGGTCAAATACGCCATGTCGCGTGTCCAAACCGTGGGCCAGTTATCTCCGGTTAGAATAATTCCATCCGGATTTATCAAACTCTCCGCTTCATTCCATGCCAAACAATATGCACGATTTAACACATCGTAATCGCCATAGTACCACAGAGCATCACCCGGTACTTTATTTACCCAATGTTCTCTATATTGATAATTTTTTTTAGAACGAACACGCCCGTCACTTTCCAACGCCACCCAGTTCCCATCATCTTGATGTACACCGTGTTCTGTCACACTAAATCGTGGTCCGCTATACAATGTTCTTTCTCTAGTCATGATCAATATAGCCAATCTACTCTGCTCACTTTAGCATTTTTTCTTTCAGCTGTCTTGTAGAAAATTCTTTTTCTTTTCTATTATTTTTTCCCAATTTTCTAGCTTCTCTAATACCACGCCTTAACCGAATAATTACCTCATAGTCACCAACACATGGCACTATGTCAGTAGTACAGATAGCAGACTTGCAAAATTACTAATAATCACTACTATTTTTGAACAACAAATTAATCACACTCATGACTGATAAAGTACATTTCTTTGATACGACCTTACGCGATGGTGAGCAATGCCCCGGTGCATCTATGAATTTGCGTGAGAAACTAGAAGTTGCACGTCAGTTAGAACGACTCGGCATGGATGTGATTGAAGCCGGGTTCCCATGTATTTCTGATGGGGACTTTGAAGCTGTTCATACGATTGCCTCTGAAATCAAAAATTGCAAAATTGCCGGGTTAGCTCGTTGCGTCAAAGGCGATATCGAAGCTGCCGCAAAGGCATTGGCTCCGGCGGGCGATAGAGCCAGAATTCATATCTTTTTAGCCACTAGTCCACTTCACATGGAGTTTAAACTAAAAAAGACACCTGATGAAGTATTAAAACTTGCGGCTGAAGGGGTGGCATACGCCAAGCAATTTGTAAACGACATTGAATTTTCTGCAGAGGATGCCACTCGTACAGAGTTGCCATTTTTAGCAAAAGTGGTCGAAGCCGCCATTGCCGCCGGTGCAACGACAGTAAACATCCCAGACACAGTGGGCTATACCACACCGGATGAGTACTACAATATCATCCGTTATCTGAAAGAAAATGTTTCAAACATTGACCAGGCCATTATCTCCGTTCACTGCCACAATGACCTTGGTCTGGCCGTGGCCAATTCCCTTGCTGCGGTTCGTGCCGGAGCTCGTCAAGTTGAGGGCACTATCAATGGTATAGGCGAACGTGCCGGCAATGTGGCTCTTGAAGAAGTTGTCATGGCTTTGCGGACTCGTGCCGAACAGTTTAATCATGTGCAGGACAACTTGAATATCAAGGAAATTGTTCGCACTTCTCGCATCGTTGCTCGTATGAGCGGTATGCAAGTTCAGCGTTCAAAAGCGATTGTAGGTGAAAACGCATTTGCTCACTCATCCGGCATTCACCAGCATGGCATTCTTAACTGCCGCGAAACTTATGAAGTAATGGACCCACAGGCCGTAGGCTGGGGTGCAACGGAACTTCCACTTACAAAGCATTCCGGTCGTGCCGCGGTTAAGTCTCGATTAGAGCAATTAGGTCACATTCTCACCGAGGAAGAGGTAAATGCTGTATTTGAACGTTTCAAAAAGGTTGGGGACTCCAAAAAGTTTGTCTATGATGATGACCTTTCTGCTATCGTTGATGATTCCCTCCATGCATCTTCCGGCTTATGGGAATTAAAGTTTGTACAATTTATTGCCGGCTCTAATAATCGCCCTACTGCGACCATTGGCCTAGCAAAGGAAAATCGATTGTATGAGGACTGCTCTACGGGTAATGGTGCGGTAGATGCTGTATTTAAGGCTATTGAGCGTATTACCAAATGTAAGGGCACATTAAAAGGTTATAGTGTCAATGCCGCGTCCGAGGGGAAGGACGCTCTCGGTGAAGTAACTGTTCGTGTCGATTTCGGTCTTCCTAAACCCATTGTTGGTAAAGGTGCTTCTACTGATGTTATCGAAGCATCTGCCAGAGCATTCCTCAATGCTGTGAATCGCTCTATTCGTATGGCTCAAATGCCTATGGCAAATGTATCTGACGAAAAAGGGATTTAATCAAACTTCCTCTCTTTCCCGTTTCTTTGTCCCTGTTGCTAGTTTTAGCAACAGGGATTTTTTACTTCTATTCAATACTAATAATAAACAATTTATAAAAGAAGTAAATTTTTTTTATTTTTTTGTTGACAAATCACCGTCAATTATGATTTTCTATTCCCAGCGAGAGCAAGTGCTCTTCGAGGTCTAGTGGGACCAAGCAACCACTGCAAAAAATGTGACGGCATAAAGGTCAATCCTTCAGCAGGTGCTGATTGAACGAAGTAAGATGCCGTGGCACATACTCCCAAAAGGAGTCTGAACCACGGCTTTTTTATTTCCTCTGATTTAGACACATTATCCGTCCATTTTAACCCAAACAATAAATTAAAATGGACACAAATTCCATCACCACGTCGGGGAAGCGTTACACTTCCGGTCGCTACGCAGAAACAACAAAAGTTGTCGTTGACAGCGAAATCCTTGTAGAGAACTGGACAAAGATTAGTCCACACCTCTATGATTTGCTCAACCTGCATGAGTTCAAATACTGCATTTCTCCTGCGTTTATTCAAAATTACAAGAGTAAGCGTCACTTTACGATGTACGAAATGCTGATGCGTTGGCTAGACCCATATAGTCCATGGATTTGCCAAGCCCAAGGCGGTACTAAAAATAAGTTATTCCGCATCTATGCCATCAGTGATGGGAGAATGTTTTCCAGAGCATTTGACCCTATCAATGCTACCAGAGAAACTCCATATCATGGTAATAAAGAATCGCTACTCCTATATGAACCAAATAGGTTCGACTATGACTATCTGAGATATCTGATCCATAGATCACATTTACATGGGAATTTCATGGTTAGTGATGAGCATCAGGAGTTATTACAGCAGTTCCACATCACTCCGGGATTGCCTAATAATAATTCATACGATACCCCCACTCTTTTCTTCAAGGAGATTATGGAGTTCCAAGACTTGGTTTCTCATTTTCAGGATGAAGTGCCTCTGGTAGTTAATTTACCTCATGCTTCTATTGACATTCCGCAGGATTCAAACTTCCTACTCCCCCCTTATGAAATCAATCGTCTGGCATATCAATCAGCTGATTTATATACAGATAAGATGCTAGATGAACAAGTAGGCATTATTCCGGTTATAGCTCCGGTGTCGAGAATTGTTGTCGATACAGAAAGATTCGTGGATGATGAGCTAGAGTCTGCCGCCAAATTTGGTGCAGGGGTTGTTTATACAAAGGGCTACGATGGTTCCGTTCTTCGTCATTCTCCAACTGACAAGGAAAAACAAGAACTGCTGGATTTGTATTACTACCCACATCATGAACGCCTTACTATGCACATTTACCATAGTCTTCGTCTGCACGGCAAAGCTCGTTTACTAGACCTTCACAGTTATCCGGAATCTTACGATATGCCCGGGGCTACACCTGGTGAAAAACCCGATGTGTGCATTGGGTTTGAAGAGTTTCATTCTAACCCTCTATTAATTGATAAACTTGCCGAGTGTTGTCGCAAGTATGGCTTAAGTGTTGGGCTTAATACCCCATTCTCCGGAGCTCTTGTGCCGAGTATGTTCTACCAGAAAGACTCTCGGGTCTACTCTGTCATGCTGGAAATTAAACGTAGCTTATACATGGATGAACAATCCATGAAATTAACAGACGGTTTCGATACAATTCGCAAGTTTGTAGCTGATTGCGCAGACATCATTCGTCGTTCATAATCATGGTTCGCCCTCTTTGTTCATCGCTTTGCTTTCGTGAGCAAAGAGGGCTTTTCTCTCATTTTCACTTTTCGCATTCCTCTTACTATGACTACTTCTTCTCAAAACCAATCCTGTGCCGAAATCATTAATACGATTCTCGTGAAGCTTCAATGTGGTCTTAATCATCTCCAAAATGATTTGTCTCATGATGAATTAGAGCAAATTAAGGCTCATATCACAAAGTTATTCCTAAACCTATTCTGCGACTGTATTCACAAAACAGAACAACTTTCTACCGATGAAATCAGCCACTGTATGGGTATTATCTCTTCATACCTTACCACCCATGCAGAAAAAATGACTAAAGATGAGCTAGAAAAATTTCGTCTAGCTTCTAAATTCCTTTATTCAGATTTTGAAAATACCTACATTAAAGAAATTGTTACTAGGGCTGCAAATGAAAACAGACCGTGTAAATTTTCCTACGCAAAAATCAACATATCTAACGTCAAAGACAAAACTGCCTTATATTACTGTTTGCGTTTTAGCAAACTCAATTACGTTATCAACAAAGGCTTTATCGTTATTCCCGAACCATCCTGGAACGATACGGAATTCCTAAATATCCTCAAATGGCGACTTAGAAACCACTCGGAAGCCATTATCGAAATTATACCGCGCCGTGGTAAAAAAAAGCTTGGTGCTGATGAACGCTTCATAAAATCTCATTCCTGATATCCCTTCCCCCAACTACCCTAATCCTTATACAAAAGTTTTTTTTGAGATTCGTAAAATCTCTTAATGTTTTTTTACATCACATGATATAAGAAAAAATGTAATCACGACTCAACATTCCCTTCTAAATTACATGTTGGTTTTATTAAAAGAAGCTATTATTTGCTGTAATTCTGACTTTGTCCAAAATTGTCTATTATTAAGTTGATTGGCTAGAAATTGAGAATATTCTATTCCGCCTTCAATGCTTAAATGATTTGCTGTATCTGAATATTTATTTGAATTCTCCCAACAGCCTAGGTAAGGATCCTTAATAAATGGTATGCCTAGTTCAGTAAAATATAATGTTTGCTTTGCATGTATATATCTGTAGCTCTCATGGGAATGTCCTCTTGACATATACATAATAAAATTAACACCTCGATTTTTGCATATTTCTTTTATTTCATAAATTAAGTTTTCCCAACCATCCATATTTGGTTCGACACTTTTTTTACAAGAAGAAATTATACTTTTGTTTTGTTCATCATTTAGAAATACTTCGACTCTGCCGGAATCGGTGATTGAAGCATTTTGAGCAGAAGTATATCTATATATGCAATGAGGTCTGGTTAAAATTCTCATTAAGTGTATACAATAATTAGTAGTCGAGCCACAGGCTAAGTCTGATAAATTTTTGAACGAGTAGGGAATCAACTCTTTTTTTATTGTGTTACTTTCATCTGTAGTATAGCAAAAATGAATCCCAGTATGAGTTATCCCTGCATCACTTCCGGGAAGATAACTAAGAACTAAAGTGTCTCCTTTTTTTAGAAAAGACAAAGCTGTTTGTGCATTACCTCTTATACCATTACCTGCTTGTACACCTGCATTTATAGCTCTAACTCCGTATTTGTCTAGCATAATTGAAGGTTCGATGCTCATTCTCACTTCACTTCCTCCTGCAAATACATAGCAAGGTTCATCTTTTTTCCTGAGTTCATAAGCCCATTTTTTTGAGGCTTCTAAACAATTAGAGAAAAAAAGGCTATCAGGACGTAAGTAATGTTCGTATGCACGATTTACAATACTCGCCAAAATCGTTGATAAAATAATGCAAGAGAGCAGCTTTTTCATATTAGAAAGCAAAGTAAATGAAAGAATTTTGGATAGATGGTCTGAAAATAACCATTAGAAAACACATGATGCCACATGCATAAGGAGACAGAAATATCTGATATGGATTTGCCTCACCATACTTTTTAATAGAGAAAAGTTCAAAAAGTACAATAAGGAAAGACAAAGGGATGAAAACAAAAGCTATGGCAAAGGAGGCTTTGTTACTTTGGATTTCACTATAAAACACATCGAAATTATATGCATCAGTGGAAAATATGGTGTTTATATGTTGATATAACAATGCATTGTCGGTATCGTAGAAAAACATCCATACAAAAACCATCATACAAAAAGTAAGAGACCAGCCTATATAGGATGGAAGAGAAAAACCTTTATTTCTAAACAGACGGTGAAGAACCATGGCAATGCCGGCAAAAGCACCCCACATAATAAAATTCCATCCTGCCCCATGCCATACACCGGAAATAGTGAAGACGATTAGTATATTTAATGCCCATCTTTTTGTTCGGCTCCCCCCCATTGAAAAGTAAATGTAGTCACGGAACCATAGGGTAAGAGATGTGTGCCAACGTCTCCAAAATTCAGTAATGTTTGTAGCGGTATAAGGGCTGAGGAAGTTCATTCTTAGAGTTACTCCGAGACATTTGGCGAGGCCGTATGCAGTTAATCCATATCCGGCAAAGTCAAAATAGATTCTAAATGTAAATAATAGGTTATTGAGCCAAATGACATAAGCACTATCCCCTTTGTATGCAGAATCAAAAGGAACAGCTAAGTTGTCGGCCAGGCATAACTTAAAGAATAGTCCCAAGATGACAAAAGGGATTCCGGCTTCATAATTAGATTTAATAGGAGTCAGGTTAATATTTTGCATTTGAGGAAGCAGGTCATCCCTTCGTTCAATAGGACCTGCTACAATTTGTGGGAAGAATCCACAAAAGTTGAAATAATCAATAAATTTTGGAATAGCATTTCCCCGAAGTAAAGTATCTATGCAAAAACTGATAATCTGGAAAGTATAGAAAGATATGCCAACTGGGATGATTATGTCACGTAGCGTGTCAAATTTCAGATTGGATACATCGTTTAGTAAAAAGTCTGCATATTTGTAATATAGCAAAGGAAGAAGTAAAATGCTGATTAGAAACCCTAAGAGGATTTTCTTTTTCTTAATTGATAAATTAAAACCACATTTGCATCCAATCCATGCGAGCAGTAACACACTAATGAAAATAAAAAGAGATTCATGAGATACCATGCCTAAAAGAATGATACCCAGAAGACTGATTTCTAATTTGATAAGTGTGTTTATGTAAGATGATTTTTTTAGAATATAATTGATGATTTGAATGGTAAAGAACCAAACAATGAGAATAGTCCACAAAGTTATACTTGAGAAGTCCATGAGATTATTCTTTTTTATTAGTTTGAAATAATATGCTAGATAGTTTCAACGGACTGAGAGTTTATCTTTTACGGATAGCGAGAATACATTTGCCTATTTTGCTAAAAGAAAGAGATGGGAGTGTTGAAACAGTATATTTGAGAAAAAATTTACACATATGCTGTCAAAAAGACTACAACATTGCTAATGCTGAATCAAGTACAAAATGTCGACAATTATGTAACTATTACACAATCAATATAATAGTTTTTATAAAAATACCTATGCCATATAAATTTGCGAATACGAGGAAATTAGATGTTTTTATACTACAGATTGTAAATATCTTATAAAAATCAGCATTAGCAATACTGTATTCTCTTTACCAGAGAACTTAAAAAGCACTCTATTGTGATAGAGAATCATTGAAGCAATTAATTGAGTCGAAAGAGTGCAACGAGTCCGGAAAAGCAGATGTTGTTTTAATGGTTCATATACTGAAGAAGTGTATGTAGAGTTATTTTAGAAATCCTCTTCGCTAAAAATCTTTTTAAGTTTTAGGACAACATAAGTTTTTAATATAAAATCTTTGTTATTGGTGCAAAATTTGTTTTCCATTTAGATTAAGTAACGGATTTTAGCAGAGCTAAGCTGAGGAGAGAGTGCATTTAGTACCATAGTAAACCAGTGAAACTTCCAAATGGCACAAACCTTTTACAAACCTTGACCAGACCGAACAACAAGAGCCTCACGAAAAGTTTTAAGGAGAAGCGAGACTTGCTGACTCAGATAGATTCCAAACGTATTACGAACTTACTCGCTCCGCTCATCCCAATCTACGACTCATCATCAGCGATCACAAAATTTCCATATCCTCTAGCCCATTATTTACCTCATCTACACTTGAAGCTGGACTTAAATCATGATTTAATAATGCAGATGAATTTACGTGAGCAACTAGAGGAACTATTACCTAAGCTACTGCCAACAAGTCCGACAGAAGCCATCAAAGGGACAGAACTCATACGCTTAGTACGCCAAAAACTAGGAGAAGGTTACTCTGATGCCTCATTACGACATCATTTTTCACTCATAGCCGCAGAGCCTGAGTCTAAAATAGCCAAAGTAGAACGAGGACAAGGCTACTATCGTCGCACACACTCAAACACAAGTGGGCAAACACGCGGGATTTTACCTATTTTTTTAGGCGAGAACAATTCAGGCACAAACAATACACGAGCCAAAGCCCTAGCTATAGCAGTACGATATTATGATACATCCGGGCATGGTGTTTTTGTTTTTAGCAACAGCGAGGAAGGAAACTCATGGTTACAGCCGGATCTAGCCATCGTGGAATGGCCCGAAGGCGACTGGGATGGCAAATCTCTCATTTTTGATAAAGAAGCCCTCAAACGAAGACAAATGCTAGGTAATGCACAAATAAAAGTGAGAAGTGCATGCCTAAGTTACAGCCGAGACTTAGAAGAAGTACGCAAAGATTTTTTTCGAACCTTGGCCACATCATCATGGGCACAAACAAGCGAATTGATACTTGTAGGAGAACTACCTGACGAATTAATTTGCCACGAACTACGAGACCTAGCCGCAAAGTATGGAGTTAGCATTAAATGCTTAGACATCCCCGGTCCATGCCTAAATAAACTCCCGAATGCCGAAGAAATATTTAAGGCAGAAGACCAAGATTGCATCAACATTTTATCAGAACTCAGTCCTATTCACCTAGCAGTAGGGCAACGGAAAAACAACATACTCTCAACAGAAGAGTTAATGACAGGAGAAGTACAAGCACTCTTTAACTGGCTAAGTACCTGCTTAGAAAAAGGATGCGTAGAAGAATACGAATTTCGTGTTTCTTGCTATTGACTCCTTGACTTTTCTTCGTTAGCAACTACAATTATTTTCAAGCATTTAGCTACTATTGACAATGACTGAGGAACATATCGTATATCCACTGGCAAATCACACCATACTAAACCAGAAGTACCAGATACTCAATGTACTAAATGCAGGCGGATTCGGCATTACATATCTGGCATTAGACTTATCAAGCAACAAGCAAGTTGTTATCAAAGAGTGTATGCCCGATGCCTACGCCGTACGAAACCAAGAAACCGGCGAAGTTGTAGCAAGAGAGGACGAAGCAAGCCAAATAAACTTTGCCAACTCCATAGAAAACGCCAAACAAGAAGCCCTAGTCATTTCCAAGCTAGACCACCCCGGTGTGGTAAAGGTCTACGATATGTTTGACGTCAATGGCACATTCTACTATGTGATGGAGCAAATCAAGGGAAATACCCTTTACGAAATCCTCACCACCATGCACGCCACCGGGTTAACCATGCCCTCTGACCAGGCAAAAAAACTCCTACTCAGCATCCTAGAAGTTTTAACCTACGTTCATTCCCAAGGAGTTTTTCACTGCGACATCAAACCAGGCAACATCTTTGTACAGCCGGATGGCAGTCCCAAACTCATTGACTTTGGTGCTGTTAGAAACAAGACTCTACAACACCAAGGACTCGTGCAAATCACCCCCGGTTACACACCACCGGAATTTTACCCCGGGCAACGAGCAGAAATTGGTGCTTGGTGTGACATATATGGCTTAGGTTGCACCATTTATGAATTGATTACCGGAAATGTACCGCTCCCTGCCGACCAACGGTCTATCGTTGATAGAAACCCCAAAGTGGCATCAAATCCCGGCTTACGCTCTCTTTACCCCATCAACTTCTTATCCGGTATAGATAAGGCTATGTCTCCGGATACCCGCTCACGCTTTTACTCTGCAAAAGCGTGGATAGACTACATTCACACCTTAGAACACACCTCAAATGCACTTCGCACCTCAAGTGCACGCCCCATCATTCGCAGACACGTAAAAAAAAGCTCATCTGCCGGCACCGTATTCTTTATTCTATTACTCATAGGTGCAGCCATTGGATGGTTCCTATGGAAAGACAAACAAGCACACTCTACCCCTCATTCCCCCCAAAAACAAACACCCACTTCTACCATTCAGACCACAGTTAAGCCAAAACAAAACAGTAACGTGGTTACCACACCATTCGGAACACGAATTGACACACCTCATACTGAAAATACAAAAACCTCAAAAAATAAAAGGACTACCAGCACTCACAAACCCACTTCAGCATCGTCTACCCAAAAGACAACGTCAACTAAAAGAACCAAAACCACAACCAACACCATAAGACCAACAAGGAAAGCCACCAATTCTGCAACTTCCTTGCCGGTAAAAAACTTCCCAAAACCTAAGGTCGGGAATACTAACCAAATGTACAAAATCCTCCCTTAAAGACGGAAAAAATCTTTCAACACATCAGCATATACTTTTTTCTTAAAATCCGGAAGCCAATCGAGCTGAAACTCCTCTGGTTTTATCCATCGATAAGCACCAAATTCACGCTGGTCAAGTGTCGGTTCAGGGGCATCACCATTCAACAAGCATAAAAAATACTCCTGTTCCTGCCCTACATAAGGTTGCTTGCGTTTTTCACGCACAAATTCCAAGACTTCTTGAGGATAATCATATCTATACCCGGCACGTGAACATAAAATAGAATAGTGCATAGGCAAATAACCGACCTCTTCCATTATTTCTCTTTGAGCGGCATCCTGAGCAGACTCACCTGGATCAATCCCCCCCTGTGGAAATTGCCACGCCCCTCTCTGTTTGGTGCGTTCACATATTAAAATCATCCCATCATTCCGCATCATTATCCCTGCCACATTTGGTCGATATAATTTTTCCATACGCCAGACTACTACCATAAACAAATAAAAAACTCCAGCAAGGAATCATCATCGTCAAAAAACTGTACGAAAAATAGCTCAATGAATCAAGTTTAGGCTTGAGTGAGACAAGATAAATCGTTAAGCTAAGCCCAGCAAGAATTTTTGTCACCATGGTCACATCAAACGAAACAAATCTTTACGAAACCGGCATATTAGACCCTAATGCAGAGGGGAACTTTGTCTTTACAACTTTGGATGCTGCTATCAACTGGATTCGTAAAAACTCACTTTGGCCGATGCCAATGGGTTTATCTTGCTGTGCTATTGAATTTATGGCAGTTGCATGTTCTCGCTACGACCTCTCTCGCTTTGGCTCAGAAGTAACTCGCTTCTCACCTCGCCAAGCAGACGTCATGATAGTCGCAGGCACAGTAACGTACAAAATGGCATTAGCCGTACGACGCATTTGGGACCAAATGCCTGAACCTAAATGGTGCATCGCTATGGGAGCTTGTGCTTCCTCCGGTGGCATGTTCCGTTCCTACTCCGTTCTTCAAGGGGTTGATAAAATCCTACCGGTAGACGTGTACATTTCCGGTTGTCCTCCACGCCCGGAAGCCATTCTGGAAGGTCTACTTACACTTCGCAAAAAGCTTGATACCCAAGAACCGGCTCGCACTTTCTTCAAAAAAGACGAGCCAAAAGAAGCCAATGCTCCGGTTCCGGTAAATACAGAAATGCCGCTTGAATAATTCCTTTCTCGGATTCATCCAAATTTAACTATTTTTATATCTATGCCATCCTCAGAATCACTTATCAAAGAAGCAGCCGACAAAGCTTGTGTACGTTTTGGCAAAGACGTAATCACAGCACGATGCGACTTCCGCGGAGACGTTGTTCTCACTGTTGCTCGTACGGAAATTGTAGAAGTAATGCGTTGGCTTCGCGATGCTTTGGGGTTTGATATGTTGGTAAATCTTTGCTCTGTTGACAACATGGGTGAATGCCCTCGTTTTGAAGTTGTCTACACCATCACCCAAGCAGAAGTTGGGGTCAACCTCACCCTCAAAGTAAAAGTTGACGATGGTGAAGAAGTACCAAGCATCACAGAACTATTTGGTGGTGCAAATTGGCATGAAAGAGAAGTTTGGGATCTCATGGGCATTAAGTTTTCCGGACATCCGGACTTACGTCGCATCCTTATGTGGGAAGGTTACCCCTACCATCCATTACGCAAAGACTTCCCCGTTCAAGGGCTTCCGACAGAACTACCGGGAGTTGCATTTACAGAAGCGGCTCCCACAAATGGTGCACCATTTGCCACAGTTCAGGGTGTTTGCCCAAGTACCGGGCGCGAACCACGTTCTCGCAAAATCTAAGCAACGCCTATTTCCCCTCCATCTTTCCGTAAGAGAGGGGGCATCTCTATGTCTCGCATCATTCCAACAGTTACTGCCTGTCTCGCCTGCTTTATTGCCGGGTGTACGCCGGATATAGACTATGCAGAACGACAATGGAGAGACCAATTATCACAAAATCTTGCTATCATAGGAGCTAGAAATTGGATAGTCGTGGCAGAATCATCCTTCCCGGCCTATACCGGTCCGGGAATTCGCACCATGGTTTCTGATAAACCAGCTGACCAAGTATTGCTAGATGTATTAGAAATCATTGAAGCAGAAGCACACGTTGTGCCGCGCATCATGGTTTGTACGGAACTTAGAAGTGTTACAGAAGACTACGCCCCCGGCATCAAAGCATATAGAAAAAGCCTAGGTAAAATGCTACCCGGCAGGCAGAATTTTGAATTAATGAGCCGAACCATCAATTCCCTCATTGAAGATGCCGCCAAACAATTCAACGTATTGGTTATCAAAACAAAAACACAACTCCCCTACTCCAATATCTACATTGAACTAGATTCCGGCTACTGGAATTCAGAGTCAGAAACTCATTTACGAAAATCATTGCCAAACCAAGACACTCCTACCGGGAATCGAGCTCTGGACGTGCCACTTATGCCGTCTCAACAAGGAGTTGCCCCGAATCCGATTTGGTATCCGCAAAATCCTTCATCCGGTCCACTTCCTACCCCCCCTCATAGCTTACCGGATTTATTACCACAAGGCACACCGCCTAGGCCATCTACAACAAATAACAACGATAGCACTAAAGAAAATGCTTCATCCCTAAATGGCTTTTCCTCTGCTATTAATACCGTATCAAGTATCCCATCATGAGTAAAATTGATAAAGCTACAGAAGAACGTCTACGCATTGAAGCATGGGTGGGAGATGCCATTTTAGCCCTGTATGTAAGAGAGTGGATTCTGGCAGAACTCGGCGAGATTAATGGTAAATTGTTTGTTGAATTTACGAGCAACGATTTTTTGCGTCGCACAGGGAATGCTACCGGGGTTGAAGCTGAAATTGGCAGAGCATTTAAAGCAGGCGGCTTAGAAGCCGGCTATGCATGGATAGAACAACACCTCAAACCACGCATGGAAGAACGTTGGCGTACTCTGCGACGCAAAGCTCACCACTAAAGGTCATTCCCCAGTTTATGCTTTCAGCTTCGCCGATTTTACCTTGGGAAAAATCAAATAAACTCTGCGTTTTAGCCGCTCCGCACTTAGCAGAATGGAGCGAACGTGCCAAAAGTTTTCTTCTAGAAAATGGAATTTCTGAGGGTGTTGCCTTTGCGACCTCCGGTTCATCGGGACTACCGCCTAAAGCCATCATTTTCACCCACGAATCGTTAAATATCTGTGCCGCAGCAGCTATTCAGCACATGAATGCCCAAAAAGGCGACTGGTGCTGTCCTCTACCGACATGGCACGTTGGCGGGGCTATGGTTCACATGAGAGCGGCTCTAAGCGGAGCAAGGGTTCACACACTCCCCCACCGCTGGAATGCCAAAGACTATACTGACTTACTAAGCACTAGCCAAGCGGCTTGGTCCTCATTAGTGCCCACACAGGTCATCGACTTGGTCAAATCTGAGCTTAAAGCACCTAAAACCATTCATTGTATATTAGTAGGGGGTGGAGCCCTTGACACACCCACAGCCCAAAAAGCCAGGGAACTGGGATGGCCTATCGTTCAGAGCTATGGCATGACAGAAAGTGGTTCTCAATTTGCCACGGCCTCTCCAGACGAGCCATGGCATTCAGATAAACTGGCTATACTACCGCATTGGGAAGCAAAAGTGAATGATTCCGGCATTCTTGCCTTCCAAGGCAAAGGCAAACTCTCTGCCCGACTCACTACACAATTAGATGGTCGCTTTTCTCTTGAAATTATCCCTCAAAATCAATGGTGGCAAACCAACGACATCGTTTCACTAGAAGGGAATAAACTCACCTTTATTCGCCGAGCAGACCGTTTAATAAAAATTCTCGGTGAATTAGTTGACCCGGATGCCATTCAATATGAATTTGCCCGACTAGCTCCGGATGTCATCATCGAAGCAGTTCCACATCATCGTCGTGGGGCAAAGCTTATTGCTTGTACAGAGCGGTATTTAACAGAACTGGAAGCCATCTCTGACACATGGAATACAACCATGCCGGGTCCACAGCGTATTGAGAGAGTCGTCTGCTACGACTCATTCCCACGAAATGAAATGGGTAAACTAGATAGAGCCGCGTTGCGAGCCTCCTTGCTAGAATTGGTTTGCGAATAAGTCCATTTCGCCACCATACCTAGTAAAAGATCATATGTTAGTTCATTAAATTTTCTCTATTCACAAAAAAGACTGCCCCCAAAATACAAATAAAAGCCCAGAGGTAATCCCACTTCCACTTCTCGCCTATATAAAAGAGAGCAAAGGGTACAAATACGGCTAGCGTTATCACCTCCTGCATTATTTTTAACTGAGCTACATTCAAGCCCCCCTCGTTCCCCAGCCTATTTGCCGGAATCATAAAGCAGTACTCAAAGAATGCAATACCCCAACTAAGTAAAATAATAACAAACAAAGGCTTATCATTTGTAACACCTTCTTTTTTCAAATGTCCATACCACGCCCAAGTCATAAAGACATTTGAAATCACCAACATCAATATCGTCAAAGCAATCTTCATAATTATTTTAAGGTAAGTTGATAATCAACAACATCCCAATATCGGTCAAACTTATATCCTACTTTTTCAAAGTACGAGACACGCTTAAACCCTAAACTTTCAAAAAAACTGCAACTTTGCTTATTTTCTGCGGTAATACAAGCAATCAAAACAGAGAAACCTTTCTCTTTACACTCAGCTATAAGTTGGTTCATTAAGCTTGCTCCAAGTTGTTTACCGCAACAATCAGGCTTCATATAAATTGTTAGTTCTAAAGTTTGAGCGTAGGCTTTACGTTCTTTCCACTCATGGGCATAACAATAACCCACCAATTGTCCTAGCTCATCTTCGCAAACTAAAAAAGGCCAGCGTGCGGCAATATGAGAAATTCTACTACGCATTTCTGCCTCAGAAACCGCCTCAATCTCAAATGAAATTGGCGTATGAAGCACATAATGCTTATAGATAGAAGCTATGGCTTTGGCATCTGATAATTGCACCGAGCGTATTTTCATAATTCAACTAATCTTTAGAAGCTCGAGGGTCTAGAGCATCTCGTAATCCGTCCCCTAAAAAGTTAAGAGCCAATAAGGTAAAAGCAAACATCAATGCCGGAAAAATGAGCAATTCCGGACTAACTTCCATTCTGTCTGCTCCTTCCTTAATAAGAGTTCCCCATGATGAATTCGGGGCTTTGACGCCTAAACCCAGAAACGATAGCACCGCTTCTAAAAGCATAATTCCAGGCACAGCCAAGGTTGTGTACACAATAACAGGCCCCAATAGATTAGGTGCAATATGCTTGAACAATATAGCCCCATGCCCCAGCCCTAATGAGCGAGCGGCTTCTACAAATTCACATTTTTTTAATTCAAGTGTTTGAGTACGCACAATGCGAGCCAATGTTAACCACCCTAGTGCCCCAATAGCTATAAATAATGGAATTAGCCCGGTAATAGGGCTAATCATTTCTATACTACATCCGCTGATTTCCGCCAGCCATTGGGTTATCATTTTGGCTGGCTCTTCGATGCTAAGTGAAAATATAATCACTAGCACTATAAATGGCAGGGCAAAAAGCACATCCACCGTCCGCATCATCAGAGCATCCACTCGTCCCCCTAAATACCCCGATACCAACCCATACACCACCCCAATGACCAATGATACACCTGTGGCCACCAAGCCAACCAAAAGTGAGATGCGTCCGCCATACAAAACACGAGAAAACAAATCACGTCCTAATTGGTCTGTACCGAACCAATGTTCCCAGCTTGGTCCATCTGCGATATTTGTCAAATCCTGAATATTCGGATGTGGCAACCACGGCACTAAAGGACCTAAAAAACACAGTACAGCTACCAATACAAGAAATGCAAATGAGCAAATAGAAACTCGGTTTTTGGAAAGTCTCACAATAGAGTCTTTCCACAGAGACGTGCCTTTTTCAAACTGATTATTCTTTTGCTTCATCATTTACACAGCCTCTCTAAGTCTAGGATTCACTACCATTTGAACCAAATCAACAAGTAAATTGGCCAAAACTATCAAAATTCCGTAAAATAAAACTAAGCCTTGGATTAAAAAATAATCACGATCCGTCGTCGCATTCACAAAGTGCTGCCCCATACCCGGTACTTGGAAACAAGTTTCTACCACAAAAGACCCTGTTATCATTGCCGCAAATGCCGGCCCTAAATAGGATATAGCAGGAATGAGACCACCTCTTAGGGCGTGCTTCCATACCAATCTAAATTGCGACACTCCTTTGGCACGTGCCGTTCGTATAAAATCCTGTGTGAGTACATCCAGCATTCCTCCTCGGGTCAGTCTGGCTAAATATGCGGCGTTTACCAATCCTAAAGTCAATGCCGGTAATATCAAACACCCCCAGTCATCCCACCCGGCCACACTCAAACCGGGAATGCACATCCCTACCCCAACTCCCAGCAATGGTGCGACTACAAATGTAGGAATACAAATTCCCGCCATGGAAATCAGCATCACAGAACCATCAATCCAACGATTCTTATAAAGTGCCGCCATGATGCCGGACGGTATTCCTATAACGATAGAGATAAGCATGCCCACACACCCCAATTCCAATGAAACCGGAAATGCCTGGCCTATCATATCTGCCACACTGATGCCTTCTTTCACGAGTGATGGCCCCAAATCACCATCTGTAAACATATTCCACCAATATCGTCCATACTGCACAAGGGCACTTTGGTCCAAGCCGTATGTCAACTGAAGTTGCTCGAGAATATGCGTGGGTAATTTTTTTTCGCCCATAAATGGATGCCCCGGCAATAAGCGGATGAGAAAAAACGTTATTGTTTCAAGGATAAAAAGCACCAAAACACCCTGCCCCAAGCGATTTAGAATAAGACGAAACATTACTTTACCTCCTTCCCATATTCTTTGTTATCTAAGCGTATATCCTCAAATAAATGATTATCTAATAGCAAGGGATACCAGCCGCTAACCTCGGCTCTTTTCAAATAGGAGCGTTTTGCCCAGTAGAGGGGGATAACCGGGGCTTCTGAAAGCATGAGCGATTCAGCCTGTGCCAATAATTGCATTCGCTGGGTTTGGTCACCTGTCGCCCTCACGGCTTGGAGCAAACGCTCATATTCCGGGTGCGACCAGCCCGTGTTATTGTTGCCGGAAGCCGCCCCCCATAGGTCTAAAAAACTCGATGGGTCTAAGTAGTCTCCGGACCATGAAGATGAACTAAAGTCATAGTTCATGGTATTTTGAGCAAATTTGTACGCAGTCCATTCACACGAGCGAATTTCTACATGAATCCCCAAATGTTTTTTCCACATCCCCTGGATAGCCTCTGCCATGGTTTTCTGAACCTCTCTAGAGGTCGTCATCAATTCCAAAACAGGAAAATTTTTTCCATGGGCATACCCTGCTTCTGCCAGTAATTCTCGTGCTTTTACCGGGTCAAATGTCACCATGTGCGGTGTTTGATAACCAGCTCCACTAGGGGTGAATCCAAAACAGGCTTGTCCACCCCCACACACCACGTCTCTGACTAGGGTTTCTCTATCAATAGCCATAGACAATGCCTGTCGTACTCGCCAATCTTTTAAGGCTTTTCTCGTTGTATTGAGTCGGTAAAAAATTGTCACATAGTAATCGTCTTGACAAAAAGCATCTCCGGCTTTTTCCTTGGCGTAAGCGGTCATTTCCGGTGGCACATTGTTTGTGATATGCACTTTGTCGTTAAAAAACATCCTCGTTTCTGTAAATCCGTTTACCGTGGGTAAAAAGCGTACACCCTCCAGCCAAACTTTGGCGGCATTTCTATAACGTGGATTTTTCCGAACTTCTACACAATCGTTAAATCGATGCTTGGTCAGCACGAAAGGTCCATTGCTTACGGCATTTCCGGGGCGTGTCCATTGCCCGGTTCTACAGAGCATTCCTCCATGTGCTTCTACAGCATGCCGTGGTACCGGGAACCAGGTCGGGTGCAGCAGAAGCAAGGGCAAATGTGGCATGGGGGAATGCAAGCGTATTTCTAGCGTGTGTTTGTCTTTGGCACAAATGCCTAGTTCCTTGGACTGCCCTTTGTTGTAGGCTTCCGCTCCTTCTATCGGGTAAAGCATATCGGCGTAGCGTCCACCAAATTCCGGATGTAATAGTCGGCGATAAGCATACTCAAAATCCTGTGCTGTGAGCGGTGTCCCGTCGCTCCATTCTAGGTTTTTGCGTAGATAAAAGGTCCAGTTCTTTGCTGTAGCATCTCGTTCCCACTTCTCTGCTACTCCGGGATAGTACTTGGCGTCATCTTTTGAATCGCCCCTCACTAGTCCCTCCATCGTAGCATTGATGATTTTGAAGTCAGATACTGAGCTTGCTATATGTGGGTCAAAACTCTGAGGCTCTGTATTATTCCCGACGATGAGTATGCGTTCGTTATTGGCTCTCTGCACACTTGTTTGCACATCACAGCCGGCAAACAGTAGCATTATTCCTAAATATTTCCATAAACGCATGGGCTTGATTCTCTCAGTTTTTTCCCTCTTCTGCAAGCCTTCCTACTTCTTTCTAGAGGGATTATCACGTCACCATTTCTGTTTTTCTTTGTACCATCATTTTCTCTTTGCCTACAGGGATACTATCATCATGCTTTTCGGCACGGTCATCGCAAAGATTTAGCTTTCTATGGGGGTGTTTTTTGGGAAAAATCCCACCTTTTTTGCACTTCTTTTCTCACGTTTTTTTTCGTGCTTTATCCCCCCCTTTTCTTTCCATTCTTGTTTTTAGTTATGACGAATGAGATGCAATTTTTGACCGCAAAAATGCCCTATTCACCTCTGTCTCGATATCCCAAATATCAGATATCTGAATATTAGGTATTTTTACTACTTTTTTACACCTTATTCACATTGAGTTCACACTCCAAACACATTCTATTCACATTCAAGGAATTAGCCACAACTATCTACCTAACTCAAAATATCGACAGAAGTAAAAATTAAAGAAAAATTGACATTTTGGCTTGCCGAGGCAACGAAGAAATAGTAGTCTAGCTGAACCGCCGACGGAGGAGTCGGCACCCGATGCACAGGGGGAATCAGACCCAAAAAAAGAAGTATGAACACAATCACAGAAGAAGCAAACAAACTGGCAGATTTCGTGTTGTTAACTCAGCGCTCCTGCATACTCAACCTCTCACCGGAGCTGAATGAAGGCAAGGTCTCCTACCCCCAATTTTTCTTATTGACCTATTTGGCAAGTGAAGAATTTTTGAGCATGTCTAGCATTGCTCAAAAGATGGGGCACTCCACAGCAGCTGCAACCGGTATGGTAGACAAACTGCAAGAGATGGGGTATCTGACACGGACAAATGCGGCAAAAGACCGCCGAAAAATCATGGTAACCATCACCAAAGAAGGTCGCCAATTAGTAGACCGTATGCGAAAAAACATCGTACGCGACCTTTCTGCCCTAATGGCCGAAGCAGATACAGACTCACGTCAAACGATTCAAGCCACGGAACGTTCCATTAAAAAACGTCGTTTAATCTAAATCAGAAAACAACTTCTAACTAAAAAGAGCAATGGTTTTTACACCATTGCTCTTTTTTTTCGGGCAAAAGTGTAACCTATGTTTGTGGTGAGCCATCAAAGCCCCACCCACCGCAAGTCATCACAGAAAAACTCAGTCATTCTAATGACTTTACTTTGATTTAGCCAACTGAACGTGATAGATTTTCGTGGCTAAGAAAAAGAATTATGGATCTTCATACTTATTTAAGAAATTTTCCTGACAAAAATGGTCGCTTTGGCGAATATGGCGGTGTTTATCTACCGGACGAATTAGTCCCTGCTTTTGAAGAAATTACAGAAGCATACCAAACCATTGCTCACTCTGCACAATTTATTAACGAGCTGCGCCGCATTCGCAAGCAATTCCAGGGGCGCCCTACTCCTGTTTATCATTGCGAACGCCTATCTCGTTATTTAGGAACATCTCAGATTTACCTTAAGAGAGAAGACCTAAACCACACCGGTGCTCATAAGCTAAACCACTGCATGGGCGAAGGCTTACTAGCCAAATACATGGGTAAAAAACGCATCATTGCTGAGACCGGGGCCGGTCAACATGGCGTGGCTCTTGCCACAGCCGCAGCTTTCTTCGGGCTGGAATGCGAAATTCACATGGGGGCACTCGACATTGCTAAACAAGCCCCAAACGTCACTCGCATGAAAATCCTCGGTGCCAAGGTCGTTCCTGTTACCACCGGTGGACAATGCTTAAAAGAAGCCGTAGACTCTGCTTTCGAATCATACGCAAAAAATTACAAAGATTCCATTTACTGCATTGGTACAGTTGTAGGTCCACATCCATTCCCACAAATGGTGCGTGATTTCCAAACCTGCATTGGTGTGGAAGCTCGCGAACAGTTTATGGATATGACCGGAATTCTGCCGGACGCCGTCTGTGCTTGTGTGGGTGGGGGTAGTAATGCTATGGGGATGTTTACCGCTTTCCTAGGTGACCCATTAGATATTTATGGGGTTGAGCCTCTCGGTAAAGGTCCGAATTTAGGCGATCACTCTGCCTCAATTTGCTTTGGTTCTAAGGGCATTCTTCACGGCTTTGAAAGCATCATGCTCCAAGACAATGAGGGAAATGCAGCTCCGGTTCATTCTATTGCCAGTGGGCTAGACTATCCTTCTGTCGGACCGGAGCACGCCTATTTACACGATATCGGCCGTGTCAATTACACCACCGTCAGCGACGAGGAAGCCGTTGATGCATTCTTCAAGCTTTCTCGCTATGAGGGCATCATTCCTGCCTTAGAAAGCTCACACGCTATTGCATACGCTATGCGCTGGGCACAGGAAAACAAAGGCGGTGCTATCCTTGCCTGTTGTTCCGGTCGTGGCGACAAAGACGTTGACTACGTTGTTGAGAATTATGGTTATGGCGAGGACCATAAATTCCCATCATCTCTTTAATTTCTTTTCTCCCCCCCCTCTTTTCTCAGTCTTAGGCGATTTCTGCCTTGTCATAATATGAGAAAGTGGGGGGCTCATTCTTATCCCTCCACCTTTCATACGCAGAAAAAGAAATGGAAGCATTAGTCGCATTTGCCGAGCAATTTTTTCACCAAGCCCCCACGTCTGTTCAGACAGTGACCAATGGGGCTTCCGGCAGGTGCATTGTTCGCTTTCATATTGATGATTCTACTATTATTGGCGTCGCTTGGACAAATGAACGCCCGGATAACGATAGCTTTGTTCCGGTAGCTCAGTATTTGAAAAATCATGCTGTTAATGTACCGTCCATCCTTGCTCATAAAGTTACCGCTCCGGGGTGTGGTCTAGCCCTAGTTGAAGATTTAGGCGACTCAAACCTTTTATCTTACTGCTCAGAAGATTGGTCATCTCTACGCCAACGCTACCGCAGGGCTATGGAACAAGTTCACCGTTTACATTCCTGTCCTGTTCCTACGGAATTTGCTCTTCAACCTGACTTTGATTTTGGCCTTTATCGCTGGGAGCAAGCGTATTTTGCCGAACATTTTCTTGGTACTCATTTACATATATCGTCTCAGAAATTCCTAGACCATTCGGCTCCCCTCCACTTAGCCAAATCACTAAGCAAACTCCCTCGCTCATTAGTACACCGCGATTGCCAGTCTCAAAACATCCACATTTATCAAGGACACACATGGCTTATTGATTTTCAAGGGATGCGGCTGGGG
Source organism: Akkermansia sp. (assembly GCA_030525455.1). Lineage (GTDB taxonomy): Bacteria > Verrucomicrobiota > Verrucomicrobiia > Verrucomicrobiales > Akkermansiaceae > Akkermansia. Next base: position 11,821 of record JAUNER010000013.1, on the reverse strand, counting down.
CGGCCGGAATACGACCTCGCCTCATTAGTATTCGATGCTTATCCGCAATTATCAGATTCCTGCATCAATGACTTAATCTCAGACTGGCAGTCCATTACCGGCTCGCCCCTCGATTCAGACGTTTTCACGGCCTGTGCCCTCCAGCGTGTGATGCAAATGCTAGGTGCCTTTGCCAACATTGGTTATAACAAAGGCAATGCATGGTATCTAAACCAAATCCCTGCGGCTTTATCTCATTTACAAAGACTTATTCCCCACTCTCCCCTTGCCGAATGTTTAAGCCCACTGTTAAAAACCTAATCTTGATCACTTCATGAAACTAACTGCTAAGATTCTTCTCTATCCTGCTCTCTTTCATCTTGTGCTAGGGCTGGCTCTTTTAGTTGCCGGCTACCTAGTGTCCCCTACTGTGGCTTTTTACGAATGCTTAGCTACTTCTCTATTTGCCCCTAACTACGATGCTCTGCATTCCGAAGGAATTAATGAAAAATCTCAACTCATCCTACAACCATTGAAATTTGCCAATGATGGACAGAGTGCACCTCTCCCCATTATTTCTCTTCATAAAAGCTCAACCTTGGCGAGTTTTGCTCATCATCCCCCTTCCCCTATGGACTATGCGGTGCTTTTATATCAACTGCATCTGCATGGGGCAAAGCACATTTACATCTCTGCCCCATTTTCTTGGTCGCCTGAGCCGGACAACATTGTCAAATCTGCGTTTACCTACGAATTTTCTCGCTTCCACTCACACTTGCTGGCCTTACCAATGAGTGAGTCGATTCGCCAAGAGGAGCTTCCCCCAAGCCTCAAACAATGGTGCATCCCGGCAGAGAATATAAAGGCAGATTTTTCTCTATTCCCTCGTGCAGATAAATTAGTTTCTTCCGCCTCTGAACTTTCTTTCCCGGAACTTAACATCGCGGCTTCTATTGTAGAAAACAATCCACTGTTTCATCCAAAACACACTTTCCGCACTCTTCCTCTGCTCGTCCGCTGGGGTGATAAGCTCTTGCCAACTCTCCCTCTCATCGCCGCTCTTAACGCCCTGGAGCTCTCCCCCCGGGCTGTACACCTCACGGCAGACAATAAATTGATTTTAGGCGATAAACGAGTTATTCCATTAGACACCCTGGCACGAGCCGAAACCCCGGCAAATACCGCCCCTACGATTCTTGCTACCGATGATGTTATTGTCAATAACATCCCTGGCTTACCTCAGCAAGCAAACCCGATTATTCGCAAGTTGTGTCAGGAATCAGATGCCGTTTTTATCTCAGAGCCTTTCACTTCTGCTGACTCCGTAGATGCCGGGCTCATTCACCAAGCCATGAGTACCAGAACCATCATGGCCGGGCTAAGCCCACTGCCACCTATCGAAATTTCTGCCGCTCCATTCTGGGCAGAAATAATTATTTTAATCGATGTTTTACTCATTGGTCTATGGGCTCTTCGCTTCGGCACATGGGGTAGGCTTCTGACTTGGGGGGGCTCTGCTGTTGGGGTTTTGGTGCTTGCCTATTTCCTTTTAGAAACTCACCAATTATGGTTCCAGTTACAAACCCCGCTTTTTGCCATTATTTTTATCGCTCTTTTCGGCACTTTTCTTCCTTGGTTTAAATTCTCTGCCTCAGATAATCAAGACTCATCTTCTGACGATGATTCCACCACCTCCCCCCGCTTAGCCTCAGAAGAAATTTACCAAGAACCCAACGAAATCCCTATCCCTCACTCAAACTCTCCTCATTCATGATGTCTGCTCCTACTCATATCCTCTTTGTTTGCACGGGTAATACTTGCCGTAGCCCTATGGCTGAGGGGCTTTTCCGGCAATTAGCCGCTCAGAATCACCCGGACTGGGTTATCTCATCTGCCGGTATTTCCGCTTGGACTGGCGACACCGCTTCTGAGCATACCCTAGAAGCCTTACGCCGTCATCACATTGATTTAAGCTCACATCGTAGCACTGCCCTCTCGCCTCAGCTCATAGATACAGCCACACATATCTACACCATGACCTCTGCTCACAGAGATATTTTACTGGCTTATTTCCCAGAGTATGAGGACAAAATCCACCTTCTCACCTACCTACTAGACTCTGCCGACATCGCTGACCCATTTGGTGGGCCTCTTTCTCTTTACCAAAAAACTCTTCAGCAAATGCTCCCGGCCTTGCAGAGCATTCTCGCACACCTCGAAAGCCCCATCATTTCTCCCTCATGATTACCCTTCATATTAATTTATCCGAGCAAGTTCTCTATCTTTACAGAAACCACACTCTCCTCTATACCTGCCCCATTTCGAGCGGTGCTGCCGGCATCGGGAGTGAACCGGGCTCCGGCAAAACCCCAATCGGCAAATTTATCATCTCCGATAAAATCGGTCACCAAGCCCCGGAAAATGCCATTTTCATCAGTCGCCAAATCGCCGGGCTCTACCCCTCTGATATCCCTGCCGGCATGGATGAAAACTCTGACTACATCCTCACTCGCATCCTTTGGCTCGATGGCACCGAACCCCACAATGACAATACACACGAGCGATACATCTACCTTCATGGCACCAACCGCACAGATTTACTAGGCACTCCCGCTTCCCATGGTTGCATTCGCCTAGCCCCCAAAGATATCCTCCACATCTTTGACCTCGTCCCCGTCTATACTCCGGTAACTATTACCAAATAAGCTCCTCCCCCCAAACAACTCCTTATTACCCCCCCCGGCAACACTAAAACATCTATTGCCGCTTAAACTTTCAGTACAGAATTAATATACTGCTAACCATCGTAGAGACAACGCAACTATAAACTCATTTTAGAAAACAACTAACAATAAAAAGAATACAGGTAAGGCAAAAAAAAGAATTCTCTCCTTCTAGCCAAGATAATAAATGGACAAATACTCCTTACGCGGCAGGGAGGGCATTCTGCTTTTCCCCCTCTGTGTCCTCACCTCTGTTGGTTTAGCCACTTCGTGGCAGTTCCGCTTTTTGGGAAAAGCGGAACAACTACGAGCGGTAGGGCTAATCACCAGTGAATTAGAACCAATCCATTATTGAGGCACTACAGAGAAGTAGTGTACTTTACCATTAAATGATTCACCTAAGGTTTTTAATGGAAGAACAAATGTAGAACGCAGGCCTTTGGTTCTATTCCTAAATTGCTCATCTGCATTTCGGAAGCTCTTTAGCACCATCGTTCCTGCTTCTTTACCATCGAGCAAGAGTCGAGTTTTTTCCGGAGCCCCAATGAGTTCGAGCTTAACTTTCTTTCCGATAGGAAGCTTTGCCCCGAATGAGAACTCCATCGCATCATCACGACGGAAGCCGATAGTGCCATCTGCCATCGTGGCAAGCAGTTTCCCCTCAGGTGCAGAGAGCAGAACCTGTTCCTTGCCGGCAGGAGCGGCTGACATTTCTACTTCCATTGTCACATGATAGTTCGGTCCCAAAGCCGGCTTATTCAGAGCCATTGGCAGAGAGGTCGGCTTCACGTCAATAGGCTTCACATTTTCCCACTTGTAATAAGGATTGGTATTGGGAGCATGACCAATTGTTTTTACCAGTTCGCGGTGTTGTTCAAATGTCATGGGAGCATTTTCTTTGCCCCACATTTTCTGACTTAGCACATCAATTGAACCGGAAAGAATCCCCCAAATGTCGTATGGGGCATAGCCACTATGCTTCAGGTCAATCATATCATTCCAAATAGCAAAAGTTGCCCCGATTAACTGAGGATGACTAGAGGGAATAGTAACAGCACCAATCTTATTCGGTGTCCATGTTTGATACATATTCGCATGATTTCTGTCCATTCTGTAATAGTTGGCAAATGGAACAATATAAAGCATGCTATCATGCGTATTGATGACATCATAACCCTGGTTTAGTGCCGGCCATGGTCGCATCCAATCCTTACTCCAAAGATTCATTTGCACCCCCTTAACCAGCACGGGAGTTTTCCCGGGTTTAGCACACAATGACCCCCAAATACGTGGGGTATAACCACGTTTAGTGACATGAGTCAGAACTCCGTTGGCATATCGGCGATAATCTTCCTTATCACCAAAAAATTCATCGGCACCAACGTGAATCACCTCACAATCACCAAGCACAGGCTGCTTCAATCCGTTACTTGCATCTTTTACTAAATATTCATCCAGCACATTGCCTACAAATTTTACAGTCTCGGGATTTGCCGCATCGAGCATTTCACATCGGCGTTTCTGATGATGCCCCATCGGACCTTGGTAAATTAAATCCGGTCGCACTCGCGTAAAGGATAGAGCATGCCCGGGGGTATCAAATTCCGGCACAATATTCACATGATACCTCTTCGCATACTTCACAAACTCCGCAAACTCTTTCTTTGTGTAATAGAGGTCTTTAGCCGTTAGGGGCGTACCATCTTTACCTTTGTACTTAGATTCCAAACGAAATGCCGCATACGATTCCTTAAATGGATCCATCTTTGCATCCACGTAATTTTCATGGAAGATGTAGTTGTTATTAATTACCAAATGTAAGTCATTCATCTTATACCAAGCCATCGTACGAACAACGTCTCGTAAATAACTTAAAGGATATGGCGTACGAGCAATATCTAGCATAAACCCGCGTACTTGATAACGGGGAATGTCTATGGCTGTACCACAGGGAAGTTGGTCATTTTGGCGAAGCATTTGCAAAAGTGTTCGTGTCCCCCAAAATGCACCTTCCGGTGTCGCCGCACGAATGATAATGTTTTTTTTATTAATTCCCAATATATACCCCTCTTGCCCTAAATGCTCAGTATGTTTATCTTTTACAACTTTTATAACTATCCCTGCCCCGGCATCATCGTCAGATGAAACAAATTCCCGCCCCGTGACATCCTTCAAATCCCGAAGCACGGTAGCCTCTAATGATTTAGGACAGCAGAAAGTCTCTTTTTGGGATAATTTAACGAATCCATTAGAACCTCTCCACTGTAAAATTTCCGGAATCACTTTCGGTTTGGGGTTTACATTAGCTTTCGCAGTTCTCGTGGGTTTTAACATCACTCGAAAATCCTTAGAAACAGCTTCTTTCCCATTGGGTGCAGTCAGCTTAAAAGAAACATTCACCGGAGTTTCTTCTATCACCGGTGCAATCTTACCATTTGGCTGAATCAACTCCTGATAATCCGCCCCAAGCAATTTCACAGAAGCACCGCTCGCTTTTGGCATGGGTAATACTTTAGCCCCGGCCTTAAGCTCCGGCATGGTCAACGTGTTTGCTATCTGTTGTACATCCTGTGCCATAAGCGGAGATGTGGCTAACGTAGCCACCATTAAAAGTATGTGTTTCTTCATGTGCGTATAATAAAAATTACCAATGTGACAATTTTACCTTATTCCCCACAAAAATACAGAAAAAAACAGCCCTTCTCCCACTAAAAAGAAAGACCGCTTTTTGATAAACGTGTCGCATTTAATTTTACCATTTCCAACCCATTAATATATCCATTTTTATTTTGCCGTTACTGCAAAAAATGCTATTTTTACACGTTTTGTGCTTCGTTCGGGCTACAACTCAGACAAATGGCATTTTGATGCTTGGTTCATGCCTTCTATGGGAAATTTTTAGAATGATAGCAACCTCATTTTGTGCTGGATAAAAATCGGATAAGTGCTATAATAAGAGTGCGATATGGGTAAGTACACGCCACCATTTCAACAGAACACTACAGTTATCAATCTACTGGCTGAGATATGCGAGCTTGTAGGGCGAGTGGAGGTTACGCATCGAGACATCATTTCAGTTCAACTGCGCAGACAAAATCAAATTCGCTCCATTCATTCATCTCTCCAAATTGAACAAAATACGCTGTCTCTGGAGCAAGTTACGGCAATCTTGAATGGTAAGCGAGTCCTAGGTCCACCGCATGAAATCCGAGAAGTACAGAATGCTGCAGAAGCCTATGCACTCATGCAATCACTCAACCCACTTAGTGAAGATGATTTGCTGAAAGCGCATCAGCTGATGATGAATAGTCTGGTTAAAGAAGCCGGACGTTTCAGGAGTGGGGGCGTGGGCGTAATGGCCGGAAATCAGGTCATTCATATGGCACCACCAGCTCATCTGGTGCCTTGGCAGATAAAGGATTTGTTTACATGGTATCAGGAATCTGATTTGCATCCATTGGTGAAAAGCTCCATATTTCACTATGAGTTCGAGTTCATTCACCCCTTTGCTGACGGTAATGGTCGCATAGGGCGAATGTGGCACACCCTGTTACTGGCTCAGTGGAAATCTTTCTTTGCATGGCTTCCTATTGAGGAACTTATTGCTAAGCGTCAGAGCGAATACTATAAAGGCTTGCAAATGGCCGATGCTGCTTGTGACTGTGCATGTTTTGTCACCATGATGCTGGAGGTGATTCGTGATGTTCTACAGGAAATGCCTCACTCATCTGAGGCAGTACCTTTTGACCGACTAAGCTCCGACCAAGTTGACACCAACCGAACAAGAGGCATTCCGAGAGCTGACAGAGGCTCTTGGTTCTGATACTCTCTCTGCATCTCAGCTTATGGAGCGCATGGGGCTGGTGCATAGACCTCATTTCCGCCAATTTTACCTTGTTCCAGCCTTGGAGAAAGGCATCATTGAACGCACGATACCGGATAAGCCAAACAGCCCGCGCCAACGTTATCGTGTTAAAAGTCAATAAAATATTTAACATAGGGTACAACAATGAAAGGTTCAGAATGTGAGTTTGTTCGGTACATTGGGAACTCAAACTCCCGCTTTATTATTCCCGTATACCAAAGAAATTACGATTGGAAGGAAGAGAACTGTAGACAACTCTATGCCGACTTGGTGAAAATAGCGAAGACCGGCAGAAAAAGCCACTTCTTCGGGAGCATTGTATCGGCCAATGTGCCTGACGGTCGGTATGTGTCTTTCATCGTGATTGACGGACAGCAACGCCTTACTACTGTATCGTTGATACTGCTTGCTATGTATAACCTTATAGACAAGGGTATACTCACACCGAAAGACCCCAATCTGAAACAATGCATCTGGGAGGACTTTCTCGTAAACAAGTGGCAGCCGGAGGAGACTCGTATCAAGCTGAAACACGTCAAGGATGATCAGCTGGCCTTTTCTAAATTGTTCTCCTCTTCTGACGAACACATAAAGGAATCCAATCTGACCCTCAACTACAATTTCTTCTACGAGAAGCTCCAAAAGCAGGAGGTAACACCTGACGAATTGTTTGATGCTATATACAAGCTGTATATCATCAACATTCAGCTAGAATCTGAAGACGACCCGCAGCTAATTTTTGAGAGTCTGAACTCTACTGGATTGGATTTAAGCGAGGGCGATAAAATCAGGAACTTTATACTCATGGGCTTACCTATCGAGCAGCAGAATGAGTATTACGAGAAATATTGGAACCGAATTGAAGCATATACGAAACAAGATGTCAGTGCCTTTATACGAGATTATCTCAGTGTAAAACAGCAGGATATCCCCAAGCAAAAGAAAATCTACGCTATTTTCAAAGAGTATGTTGAAAGCCGACAGCTCAGTATCGAGACGCTTCTCTCTGACATACTCGATTATGCAAATAGATATGCCTATTTGCTAGGGGCAAAGACTGGCAACATTGCTCTTGATGCGTGCATATACAGACTAAACAGATTGGAAACAACTGTAACAAGACCTTTCTTCCTTGAAGTTTTGCGTCTTTACAATGAGGCAAAACTGACCATCAGTCAGGTTACAGAGGTATTCCTTGTTGCTGAAAATTATCTGTTCCGTAGAAGTATGTGCGAGCTGCCTACGAATGCTCTCAACAAGATATTCTTGCTACTTCATAGAGAGATTGTTCGCTATGACGGGACTGATGAGAATTATGTGGAAAAATACAAGTATGCACTCTTATCGAAGAAAGAGAAGGCTCGTTTCCCTGATAATGATGAGTTTATAACGGCTTTTGCGAATCGTGCTGTTTACCTCATGAACAGCAAGAATAAGATATACGTTCTGGAACGCCTTGAGAACTTTGGGACAGCTGAAGATAAGGATGTATACCGCCATTATGATGAGGGGACGTATAGCATTGAGCATATTATGCCCCAGCATCTTACTCCAACATGGCATAATGAGTTGGGGCAGGACTATGCCCAGATACACGATGAGTGGCTGCACAGAATAGCCAATTTGACGCTTACCGCATATAACTCCAAATATAGAAATGCCTCTTTCTCAGAGAAGAAGCACATGGAACACGGCTTTATCGACAGCGGCATTCGCATGAATATGTGGATTGCCCGTAAAGATAAATGGACATTGACGGAACTTGAAGAGCGCAGTCAATACTTAGCCAACAAAGCTCTCACTATATGGGCTGAGCCCCAGACATCGTTCGTGCCGGAAGAGAAGCAAATGGATTCTTATGACCTTTCTGACGATAATGAGTTAATGATAGGTCGTACTATCGCGAGATTTGCCTATAAGGCTACCGAGCAACCAGTCACAAGTTGGGTAGACATGTACCAAAAGGTATTAGTGATACTGTACGCCGAGGATAGTTCTATCCTCACCAGAATGGCAAACTCAGACGGGGCTGGGCTGGAATCCCACCTTAGACCTACCAGGGCAGGCTTTACCAAGAGCGTGGAAATAGCCAATGGGATACACGTCTTTACCGATAACGATACACCCAGTAAGCTTTTCGTATTGAGAAAAGTTTTCCAAGCCTACGAAATAGATTTATCTGAATTGGTGTTCTATTTGCGTGACGAAAACGAAGAAAACAGGGTGGAAGCAGGTACTCGATATGAACGGAGAAAACGCTACTGGACTTTTGCCTTGGATTTCATACACGAAGTTCATGGCAAGGGCGCATTCAGCAATGTGAACCCATCGAAGCAAAACTGGATAAGCGGTTTTATCGGGGTACAGGGTGTCAGTATATGCTGTGTGGCAAATCGAGATGGAGCTCGAATTGAGCTTTACATAGCAAAGAACAATGTAGAAGAAAATAAGCACATCTTTGACTCGCTCTTTGAGCAAAAGGACGAAATTGAAACCAAGTTAGGGGCATCACTCACATGGCTTCGTGGCGAGAGCATCAAGTCCTCCAAGATTGAGTACCAGCTCGAAAAAGTCAGTATTGAGAACGAGACTGATTGGCTACAGATGGCCAAGTTCCACGCAGAGTGGAGCAAGAAGTTCTACGATGTTCTGGTGCCATACATAACCGGACAGTTCTCAAATCTGTAGTAAATTGACAGGCGTTAGCCATAACAAAAAGCCCTTAACCAAAAACTAAGGGCTTTTTGCTGGTGCATTATTAGTAACTCTTGCGGCGGTCTGGGTTACCCTCGCTATCCAATTTGTAGGATGAAATGAACTGACTTGTCATCTCAGAGTAACCGACCTCACCGCAGTAGGGGCAGTTGGCTGTTTCTCTTTCCTTACCGCCAGGGGTTACAGTTCCCCAGATTTCGTATGCGTATTCCTGACCGCACTTTTTACATTTAATGATTGTCATCGTAATCTCCCTCGATTTTGAATATTTGCGTGTTGTGTGGCAACGGCTTTCTTTAGTATTTCGCCGATGCTTTGAACCATGGTTATGCTACTGATTTTTCCACTAATTGTCAATTCTGAGGTATGTACGTTGTTGCGTACGTTGAATAAGGCTTTTTGGGGATCGCCTAGGGCTTAGTCAACGAAGTAGCCGTCCTCGTCCAGCTCCTCCTCGTCCATGGCCTCGCGCTCGGCCAAGTATGCACAGAACTCTGCATAGTCATCCATCTTGGCCTTGTCCTCGGCATCAGCTTCAGCATATTCTTCATCGGAGAAAGGCTTACCGCTGACCTTGTGCTCCTCGTGCTCCTTCAGAAGCATGATTATTTCCTCGTTAGTCATTGGAGTTAAGCGTTTTGTTTATAATGAAAGTATAGCATATAGGGCAAAACAGTCCAGCTTTTTCTTGATTTATTTTCAATAAGTTATAATACTTGAGCGGATAGGCTTGTAGCCAATTTTGTTCTGAAGCCCCCTTGAATCACCCCTCAAGGCAAGAAATCTTCGTAACTGAGGTACAGTGTAGCCGTTATGACTTTTGTCGAACTTTTTTCTGAACGAAAAACGCTCTTATGGTTGAGAAAAGAGCCTGAGCCGAAAATGCAAAAGATTGATTATTAAGAGGGGAGAAAGGTTTAACCCCCAGAGAGGGGGCTTCATGGGGGTAGAACCCACACAAGTCCCGGGGAGTCCCGATGGGGTAAAAACGGGCTAAAAAGAGCGAGATTTCAGGTCAATTCGAGGCTCAATCAGTGCTCGCTCCGTTTTCGCAACTGAATGATATTGTATGAATTAAGGCAAAAAGAAAGGCGGTACTTCCGATTTGAAAGCACCGCCTAGAGGGGTGCTACAAGGTATTCGAACCCGCTTGTATCAGAATCACAATTCAGAAAAATAAAACGACAGGTGAACCAGCCACTCTGTCGCGATCAATCACATGATTCAGGAGCAGCTATCCTATTATAGCAAGTACTCTGCCAAGCGTCTCCATCAGCTACGTGTATTCTATTGATTTCGCATAGGGGTAATTGTTGCGGTACTTTTCCCAATGACGTTGCAAAATAGGGCTTGCTTCTATCAAAGCCATCACTTCACGCCAGCGGGTAATATTCTCCGCACTATTGCGGTGTTGCGCTGTACGCTGTACAGCTTGCTTCAATACCTCATAATCAAGATTGCGAGTATGCGTCAGAATATGTACATCGTAAAAATCTCTGGGGCGCGTTGATAAGATGCCTCGCCTGAGGATTGTTTCTATTTTCTCGGCAACAATCGTCTCTATGTTGTAGCACCATACCTGAACAGGGGAGAGCCCATCAAAAAAGCTGGGAAGTTCATCTCGATGGGCTGAGGGGTTATTGCATCTCCGGTAGATACGTCTATGCTAAATGGCACTACGATATTACCGCTTTGAGCCTGCATACTGATACGGAGACCGCCATACTCATCCTCCTGCCGAATACTCTCTATCCTGACAAGACGGAAAACAGTATCATCATTTTCATCAATGCTTGTAATCTCATTGATTGCTCGGGTCAGCGTTTCTTCACTTAGCGGGTAATGCCGAAGCGTAGTATCAATGTCCATGGTGCTGCGGTAATCAAGCCCTACAATGGCAGCTACTAAAACCCCACCTTTCAGTACAAAATGATTCTTGTAGTCTGACCTGGACAACCTGCGCAGAAATCGCTCGAACATGATGTTTTGGAGGACCACCTGAGGGGCGATGCCATGTTCCCTTGCATATCGGTTAATGTGAGCTTTCCAGCTCATTTCTTGTGAATTCATACCAAAACTTCCAAATAAGGGGTTAACTTGTCTATCACACCAAGCTTTGAGGCATATTCTGCCAGCAGATTCAGATTTTTCTCTTTACGGGAAAAATAGAGTTTAAGTGCAGCTGTATAGCATTCAATGTCGACCCTGTTCTTGCTGCGAAGAATATCACAGATACATCGCTCTGCATTGTACCCTCGAACGACATTGCCCATAGTAGTACGCAATTCTGTAAGCCCCAGCTCATGAAACTGAGGCTTTATGTAATAACACGTGCAATCCTTCGAAATACTGCGGGGCAGCGTGGCATCAGAGGGAATAGTGACGGAATGCTGAAAAGGGGTTCGCTCGGTTAAACCAAGCAAGTAAAGAGAGCTTTCATGAGAAAAGATAAGAGCGGGAAACTTTCGCTGCACATAAACCATATCATCAGCCAATGTCCCAGGGCACATATACACACCGCTACTGTACCGCTCCAGTA